>JBGPHH010000059.1:0-18300 GCA_041484265.1 Vicinamibacteria bacterium
GACCGACCTCCTTCGTCGATGCCTAGCGAAGAGCCCGAAGGCGCGATGGCAAGCCGTCGGTGACCTGCGGCTGGAATTGGAAGCGATATCGGCTGACCCGAGGGGCGCAACCCTGACGCCCCATGTGGCCTTGCAGCCGCTCTGGAAGCGGGCGATTCCGATTACCGCGACGGCTACTGTCGTAGGTGCTGCGGCGAGCTTCCTGACGTGGTGGAGCACTCGACCCGTAATTTCAGCTCCTCTGGTGACACGATTCTCCGTCACCTTGCCGGAGGACGTGCACTTCACGCGTAGTTTTGGTGTGAATCTCGCGGTGTCTCCAGACGGGACCCGCATCGCGTACGCCGCGAATCGGCAACTCTACGTTCGAGCCATCGGCGACCTGGAAGCCACACCAGTTTCGGGAACAGCCAATCTGGATCCAGGCGTTGTCTTCTTTTCGCCGGACGGCCAGTGGATCGGTTTCAAGTCGGCTGCCGGCGTCATTAACAAGATTGCCGTGAGCGGTGGCGCGCCCCTCGCCCTGTACAAGTTTGGTCAGTCAATTGCCGCCGGCGATTTTCAAGGGCCGCACTGGGGCGGCGATCAGATCCTGTTTGCTCAAGCCGGCAAGGGCGTCATGCGCATCTCCGCCAACGGAGGCGAGCCAGAGCTGCTGATTCAGGTGAAAGAGTCCGAGCAGGTGTACGGTCCGCAACTGCTTCCTGGCGGCAAGGCGCTCCTGTTCACCGTGGCCACTGAACCCGGAGCAAGCCGCTGGGACAAGGCGCAAATCGTCGCGCAGTCTCTTCCGTCAGGTGAGCGGAAGGTCTTGGTTCGCGGCGGTGGCGCGGCGCAGTACGTGCCCACGGGCCATATCGTCTATGCACTTGGTAATACGCTTCTGGCGATTGCGTTCGATGTCGATACCTTGGAGGTCCGAGGTGGTCCCGTGCCTATCGTCGAGGGTGTCCGACGCGCGACGGCTCTGAATACCAGCGGTGCTGCTCAGTTCGATCTTTCGGCAACCGGTTCCCTTGTGTACATCCCGGGGTCGGCTTCAACCATTGCGCTGCGGACTCTGGCTCTAGCCGACCGAAACGGCAGGATCGAGCCGCTCGGTTTGCCGGCCCAGACTTATCGCCATCCTCGGATTTCACCGGACGGCAAGCGGATGGCGTTTGAGACCGACGATGGGACCAACGCCATCGTGTGGGTTGCTGAGTTGAAACCAGGGGCGACACCTCGTCGCCTGACTTTCGGGGGCCGGAACGTGTCCCCAGTCTGGAGTCGGGATGGGCGCTTCATAGTCTTCCAGTCTGATCGTGAGGGCGATCGCAGCCTATTCCGCCAGCAGGCCGACGGCACGGGCACCGTGGAACGGTTGACCAAAGCTGACGCTGGCATTGAACACCGCCCTGAAGACTGGACTCCAGACGGGAGGAGTCTTTCGTTTATGGTAGGCGGCTCGGGGGACATCTGGACTGTGTCTCTCGACGGCGACCACAAACCCAGGCCGCTGGTCCAGCTGCCCTCCAACGAGCGTTATTCAGCTTTTTCGCCTGACGGTCGCTGGTTCGCGTACACGTCGACCGAGGTTGGCGGAAATTTCGAGGTCTTCGTGCAACCGTTTCCGCCGACTGGCGCGAAGTATCAAATCTCAACGGGAGGCGGACGTGATCCGCTATGGTCGCCAGACGGTAGGCAGATTTACTACGACACTGTCAACGGCGGCGACGGCAATCTCGGTGACTTGTTGTCGATCGAGGTGCGCACGCAGCCCGTGTTCAGCTTCGGACCACCGACACCGCTTCCGATTAAGCAGGCGCTCTTGGGCGGGCAGGGGCGATACTACGACATCACGCCAGACGGCCAACGCTTCCTCGTTGTCGTGCCTGCCAGTGCTCAGAGCGGCCCCGCACGCCAGCCGGCCGAGCAGATCAACGTCGTCCTCAACTGGTTCGAAGAGCTGAAGACGCGAGTGCCGGCCACACGCTGATGGCGCTGACATCCGGCACTCGTCTCGGCGCCTACGAGGTCCTTGCCCTCATCGGCGCTGGTGGGATGGGCGAGGTCTATCGAGCGCGGGATACGAAGCTCAACCGCGACGTCGCACTCAAGGTCCTTCCTGAAGCGTTCGCACTCGATGCCGACCGCCTCGCCCGCTTCCAACGAGAAGCACAAGTCCTCGCCTCGCTGAACCATCCGAACATCGCCGCTGTCTACGGCTTGGAGGAATCCTCACAGGCGATCGCGATCGTGATGGAGCTGGTCGAAGGGCCGACGCTCGCTGATAAGGTGAAGGTCGGCCCAGTCCCCATCGACGAGGCGTTGCCGATCGCCCGTCAGATTGCCGACGCGCTTGAAGCCGCGCACGAAAAAGGCGTTGTCCATCGCGACCTCAAGCCGGCGAACGTGAAGGTCACGCCCGAGGGCCAGGTAAAGGTCCTCGATTTCGGCTTGGCGAAGGCCTTCACTGCTGACGCGGCAGACCCGAATCTGACGAACTCGCCGACGATGAGTCTGGCAGCGACGAGGGCCGGAATGATCCTGGGTACGGCGGCCTACATGTCGCCGGAGCAGGCGCGTGGCAAGACGGTCGACAAGCGGACTGACATCTGGGCCTTCGGCTGTGTGCTCTACGAGATGCTGGCGGGCACGCGAGCCTTCGAAGGCGACGAGATCACGGATATCCTCGCGGCCGTCGTGCGGGCCGAACCGAACTGGGGCCTGCTGCCCGCAGAGACGCCCCCGGCGATCCGGCGACTGCTACGACGTTGTCTGGAGAAGGACCGCAAGGAGCGCGTCCCGGACATCGCCGTCGCGCGGATCGAGATCAAGGAGGCGCTCACCACTCCTGCGGAGATAACCGGATCTGTGCCTGCCACTTCACCGAAGGACGCTGCGACTGCCAGTGGTCGCTGGCTTTGGTCTCTAGCAGGTGTCGCCGCTGTGTTCGCCATCGCCGCAGCGACCTTCGCAACGCTTTATCTCCGCACCGAGCCGGTCGTTCCTCCGGTTGTTCGATTTCAGGTCTCACCAGTAAAGGGAAGTTTCATCGTCGCGGGCAATGGTCCGCGGATGGAGATATCGCCTGATGGAACGCAATTAGCCTTCGTGGCGGCAACCAATGATGGGACGGCGGACCAGCTGTGGCTGCGGCGGATGGATGCTACTGAAATCAGCCCTTTGCCGGGCACAGAAGGCGCGGTGAATCCCTTCTGGTCTCCGGATAGTCGATCGATCGCCTTCTTCACAGGAGCCCAACTCAAGAGAATCGACCTCTCCGGTGGCCCACCTCGGCTAGTCACCACCGATCCAGGCGGCGTAGAGGCGGCGGGCGTATCAACTGGAACTTGGAACCGAGACGGTACGATTGTGTTCTCTTCGACTGGGATTCGTGGGCTGCATCAGGTGCCTTCAAACGGCGGGACGCCGGCGCAAGTGACGACGCTCGATCGATCCCGATCGGAAACCGGTCACTATTGGCCGCGCTTCCTGCCCGATGGACGCCACTTCCTGTACTGGGTGAATAGCACGCAACCGGGGAACCGCGGCATCATGCTCGGTTCGCTGGATTCGAAGGACACTCGCCTGATCGTGGCGTCCGACTTCGCGGCGGGCTTCGCGCCACCGAACCACCTGCTGTTCCGTCGCGGCTCCACCCTTTTTGCGCAAACGTTCAACCTCGAGAGCTTTCAGCTCGAGGGCGAAGCCGTCCGCGTTGCCGATCCTGTTGGCGCAGCAACGACGCTCGCGCGGCCGGGCTTCTCCACGTCCGACACGGGTGTCCTGGTAGTTTGGCCGGTTGCCTCCGCGACCGCCGCAGGCGATACGGAGCTGGCGATCTACGACCGGACCGGCAAGAAGCTGACGTCGCTCGGCACCTCCCAGTACCGGGGCTTCGATGTATCGCCCGACGGGACTCGTGTGGCGACCCATCTCCACGAGGCCAGTGGAGGCGGCGATATCTGGCTGCTCGACCTGGAGCGCGGTACGCGACCACGCTTCACATTCGACGCACTGCAGGACAATTCGTCACCCGTATGGTCTAACGACGGCAGCCGCATTGCCTTCGCCTCGCTACGTGCGGGCATGTGGGGCTTGTACCAGAAACCGGCCGACGGCACTGGACAAGAAGAACTCCTCTTCGAGTCCAGCACGCCGAAGTCTCCAAGTGCCTATTCTCCGGACGGAAAGTCGTTGCTCTTTGAGAATGTCGATCCGAAAACGCGAAACGATTTGTGGCTGTTGCCTCTCGAGGGAGACAAGAAGCCTGTCGCCTATCTGCGGTCGCCGTTCTTCGAAGGCTATGGACAGATCTCCCCCAACGGCCGCTGGGTTGCGTATCAATCGAACGAGTCTGGCCAGCGTAACGAAATATACGTTCGGAGTCTTTCGAACCTGACGGGCAAGTGGCAGGTATCGATTGCCGGCGGCACGACCCCTCGGTGGAGGCACGACGGAAAAGAACTGTTCTTTGGATTCAACCAGCGGGTGTTCGCGGTAGATGTCGAGGCCGCGGGAGATGGGCTACGATTTGGCGCCCCCAAAGTCCTTTTTGAAAGCGCCTATAGAAATCCTGGGCATGACACGCCATCCCTTCCCTATGCCGTTAGCGGAGATGGCCAGCATTTCTTCATCCCCACGGCGCCCTCCATCTCCGCCAGCGCGGATATTCCCCTCACGATCACCCTAAACTGGACGTCGGCCTTGAGGAAGTGAACGATGCTCACACCCGGTACCCGCCTCGACGCCTACGAGGTCCTCGCGCTCATCGGGGCCGGGGGAATGGGCGAGGTCTACCGCGCGCGGGACACGAAGCTCAACCGCGACGTCGCCCTCAAGGTCTTGCCCGACGCATTTACGCACGACCCCGACCGCCTCGCGCGATTCACACGCGAAGCACAAGTGCTCGCGTCGCTGAACCACCCGAACATCGCCGCGATCTACGGGCTCGAAGAGGCCAACCCTTCGACCACCTCGACCACTTCGACGAGCTCAGGGCAGGCAAGCTCGGGGCAGGCAGGCTCAGGGCAGGCGGTGCAGTTTCTCGTCCTTGAGCTGGTTGAGGGAGAGACGCTAGCGCGACGACTGACGACGGGTGCGCTCGAGATCGCGGAGGCCCTGAGAGTCATGCGGCAAGTTGCCGATGCCCTGCAAGCCGCGCACGAAAAAGGCATCGTCCACCGCGACCTCAAGCCGGCCAATATCGCCTTCACGGCCGACGATCAGGTCAAGGTCCTCGACTTTGGGTTGGCCAAAGCCCTGGAGCCGATCGAGGCGGGACCGGACGATCTAACGCGCTCGCCGACCCTCAGCCTGACAGCGACGCGAGCTGGCGTGATTCTCGGAACGGCCGCGTATATGAGCCCGGAGCAGGCGAAGGGCCGCCCGGCCGACAAGCGGAGCGACGTCTGGGCGTTCGGAGCCGTGTTCTACGAACTGCTCACGGGCCGGCACGCCTTCGAAGGCGAAGACCTCGGCGACACGCTCGCGTCGGTGATCAAAGGAGAGCCCGACTGGCAGGCCCTGCCGTCTGACGTGCCACTCTCCGTTCGCATACTCGTGCAGCGGTGTCTCGAGAAGGACCGCAGGCGGCGCCTCCCGGATATCTCCACAGCGATCTTCTTGATGGAGGAGCCCGCGCTGGCAGCTCCTCGACCGGCGGCTGCCGCGCTGCCAGCGCCCGAACGGTCGCGCTCCGGGTGGATGGTTGCCGGAGCGTTGCTCGTGACCTCGCTCGCGTTGGGCGCGATGCTGTATCTGCGGCGGGCGCCGGTGGCCGACGAGCGAGGTATTCGTTTCATGGTCTCTGCGCCAGATGGCTGGACGTGGGCACAGCGGGCCAGTGCCACCGGGGCCGCACCATCGCCCCTGGCGGTGTCGCCAGATGGGAGCCAGCTCGCCTTGGTCGCGGTCGGGCCGGACGGCAAGAGTCAGATATGGGTCCGTGCTCTGGACGCGCCGGCTGCGCGGCCGCTATCCGGCACAGATGATGCGGCCCGTCCCTTCTGGTCGCCCGATGGCCGATGGATTGGATTCTTCGCAGGCGGCAAACTCAGGAAGATCGCTGCTTCAGGCCCTCCGGCTGTGACGTTGTGCGATGCCCCAGATGATCGCGGCGGCGCGTGGAGCCGGGAGGGTGTGATTGTCTTTGCTCCGACAAATGGTTCAGCGCTGCAGAAGGTGTCTGCCTCCGGCGGCACGCCGAGTGCGGCCACCACGCTCGGCCCCGGCGAGACCGTCCATCGTCGGCCATTGTTCCTGCCCGATGGCCGGCATTTCTTCTACTTCGCGCTGGGTCTTAGTGGAGTAGTCCAGGGTGTGTACCTAGCGTCGCTCGATTCTGCGGAACGAACGTTGTTGCTGCGGGACACGTCACAAAACGTCGCGTACAGCCGTGGTCACGTGCTCTTCGTGCGCGACACGACTCTCGTTGCTCAGCCCTTCGATGTCGGACGGTTGACGCTGAACGGCGACGCCTTTCCGGTCGCCGAGGACATTTCCACACAGAATGGTCCACCGACGGGCGTGTTCGCGGCGTCGGAAAACGGCGTGCTGGCCTACAAGACCGGAGCCGCAGAGTACACCGCGCGACTAGTGTGGTTCGACCGGACGGGCAAACAGATTCGAGTCCTTGGAGATCCAGCCCGTTACGGTGACGTCGAGCTCTCGACCGACGGCAAGTGGGCATCTGTAAGCGTGGCTGGTCAGTCAAGTCCGGCCCGCGATATCTGGGTGTACGACATGGCGCGTGGGTTGAGGACGCGACTGACGTCCAATCCGGCGAGCGAAGCGGCCTCGATTTGGTCGCCGGACAGCAAAGAGATCATCTTCAATTCGAACAGAGAGCAGATCAACAGTCTGTACCGCCGGGCAGCCGACGGATCGGGCACGGAGGAGCTGCTCCTCAAGAACGAGCGCGGCAAGACCCCTCTCGGTTGGTCTGCAGACGGCCGGTCGATTCTCTATCGCGTCGGCGCTGCGGGGAACGGGGATCTCTTCGTTCTGCCGTTATCAGGCGATCGAAAGCCTGCTCCGTTCATGCAGACGGCGTTCAGCGAGTTTGACGGCCGACACTCTCCCGACGGCCGGTGGGTGGCGTACAGCTCGAACGAGTCCGGCCAGTTTGAGGTATACGTGGCACCGTTTCCTGGACCCGGAGGGAAACGGCGCGTGTCGATCGGCGGCGGCAATTACCCTCGCTGGCGTGGAGACGGCGCCGAGCTCTTCTATCTCGCGCCCAACAACATGCTGATGGCGGCGGCGGTGAGCAGCAAGGGGGCCACCTTCGAGGTCGGTAACGTCAAAGCCCTCTTCGAGACTCGGCCGGTCGTCGTTGGCAAACCGTACGATGTGTCCGCGGACGGCCAGCGATTCCTCGTCATCACGTCTCAGGAACAGGCCGCCTCCGATCCGATCACGATCGTTGTCAACTGGACGGCGGGACTGAAGAAATGAGTGTGACCTCCGGCACGCGCCTCGGTGGATCGTCCGTCATGCTGAGGCGCCACGTCGCCATTGCGTTGCTGATTGCGCTAGTCGGCGGGACGCCCGACGCACGGGCGGCAGACGACGCCGGTGCCCAGCCTGCTACGTCATCCCGTCGCAAGCCTCTCCTGATCGCCGGTTTGTTATCGGTTGGCACGGGAGCGGCGCTGCTGACCTTGAGTCTTACTTACGCACGGAGCGAACCTGTGCTGACCGACGAGAGCCGCCGCCAGATTCAGACATGCTTGCAGAACCCCTCGCCCCTGTTCGGAACGAGGGGATGCAGAGAGGATTACTACCCTCATGAACCTGCAGGAAACGTTGCAGCGTCATCCGTCGCCGGTGCGGCCTTTGTGGGCCTCGGGATCGTGCTTTTGAGGATCCGGGCTTCGTCGCGCGCCCAGATCCAGATCGGACCAACGTATGTTGTGTACCGGCTTCGCTTCTGACCGCCCATGCCCCTCGTAACAGGCACTCGCCTCGGCGCCTACGAGATCCTTGCGGTCATTGGCGCCGGGGGGATGGGCGAGGTCTATCGGGCGCGGGATACGAAGCTTGGTCGCGACGTGGCGATCAAGGTGCTGCCCGAGGCCTTCGCAGCCGATCCGGATCGACTGGCCCGCTTCAAGCGAGAAGCCCAGGTGCTGGCCGCCCTCAACCATCCGAACATCGCGGCGATATACGGTCTGGAGGAATCCGGCGGCGCGAGCGCCATCGTTATGGAGCTCGTCGAAGGCCCCACCCTTGCCGATCGCCTGTCGCAGGGCGCGATGCCGCTGGACGAGGCGCTCCCGATCGCGCACCAGATCGCCGAGGCCTTGGAGGCCGCGCACGAACAGGGCGTCATGCACCGCGATCTGAAACCCGCAAATATCAAGGTGCGGGACGACGGCGTGGTGAAGGTGCTGGATTTCGGACTGGCGAAGGCCTTTGCGGGTGACGCTACGGACCCGAATGTGACGAACTCGCCGACGATGAGCTTGGCGGCGACAAGGGCCGGGGTCATCTTGGGAACAGCGGCGTACATGAGTCCCGAGCAGGCGCGTGGCAAGGCGGTCGACAAACGTACCGACATCTGGGCATTTGGCTGCGTCCTGTTTGAAATGTTGACCGGCAGGCGGGCCTTCGAGGGCGACGAGATCGCCGACATCCTCGGGGCCATCATGCGGGCCGAGCCGGACTGGAGCCTGCTGCCGGCGGGTACGCCGCCGCCCATCCGACGTCTCCTGCGCCGCTGCCTCGCGAAAGATCGGAAGAATCGGCTGCCGGAGATTGGAACGGCGCGCCTGGAGATCGACGATACGGCGGCACAGTTGTCCGACGGCGCGGTCGCGGCGGTTCCTCATCTGGCCGCCCACAGCCGCGAGCGACTCGCGTGGATCAGCGCCGCCGCCGCAGTGGTGGCGCTCATCGCGGCACTCGCAACCGCCATCGGTCTCTATACACAACGTTTGCCTGAGGAGACTCGCGCCTATCGGTCGTCCATTCTGCCGCCGCCGGATACCTTCATCGTAAGCCCAACCGCGGTCACGGACGCGGGGCGCATGGCTCTTTCACCCAACGGTCAGCACCTGGCGTTCGTGGCCACAGCTTCAGATGGAAAACAAACGCTCTGGGTCCGGCCCCTGAACGAAGGGTCGGCGCGTCCGCTGAATGGCACCGATGGTGCCTCCTCGCCATTCTGGTCGCCTGACAGCCGCTTTCTAGCGTTCTTCGCAGATGGAAAGCTCAAGAGGCTGGACGTCGCTGGTGGGCCCGCCGTGACGCTGAGTGACGCCGCAGGGCCTGCGGTTGGTGGGACCTGGAACCGCGACGACATCATCCTATTCGCGCTGAACGGGTCGCCGCTCCAGCGCGTGTCGGTGTCCGGCGGCAAGCCGGTCGCCGCCACCGTCCTCGACACACAGGCAGGGGAAACGTCGCACTGGTCTCCGCTCTTCTTGCCCGACGCCCGCCACTTCCTGTACTTCGCCGTGACGGGAGGAGCCGGTGGGACTCAGGGACGCGGAGTCTACGTCGGATCGCTCGACTCGAACGAAAAGACGCTGGTGTTCGATGGCGGCTCAAACACGCAGTATGCAGCCGGCTACCTGTTCTTTGTGCGGGACGCGACGTTGATGGCGCAGCCGTTTGATGCCAACCAACGCGAGCTGACCGGTAATGCGATACCGCTGGCCGAGCAGTTGTACGTAGGGGGCACGGCACGTCTACGCGGGGTCTTCTCAGTTTCTGAGTCCGGCGTGATCGCGTTCCAAACTGGCGCGGGGAATATCCAGTCGCGGCTCATTTGGCGCGACCGTGCCGGGAAGCCGCTCAGTCAGGTCGGTGACGCCGCGGAGTACGGGGAGGTCGAGCTTTCGCCCGATGGGACGCAAGCAGCGGTGACCATCCTAGACGGCACACGGAGGACGTTCGACATCTGGCTATACGACGTCGCGCGTGGGCTAAGGACGCGGCTGACATCCGACCCCGCAGACGACATGGAAGCGACATGGTCGCCCGATGGCAGCCGTATCGTGTTCGTCTCGCGCCGGAAGGGTATCCAAGATATCTATGAGAAACCGGTGGGGGGACAAGACGAAGTCGTGCTGCTCGAGGACAAATCCTACAACAAGTGGCTTGGAACCTGGTCAAGGGATGGGCGCTTCTTGCTCTTCTCGAAGGCCGATCCGGTGGTCACGAGAATTGATACGTGGCTACTACCGCTGTTCGGTGATCGAAAGCCAAGGCCCTATTTACAAACGACTTTCACGAACAACTTCGCCAAGTTCTCCCCGAATGGGCGGTGGGTCGTGTATCGCTCCGACGAGTCAGGCCGCGCCGAGATATACGTCGCGTCGTTCCCAAATAGTGAAGGCAAGCGGCTGATCTCGACCGCTGGCGGTGCCTTTCCGAGATGGTCCCGAGATGGTCGAGAAATCTTCTACGTGTCTGCCAGTACGTTGATGGCGGCCACGGTGAACGGTGAGGGGGCCGCCTTTGAGGTCGGCGCTGTGCGATCGCTCTTTAACCTGCCTGCCACGCCGTCAAGAATCTCAAATTACCAAGGGTGGCGGTACGACGTATCGATCGACAGCCAGCGGTTTCTGGTCGAGACGCCGGTCGAGCAAGCGACGAGTCCGCCGATGACGCTGCTGGTCAACTGGACGGCGGGACTGAAGAAATGAGTTTGACCTCCGGCACGCGCTTCGGCGCCTACGAGGTCCTCGCGCTCATCGGCGCCGGGGGCATGGGCGAGGTCTATAGAGCGCGCGACACGAAGCTCAATCGCGACGTCGCCATCAAAGTGCTGCCCGAGGCCTTCGCGGCCGATCCGGATCGGCTGGCTCGCTTCAAGCGCGAAGCGCAGGTGCTGGCCGCCCTCAACCATCCGAACATCGCGGCGATCTACGGTCTGGAAGAATCCGACGGCGCGAGCGCCATTGTCATGGAGCTCGTCGAAGGCCCCACTCTTGCCGATCGCCTGTCGCAGGGCGCGATGTCGCTGGACGAGGGCCTCCCGATCGCGCGTCAGATCGCCGAGGCCTTGGAGGCCGCGCACGAGCAAGGTGTCGTCCATCGCGATCTGAAACCCGCGAATGTCAAAGTGCGGCCCGACGGTGTGGTGAAGGTGCTCGACTTCGGTCTGGCAGCGGTGGTGCAGAGTGGCGCCTCGGCCGACCCGCAGATGACGAACTCGCCGACACTCAGCATGCAAGCCACGCGCGCGGGCATGATTCTGGGGACGGCCGGCTACATGAGTCCCGAGCAGGCGAGCGGGAGGGCCGTAGACAGGCGGGCGGACATCTGGGCATTCGGCGTCGTGCTGTTCGAGCTGGTGACAGGAAGGCGACTGTTTGAAGGCGAGACGATCGCACACACCCTTGCCGACGTGCTGCGCGGAGAGATCGATCTGGCCACACTGCCCGGCGATACTCCCGAACCGCTTCGCGATCTGCTGCGTCGATGTCTCGACCGGGATGCGAAGCGGCGGCTGCGCGATATCGGCGAAGCACGCATCGTCCTCGAGCGCGCGATCGTAAATCCGGTAGATGTGGGGCGGACCTTGTCAGGTCCGCCGAGCTCCCCGGACGCCGGACGTCATAAGGTCAGGCCCACTTTCGATCGCTTCGTGAGGGGCGCGCTGCCGTGGGTCGTGGCCGGCTCGGCTGTTATCGCCCTGATCGCGGTCCTCGCATTCTGGGTACCGTGGCGAACGCCCGCACCGCCGCCCGAGGTACGTCTCGAGATCACCACGCCGCCGACGCCAAGCCCTGCGTCGATTGCGATTTCGCCAGACGGCCGGCAGATCGTATTTGTCGCTGCCGCCGGTGGCTCGCCTCGGCTGTGGCTGCGGCCACTCAATTCCGAGTCGGCGAAGGTCCTGGTGGGGACCGACGGCGCAACGAATCCGTTCTGGTCGCCGGACAGTCGTGCGATCGGCTTCTTTGCCGACTACAAGCTGAAGCGGATCGATCTCAATGGCGGATCGGTGCAAGTGCTCGCCATCGCCCGAGTCAATCGAACCGGCACGTGGAGTCGTGACGGTGTGATCCTCTTCGGCCCGTCAGGCGATTCCCCGCTCTTCCGGATCTCCGCGAGCGGTGGTGAACCCGTGGCCGTCACGCACCTTCTGCCACAGCAGCAGGCCCACGGCTTTCCCAGATTCTTGCCGGATGGCCGCCATTTTTTGTACTACGCAGCGGCAGCCAGCCCGAACGTCCGTGGGGTCTACGTCGGCGAGATCGGTAGTTCAGACGTGCGTCGGTTGTTCGATGCCGACACAGCTGCTGAGTATGCTTCCTCGGGTCATCTCCTCTTCGTCCGCCAAGGGACGCTGCTTGCGCAGCGCTTCGACCCGGTGCGCTTGCAGGTGGCCGGCGAACCGTTCGCCGTGACCGAACAAGTCACAGTTGCAGGAGCTCTTGGTGCATTCTCGGTTTCGGGTGCGGGGCCGTTTGTGTATAGAACGAGCGAGGCAGGCGGCAGGCAATTCGCGTGGTTCGGTCGGTCCGGCAAAGAACTTAGCCGCGTCGGCAGTCCTCATGACGCAAACACCATGTCCCTGGCGCCGGACGGCCGGCGCCTTGTTGTCGGCCGAACGCTGAACGGAAACCCAGACATCTGGCTGCTTGAACTAGAACGTGGGATATTCAGCCGGTTCACGTCGGACGCCGCCTCTGAGTTCTTTCCCCTCTGGTCTCCGGACGGCAACCGTATCGTTTTCAATTCGAACCGCAGACAAGGCGTGTTCGACCTCTACCAGAAAGCCACCATTGCCACTGGGCCTGAGGAACTGCTGCTCGCGACGCCTCTTGGGAAGGCCGCCGAGGACTGGTCGCCTGACGGGCGCTACTTGCTCTATCGGGCCAACGATCCGAAGACCGGCCGGGACCTCTGGGTGCTGCCGATGGACGGCAAGGACAGGCCGTTTCCGGTTGTTCAGACGCAGGCGGAAGAATCGAACGGTCAGTTCTCGCCAGATGGACGCTGGTTGGCGTACGAGTCAGATGAGTCAGGGCGCTTCGAGATCTACGCGCAGCCCTTCCCAGGTGCTGGAGCCAGAGTGCAAATTTCCACTGCCGGCGGTGGACAGGCGCGGTGGCGGCGTGACGGCAAAGAGATCTTCTATGTCGCGCTGGATGGCCGGTTGATGGCGGCCCCGATCCGGTTTTCGGCGAACGGTCGGATTCTTGATGTGAACGCTCCCGTTCCGCTCTTTGCGACGCGAGTCGGCCCTGCCGTGACAAACAACCGGCAGCAATACATCGTCTCCCCCGATGGGCAGCGGTTCCTGATGAACACCCTGACCGAAGAAACGTCGCCGATTACGGTCCTCTTGAACTGGAGGCCGACCCGTTGAGGAAAGCGACCGACTAATATGATGTTGCGCCCAGCCCTCGTGTTCGTGTTGACAATGGCGGCGGTGTCGAGCCGCGCGCAGCCTGCGGCGTTTGCAAGAGTTCTTGAAAGCGTTGGGACCTACGTGCAGCAGTTCGAGAAGGACTTCGCCGTCGTGCTCAGTGACGAAGAGTACGTGCAGACGGACGTAGTGTCACAGTTCAGCTGGTCCAGCGACGCGCCAGCGGAGCGCGCGATTCGCAAACGAAGCACCCGGTCCGAAATGTTGTTCACCTGGCTCCCCGACGACCAGGTGTGGTTGACCGTCCGCAACGTGCTCGTCGTTGACGGCAAGCCGGTCGCTGACAGCGGCGATCGTGTGAGCGCCGTGCTCCGCGAGCCCCCGTCGAGCTGGTTCGCACACCTCCAGCGTCTACGGGACGAAGGCGCCCGCTTCAACCTCGGACGGATTCAACGCAACTTCAGCGATCCGGCGCTGGTGCTGCAGCTTCTTGACCCCGCCTTTCAGGCGCGCTTCGTGTTCTGGGCGGCGGGAACACAGAAAGTGAATGGCGTCGAGACCTGGAAGATCGGTCTTGCCGAACGGGCGCGCCCCACCGTGATTCAGAACGATGGCGAGGATCTTCCCCTGACTGGTTTCGCCTGGATCGCCCGTCCCGATAGCGCCGTCATCAGGACGAGTCTGACGCTCTCCCACCTGGCGACCAACACGAAGGCGGAGACTGTCGTCGACTACCGTCGCGACACAAAGCTGCGGTTGTGGGTGCCTGCGAGGATGACGGAGGTCTATGTGCAGGGGCCGACACCCTCCGATCGGACCGCCTCAGAAGAGCGGATTCAGTGCGTGGCGACCTATTCCAACTTCCGCCGGTTCGAAACCTCCGGGCGAGTCATCCTGCCGCAATGACGATCGTGAGCAATCGCGTGACGCAGAGCATACATCGCACCCATTGTCGCGTTGGAATCAACATAGCGGCTCTCTTTCTGAGCGTCGTGTCGCCTTCGGCGGCACAGGGTCGGCCAGATCTGGATGCTCTCATTGCCCAGGCGACCGCGTATGTGGAGGATTTCGTCCGAAAATTCTCGAACGTCGTCGCCGAAGAGCGGTACGTGCAAGACGTGGTGTACGCACCGCAGTCGAGCTTGTTGTCCTCGGACGGGAGTGGCAACTTCGTGACCGTGCCGTCGGATCATCGCGAGCTCAGGTCTGAGTTCCTGCTCGTCAGGACGTCGGAGGTCGACGACTGGCTGACGTTCCGGGATGTTGTCGAGGTGGATGGGAAGCCGATCGGCCGGCCGGACGACCGTCTCACGAAGTTGTTCTCGGAGGGAGGATCGGCCATAGAACGGGCGACGCGTGTCGCCAGCGAAAGCGCGCGCTACAACCTGCTTGGCAGCGCGCGGACCGTCAACGATCCGCTGCTGGCCCTCGCGCTCCTTCAACGTCGATATCGGTCACGTTTTCGCTTCACCCTCCGCGATGTCGACAGAAATGTCGGTCCCGACGCATGGGCGGTCGACTTCCAGGAGCGTGAGCGGCCGAGCATGCTGCAAGGGCGGATCGGCGTCGACGGCGTGGTCAAAGGACGTCTCTGGATCGACCGCGTGACCGGGCGGGTCCTCAAGACGGACCTGGTCGTCGGTACTGCCGTTCATGTCGTGACCTCATTTCGATTCGACGAAGCCTTCGGCATCGCCGTGCCGTTTAGGATGGACGAGCGATATGCGGTCGAATCACGGGGAGATTTCGTCGTCAAGGGTCAGGCGACGGGTACCGCCCTGTACGGCCGCTTCCGTCAGTTCAGCGTGCGAACGGAAGAGAAGCTTCAATAGGTGCCCATGTCTCTCCAGACCGGTACGCGCCTCGGTGTATATGAAGTCATCTCGCTCGTCGGCGTGGGCGGGATGGGCGAGGTCTATCGGGCGCGCGATACGAAGCTCAACCGCGATGTCGCGATCAAGGTGCTGCCAGAGACCTTCGCGGCGGATCCGGAGCGGCTGGCCCGATTCAAGCGCGAGGCCCAAGTGCTCGCGTCGCTGAACCATCCGAACATCGCCGCGATCTACGGTCTGGAAGAATCCGGCCCTTCGGCAGGCTCAGGGCAGGCGGTCAGCGCCATCGTCATGGAACTCGTCGAAGGTCCCACGCTCGGAGAGATCCTGTCGGCTCATGGCTCAGGGCTCACCGCTCATGCCGGACTCTCGCCAACTGAAACGCTCCCGATCGCGCGCCAGATCACCGAGGCCCTGGAGGCCGCGCACGAGCAAGGTGTCGTCCATCGCGATCTGAAGCCCGCCAATATCAAAGTGCGTCCCGACGGCGTGGTGAAGGTGCTCGACTTCGGCCTAGCGGCCGTAATGCAGACTGGCAGCTCGGCCGACGCGCAGATGACGAACTCGCCAACGCTCAGCATGCAGGCCACCCGCGCCGGCATGATTCTGGGGACGGCGGGCTACATGAGTCCCGAGCAGGCGAGCGGGAGGGCAGTAGACAAGCGGGCCGACATCTGGGCGTTCGGCGTCGTGTTGTACGAGCTCGTGACGGGGAAGCGGTTGTTCGAAGGTGAAACGATCGCCCACACGCTGGCCGACGTGCTGCGCGGAGAGATTGACTTTGGGAAGCTGCCGGCAGACACGCCTGTGGCGCTGGGGGATTTGATCCACCGGTGTCTCGATCGCAACGCGAAGAGTCGGCTGCGCGACATCGGCGAAGCGCGCATCGTCCTCGAACACGCGATCGCCCATCCCGAAGCTGCGAATCTTGCGAACCTCGGGAACCCTGCGAACCTTGGGAACGCCGCGAACCTCGAGCGGTGGTGGCGCCGTGCGCTGCCTTGGGCCGTCGCTGGCGCGGCCGTAGTCAGCTTGGGTGTGGTCCTCGCCGTCTGGCGGCCGTGGCGCATGGTCGCTCGGCCGCCCGAGATGCGCCTGGAAATCATCACGCCGGCCACCACTGATCCGCTCTCGTTCGCGCTGTCTCCTGATGGCACGCAGTTGGTTTTTGTGGCCTCTGGTGATGGTCCCTCGCGTCTCTGGTTGCGATCATTGTCGGCAACGGCGGCGCAACCGCTGCCAGGGACCGAAGGCGCGGCGTTTCCCTTCTGGTCGCCTAATAGCCGATCGGTCGCCTTCTTTGGCGAGGGGAGGCTCGCGCGGCTCGATCTTGGCACCGGTAGACCGCAGACACTCGCGACGGTGCAAGCCGCTCGAGGCGGGACATGGAACGCAGACGGCACGATCTTGTTTACGCGATCTGCACAGTCCACGTTGGTCCGCATGGCGGCGTCCGGCGGCGAGCCCGTCGCCGTTACAAAACTGGACCCCGGGCAGACAAGCCATCGGTGGCCGCAGTTCCTGCCCGATGGCCGGCGATTCGTGTACTACGCGATGGGAACTCCCGAGACTGCGGGAATTTATCTCGGCTCGCTCGGCTCGGAGGAACCAAGACGGCTGGCAGCGGCCGATACGGCCGCTGTGTACGCGCCGTCGGGATGGCTGCTGTGGGGCCGTGCTGGCACGCTCGTGGCGCAGCGCCTCGATCTGCAGAGCAGAGCACTACTCGGGGATCCACTCACCGTGGCCGATCAAGTGGGCTTCGACGGCAACGGATTCAGCGGGGCGTTTTCGGCATCTGCCGCGGGCCTGATAGCGTACCGGCCGACCAGCGCGAGCCGGCGACAATTGCAGTGGTTCGACCGCGCAGGCAAACTCCTGGGCGCAATGGGCGCCCCCGATGACGGAGGGCTCTCTTCGCCTCGTGTGTCGCCGGATGGGCGGCGCGTGGCGGTTTGGCGTTCCGTTCAGAGCAATTCGGACATCTGGCTTCTCGACGGAACCCGTGCGACCCGTTTCACGTTTGACGCGGCGTCGGATCGCTATCCCATTTGGTCGCCGGACGGCAGCCAGATCGCATTCGACTCCAACCGCAAGGGCACCCGGAATCTGTACGTGGGGCTGGCGAGCAGTCCCGGTAGTGAGACGCTGCTCCTGGAATCGCCGCAAGACAAGTACGTCAGTGACTGGTCTCCTGACGGGCGCGTCCTGTTGTACGGCACGCGAGATCCTAAAGCGGACTGGGACCAGTGGATGCTGCCGCTTGGCGGCGACAAGAAGCCGTGGCCGTTTTTGAATACAAACTTTCTCGAACGCATCGGCACATTTTCCGCCGACGGGCGTTGGGTGGCGTACCAAACGAACCAGTCGGGCCGGCCCGAGATCTACGTCAGGTCATTCACCGTGTCTGCACCTGCTGCCGTTCCTGATCGCGGGACGCCGAACCCAGGTGGACAGTGGCAGGTCTCGACAGCCGGCGGGATTTATCCTCGGTGGCGGGCGGACGGCAAAGAGCTGTATTTCATCGCCCCGGATGGACGAATGATGGCCGCGCCAATCCTGGTCACGGGTGCGACGATGGAGCCGGGCACACCGGTGGCGCTATTTCAAACGCGGATCTACGGGGGCGGCACGGAGAATGCCCAGGGCTGGCAGTACGACGTTGCTCGCGATGGCCGCTTCCTTATTAATACTGCGCTTGACGATGCGAGCGCGCCCATCACGCTCCTACTGAACTGGAACCCACAGGCAAAATAGGATGGCGCTCGCCACCGGCACTCGCCTCGGTTCGTACGACGTCGTCGCGCTTCTTGGCGTCGGCGGGATGGGCGAGGTCTATCGCGCCAAGGACACCAAGCTCAATCGCGACGTAGCACTCAAGGTCCTCCCTGAGGCCTTTACCCACGACGGGGATCGCCTCGCGCGGTTCAAGCGAGAAGCGCAGGTTCTCGCGTCGCTGAACCATCCTCACATCGCGGCCATCTACGGACTTGAAGAAGCGAATGGGTCGCAGTTCCTCGTGCTCGAACTGGTCGAAGGCGAGACGCTGGCCGCACGACTGAAGGCGGGGCCGCTTCCCCTCACTGAAGCACTGATCATCGCGCGGCAGGTCGCAGAGGCGTGCCAGGCCGCACACGAGAAGGGCATCGTCCA
>JBGPHH010000060.1:0-18228 GCA_041484265.1 Vicinamibacteria bacterium
AAATGACCAAGGAGATGATCGTCTCCTCCAACGGCCACGAAACCATGGTGGCCATCCTCGAGGACGATCTCGTCGCCGAAATTTTCGTCGAGCGCGAGCGGCAGCAAGGGGTTGTCGGGAACGTCTACAAGGGCCGGGTCAGCAAGGTCCTCCCCGGCATGCAGTCTTCCTTCATCGACATCGGCCTCGAGCGCGACGGCTTTCTCTATGTCGCCGACGTCATCGACACGATGGAGGAGTTCGACAAGCTCGAGCAGGGCGACGAGGACGACAAGGAGCGCCTGCGGCCAGCGCCGAGCGCGGAGACGCGAAGCGCTGCGAGTGGGGGCGGGGCCCCGCGCGCGAAAGATGATGCCCGCAACGGTGCCAAGGGGCCGTCATCGCCGCAGGCCAAGATCGAGGATCTGCTCAAAGAGGGCCAGGAGATTCTCGTCCAGGTCGTCAAAGAGCCGCTCGGGACCAAGGGCGCCCGCCTGACGTCGCACGTGACGATGGCCGGGCGGTTCTTGGTGTTCATGCCGACGGTGGATCACGTCGGTGTGTCCAGAAAGATCGACTCGCGCGATGAGCGGAGCCGGTTGCGCGGTATCGTGCGCGAGTTCCGTGAGGCGCACGGGTTTACCGGCGGCGTGATCATCCGGACCGCGGCCGGTGGCCGGCCCAAAGAAGACATCGTCGCCGACCTCGACGCGTTTCACAAGATCTGGACCGAAATCCGCCAGCGCACCGAAGCGTCCCGCGCTCCAGCCGTGGTCTACCGCGAATCGAGCCTGGTCGTGAGGCTCCTCCGCGACATGCTGACCGACGAGTTCCAGACCATTCGCATCGACAACCCGCAGGAACACCAGAAGGTGCTGGAGTTTGTCGAGCGCATCATGCCGGCGCTCGCGCCGCGGGTGAAGCTCTATGCGAAGCCGTACCCGATTTTCGAGGAGTACGGCGTGCAGGCCGAGATCGACAAGGCGCTCAAGAGCAAGGTGTGGCTCAAGTCCGGCGGGTCGATTGTCATCAACCAGACCGAGGCGCTGGTCGCGATTGATGTCAACACCGGGCGTTACGTCGGGAAGAAGACGACCGGCCGGCTCGAGGACACGATCGTCAAGACCAACCTCGAGGCGGTCAAGGAAATCGTGCGGCAGGTGCGGCTGCGCGATCTCGGCGGGATCATCGTGCTCGATCTCATCGACATGGAGGACAAGAAGAACCGGCAGAAGGTCTACCAGGCGGTTGACCTCGAGCTCAAGAAGGATCGCTCGCCGTCCAAGGCCCTGCAGGTGGCCGACTTCGGGTTGATCATCATCACGCGCAAGCGGGTCAAGCAGAGCCTCGAGCGCGTGCTGACCGAGCCGTGTCCGTACTGCGCGGGGAGCGGCGTCATCAAGTCGATTCCCACGATCTGCTACGAGATTTTGAGCGAAGTGAAGAAGGTTGGGCCCGAGCTGAACGGCCATCGGCTGCTGTTGCGCGTCAACCCTGACATCGCCCGCGCGCTCACGGAGGAAGAAAGCGCCGTCTTGAACGATCTGAAGCAGTCACTCGGCCGTGATGTGATGGTCAAGTCCGACGTCCTTTTGCATCACGAGCAGTTCGACGTCATGGCTGTCTAGATGGGACCGAAGACCTTGAATCGGAGCAGGCCAATGAGATTCCTCACAGGATGGTGCGTCCCCTCTCTCTTGCTGAGTGGTCTTCTGACCACTGTTGTGGTGACAGAACACGTGTCCGCGCAGGGACCAACGCGACTCACCCTGGCCCAGGCCGTGCAGGACGCGCTCGTCCGAAACGACCGGATGATCGCGCAGAACGACACCGCCGAGCAGGCCAACCTCGGCGTGCGCCTGGCCAGAAATAATTTCGAACCGAAGCTGGTGCCGAACGTCCTGGGGTCATTCGGTCAGAGCGACGTCAGCAACCAGACATATCGTCTGGATCTCACGCAGAAGCTGACGACGGGGACGCAGCTTGGTGCCGGCGTGGGAACCCAGACCGCGCAGATCCCCGGAGCCTCAGGCGTCCCCGGTCAGGGCGACATCCGCTTCTATAACACCGACACCACGTTCACGGTCAGCCAGCCGCTCTTGAAGGGCTTCGGGCCGACGGTGGCGCGCCGGAGTTTGACGAGCGCGGAGCAGAAGGAGATCGACGCTCGGCGCCAGCGGGTGCTGGCCGAACAAGAGGTGACAGTCGAAGTGGCTTCGGCCTACTATCATTTGGTGGCTCAGCAGACCCTGGTCGAGGTCGCCAAGAAGGGCCTGGACCGTGCGCGCAACCTGCGCGACGCCTCTGAAGCCAAGCTCGACGCGGGCCTCGTCTCGCAGCTCGACGTCTTCCGCTCCCAGCAGCTCGTCTCGCAGGCGGAAAGCCAGCTGTTCGACTCGCAATCCGCTGTTGAGGACGCGCAGGACCAGCTCGCGTTTCTGATGGGGCGCGAGTCGGGCGTCGCCTTCGATCTGGCGACCGATATCCCGAAGGCTGTTGACCCGATCGCGGCCGACGAAGCGGTGGCGACGGCGCTCGACAAGCGTCTGGACCTGCAGAGCGCAAAGGCCGCCGCCGCCGAAGCCGATCGCGCTACTGCCTATGCGCGCAACCAGCTGCTGCCACAGGTGGACGTGAACCTCGCGATGACGCGCCGCCAGACGGCCGACAGCTTTCGAGACAGCTTCGGTCTCGACAAATTTCAAGCCGTGACGTTTTTCACCATCTCCTCCCCCGTGGACCGGACGCCGGGGTTGATCGACTATCAGAACGCGCTCATCGATCGCGACCGGCGCCGGCGCGAGATCGAGACGCTTCAGAGAAAGATTCGAGACGATGTGAAGCGCGCCGTGCGGGAGAGAGAACGCATCACGCGCAGCCTCGCGGCTGCCGAGGTGAGCGTGGACATCGGGCAGAAGGAAGTGGAAGTCGCCCAGCTCCGCTACGAGCGCGGCCTCTCCAACAACCTTGACGTGGTGACCGCGGAAGCGAGCCTGCTGTCGGCCGAAAGCCGGCGTGTCTCGGCGCTCGCCGACGCCGCCACCGCACGCATCGGCCTCCGCGCCGTGCTCGGACTGCTCGATCCGCGCAAAGACATCGTCGAGGCGGCCGACGTTCCACAGCGTGAGGCAACTGCGCGGTGACCACCACGCGCTGGATTGGCAGGCTCACCACGAATGGATCCGGCAGGCTCGCCGCAGGCCGAGTCGTCGTGTCAGTTGGTGTGCTCGCCCTCGTCGCGGTCGCGTTCTTCTGGCGCAGGACGACGGCCGACGAGGCCATGATCGCAACGGTCAAGAAGGGGAACCTCGCCGTCCGGCTGACGGCCACTGGCGTCCTCAAGCCCGCACAGTCGCTCACGTACCGCTCGCCGCTCCAGGGACGCGAGACCGAGATCACCTTCCTCGTCGCCGAAGGGACGCGCGTCAACGAAGGCGATCTGCTCGTCAGGCTCGACGCCTCCGACCTGCAGCGGGAGCTCGAGCGCGCGCGTCAGGAGCTGCGCCAAGCCCAGGTGGACCAGCAGGTCGCCGAGATCGATCGACAGGAGGGACAGGCCGCCGTCGAGTCCCTCACGGCGGGTGAAGGCGCGCTGAGCGTCGAAGAGGCGAAGACGCGCCTCCAGCTCGCCGAGAAGAAGGTCGCGCGGCTTCGCGAGGAGCAGGAGACCCTTCAGCCCCTGCTCGAAAAAGGTTTCATCACCCGTGAGGAGTTGAAGAAGACCATCGACGGTCTCGAGCAGGCCGAAGAAGACCTGGCGATCGCGAAGCGTCGCGCGGACATCCTGATTGAGCAGACCCACCCGAGGGACCGGCAGCGGGCCGACCTCCAGCTGGCACAAAAGGATGCGCAACTCGAGAACGCACGGACGCGGCTCCAGGAAGCGCAGGCTCGCCTCAAGCTGCTCCAGGATCAGATTGAAGGATGCAGCCTGTACGCGCGTCGCCCGGGCATGGTTGTTTACGAAGAGTTCCTCGGCGCGAACCCACGCCGAAAGATTCGGACCGGCGATCGCGTGACGGGCAGTCTCGGGCTCGTGACGATTCCGGAAGTGAACAGCATGCTGGTCGAAGCCTCGGTGAGCGAGGCCGACGTGCACCGCGTCCAGCCGGGACAGCGTGCGACGGTCGCACTCGAGGCCTACCCGGATGCGCGCCTGACCGGCAAGGTGGCCCGGGTTGGGACGCTCGCCGGCTCGTCGACCGATCGTCCTTTCGAAGAGAAGCGCTTCGACCTCGTGGTCGAGCTGGACCGATCGGAAGTGGAGCTACGGCCCGAGATGACGGCTCGCGTCGATATCCTCCTAGGTGAGCGTTCAAACGTGCTGCTGCTGCCGATTAACGCCGTGTTCGATCGACAGGGACAGTTCGTGGCGAATGTGGTCGGCCCGCTGGGCACTCAAGCGCGGTCGATCGAGCTCGGCCAGTCGAGCGACACCCTCGTCGAGGTGGTGTCGGGTCTCAAAGAAGGGGACCGGGTCTCCCTGATCGACGCCGCGACGTCGCCGGCCTCACCGACCTCACCGGCCTCGCCAACCTTCAACACCGCGACGCCCGGCGGCAGCTTCAACCGTTCGCGCGGCCAGTCCCCCCTTGACCCTCGCTGAGCTCGTTCGGGACCTGCGCGAATTCTTCAGCATTGCCGCCGAAGCCCTGGGCCGCTACAAACTCCGCACGTCTCTCAGCGTCCTCGGGGTGATTCTCGGCGTGGCCGCCGTCATCGCGATGATGTCTGTCAGCGACGGCGCGCGGCGCGAGTCGTTGAGGCAGGTCGAGCAATTGGGGCTCGACAATCTCGTCGTCCGAAATCGCGGCTTGACCGCCGCCGAGATGACGGCCGGCCGCCGTGTCGGGTTACGGGCGAGCGATTCGGAAATGCTCGCCGGTGCGGTGCCGCTCGTCAAGGCGGCCTCGCCCCTCGTCCAGCGGTTTGTGCCGGTGGCGCACGCCGGCAAGGGGATGATGGGGCTGGTTCTCGGCGTCGGCGCCAGCTATCAGACCATCTTGCGGCTCCAGCTCGATCGCGGGCGGCTGCTCTCGCCGCTCGACGAGCAACAAGGCGCGCGCGTGTGCGTGCTGGGGTCGAGGCTGGCCCAGGCCCTCTTTGGCTTCCACGATCCGATCGGCGACAACGTGCAGGTACAGACGGAGTACTACAAGGTCGTGGGAGTTCTGCGGGACCAGGGCGCGGACCTGCGGACCCCCGGAGCGATGGCGTGGCGCGATCTCAATCAGGCGGCGCTCGTCCCGCTCGCGACGCTTTCAGGCGTGAGCCTCGACATCGATCCGGCCATGCGCGTGGACGAGATCTGGCTGCAGGCCGTGGATGGCGAGCGCGTCGAAGCGATTGGCCAGGTGCTTTCCCGGACGCTGACGAGCCTCCATCGCGGCAGCATGGACTTCGACGTCGTCATTCCCCGGGAACTGCTCGCCCAGCGCTACCGCACGCAGCAGACCTTCAGCGTGGTCGTGGGCAGCGTCGCGGCGCTCGCGTTGCTCGTCGGCGGGATCGGCATCATGAACATCATGCTGACCTCGGTGATGGAGCGCACGCACGAGATCGGCATTCGCCGGACGGTCGGCGCGACGCGCCGGCATGTGACGCTGCAGTTCCTGAGCGAGAGTCTCTTGATGACGCTCGGTGGCGGCATGCTCGGCATCGTGGCCGGCGTCGGCGCGTCCTGGGGTATTACGGCGTATGCCGGCTGGAGCACGCACATTTCGTCCGCCGCCATCGCGCTGGCCTTCGGTGTGTCGTTGCTCGTGGGTCTGGCCTTCGGCATGTATCCTGCTATCAAGGCGGCTCACCTCGAGCCGGTTGACGCCGTTCGCTACGAATAGTGACGAATAGTTCGGCCCAAGGCTGACTATTGTCGACGCAAGTCCTTGGTTTTGGCCAGAATGGGCCGATCATCGGCCCGTTTTTTCCAGGTTGAAAAGGTCAACCCTACGCGGGTAATGTAGACGCCTATGCCGCCCAGTGCACCTGAATCCATCGGCCGCTATCAGGTTGTCCAGAGCATCGGCCAGGGTGGCATGGGGTCGATCTATCTGGCGCGCGATCCCAAGATCGGCAACCGCCTGGTCGTCCTCAAGGTGCTGCGCGAAGGCTTCGACAATCCCGAAATGCGCGAACGGTTTGCCCGCGAGGCCAACGCCGCCGGCGGCCTCCGCCACGTCAACATCGTCACCATCTTCGATGTCGGCGACTACGAGGGGCAGCCGTTCATCGCGATGGAGTACATCAAGGGCACCACGCTCACCGATGTAATCGCGCGCAAGACGGAGTTGACGATGGCGCGCAAGCTCCAATGGATGGAGGAGCTGTGCGCGGGCCTGCACTACGCCCACAAAGCCGGTGTGGTCCACCGCGACATCAAGCCGGCCAACATCATGATCGACGAGGATGGCCTGCTGAAGATCGTCGACTTCGGTATCGCGCGTCTTCGCTCCGCAGGCACCGGCATGACGCGGACGGGCACCGTCATGGGCACGCTGAACTATATGGCCCCCGAGCAGATGGCGGGGCTGCCCGTTGAGGCCCAGGCGGATATCTTTTCGTTCGGCGCCGTGTTCTACGAGGTTCTCTCGTATCGCAAAGCGTTTCCGGGCGAGTTTCCCAGCATCATCCAGAAGATTCTGACGGCCCAGCGCGAGCCGCTCGCCACGATCGTGCCGGATCTCGATCCGGCGCTCGCGGCGATTGTCGACCGCTGCCTGGCCAAAGACCCCGCCGATCGGCTTGCCGATCTCAACCAGGTCCGTCTGGAACTGGCGGCCATTCGGCAGCGGCTCGCCGTCGACGATCATCTCAAGGAAGAACGGAAGCTGAAGGCCTGGCTGGCGGAAGCGAAGGGCGAAGTCGATCGCGGTGCGTTGACGAGCGCCGCGCTGCTCGTGGAGCGCGCGCTGTCGGTCAACTCGTCGTCGGCCGAGGCGCTCGCCATGCGCAAGTCGATCGACGAAGTGCGGCGAAGGCTCGTCGACGGACAGGAGAAGACCGTCGTCCTCGACGGTGCCCTGCAGCGGGCGCGGCAGCAACTCGAGATGGGAGCGCCCGATGCGGCCATGGAGACGGTCCACGAGGCCCTGAAGATCGATGCGACGAACGCGGAGACGCTGCTGCTCAAGGCCAGGGTCGATTCGGCGCTGACCCAGAAGGAGAAGGCGGCACGGGAGGCCGAGCGCGAGAATCGGGCCCGAACTGTCATCAGCGAGGCCCGGCGGCAGTTTGCTGCGGGTGACCGCCAGTCGGCACTGAACGCCCTGGAGGGCTTTCGTCCACAGAATTCGATCGTCACGAGCGCGCTCGCTGAGCTTCAGGTCGAAGCCCGCGAGATCGAGCGGCGGACCGCAGCGATGGAGCGCCAGCGGCTCGAGGCCGAGGTGGTGCATCTCAAGCGCGAAACCGAGGCGGAGACGCAGAGGCTCGAGGAGGAAGCGGAGCGCAAGAAGCTGCAGGCCGAGGTGGAGCGCCTGAAGCGCGAGGGTCAGGAGATTCGTCGGAAAGCGCAGGCGCCGAGTCTGTCGTCGCGGGTCCGAGCCGCTGAGCGTGTCGGTACGCGGCGCGGTCTCGTGATCGGGGGCGTTGCCGCGGCCGTCGTGGCCCTGGCCGCCGTCGGCTGGATCTTCTGGCCGTCGTCATCGCGGGATGCGGCCGGCGAGGTTGGGCAGCAGGCCACTGCGCAGACCGACGCACCGCCGCCAGCCGTGGTGCCTCAGGCGGCTGCGGTCCCTCAGCAAGCGCCGCCGCCGTCGCAACCGCAATTGCAAACGCCGACGCCCACGCCCGCGCCAGTTCAGACAACCGCGCCGCCGGCCGTGGAGTCCAGGGCGCCGAACAGTGTTCAACAGGGGACTCAGCCGGCAACTCAAGCGGCGCCTCGCGGGCGCAATCAGCCGGCTCAAGGTGCGACGGTGGCGACGCGGGGTCAGGCTCCATCCACGCAACCGACAACGTCGGCCCCACCGGCAGCGACGCCGCAGCCACCGGCCCCGCAGCCATCGGCGCCAGCGGCCGCAAGCGATGCAACAGCTGCACGCAATCGCGAGCAGGCGCAAGTCGCCCTCGATACCGGAGCCAGGTCAGAGGCGGCCGGCGATCTGCCGACGGCCTTGCTGTGGTTCAATCGCGGACACGATCTCGATCCATCGAACGCCGCCGCCAATCAGTCAGTCACGCGCGTCCGGGATCGCATGAAGAAGGAAGGCAGCGACGCGTTTGCGAAGGCCAAGACCTTCGACAGCCTCCAACGCGATGCGCAGGCGATTGCGCAGTACGAAATAGCCGTCCGCTACCTGCCCGACGACGATCCGAACAAGCAGATCGCAAAGACGCGGCTTGACGCGTTGAAAGCTCGCTAACTGTTAATGATGTCCGAGGTTCTTTGATGCTGTGGTCGTGTCGACGTAAATGGCTCATTGTCTTGCCGGCCGTGGGGTTTCTGTTGTTGGCGGCGCAGGCCATGGCTCAGAAATCCGGCTATTCGGTGTTCACCGATCCCGGGCGCCGTTTCTCCGTGGAGTACCCGAAGGACTGGACCTGGTTGATGATCTCCGGATCGGGCGAGCCGCTCGCCACCTTCAGTCAGCCGAAAAAAGAAGCGGCGTTCGTCGTCGAGCGCTTTCGCTTGAGGCAGCCGCTCCCGGGCGATCTGGTCACCGAAGTGTTTGCCCAGATCGAGGCGGACGTGTTGAAGGAGAACCAGCCGAGAGCGACCGATGTCGTCGCGAAGATGGTCGACGAAGGTGGCAAGCGGGTGATCGTGATCGATTATTCGAGGCCCGTCGCCGGCGCCG
This sequence comes from Vicinamibacteria bacterium, assembly GCA_041484265.1. Lineage (GTDB taxonomy): Bacteria > Acidobacteriota > Vicinamibacteria > Vicinamibacterales > CAVVIG01 > 2-12-FULL-65-11. The sequence continues at coordinate 8,778 of JBGPHH010000060.1, forward strand.
ATCTGCAGGAGCGCGTGCGTCAGTTCTCGTATCCCGTCGGGCAGGATCTGTACCGCGTGACGTGCATGGCCATCAACGCCCAGTTTGCGAAGTATGAAGCGACCTTCGCGATGGTCGCCGCGTCGCTGAAGCCGGCGGGAGAACTGCCGCCGCCGACCGCTACAGCCCCGGCACGCTAAACGGCGTGTCAGTTGTTCAGCATAGTGGAGGCGAGGAGATGAGGCGGCACACCGAGTCCATTACTCTCAAGCGATGCGTGACGGTTGCACTGGTGCTGGCGCTCGGGGCAAGTCCGGTGATGACGGCTGCGGCTGGGAGCGAGGCATCCGCCGGAGCCGCCGCGACCGCACCTTCGGGCGCCCTGGTCGTGGAGAGCGAGCCGGCAGGCGCAGCCGTCTACGTCGACGGACAACTGACAGGGCAGACGCCGCTGCATCTGGCCGGCCTCACGGCTGGGGATCATCGGGTGCGCCTCGTCAAGTCTGGTTACCTCGAGAACGCGCGGCTCGTGTCGGTGGGCAGTGCGGCTCGGACCGTTCGCGTCCCGCTGACGCGCGATGCTGGCTCCCGCCCGGAACTGGCGGCGCAATTGGGTGGCGGCGGTGGTGGTGACGGCGATGGCGGCAGATCGAAGTTGCCTCTCATCCTGGCCCTGGCGGGGGGCGGTGCGGTCGCGGCATATTTTCTCCTGAAGAAGGGCGGTCACGCGCCCACGGTCGATTCCCTCACGGTTTCTCCAACCACCGGCATCGTGGGGACTACCACGACGTTTGCGGCCGTCAACGCCGCCGATCAAGACGGGGATGCGCTCAGCTTTGCGTGGGACTTTGGAGACAATACGACGGGAACGGGTGCGACAACGACACACACATACGCCGTCCCTTGCACCTGTACGGTGAAGCTGACCGTGACCGCCGGCAGCGATTCCGTCTCGACAACGACCAGCCTGGTCGTCAAGAGTCTCACTGGCACGTGGACTGGAAAGCCCGATGCATGGTGTTGCACCGTCACGACCACGGTCGTCTTGACCCAGACGGGTACGAATTTGGCCGGCACGTTCACGGATGACATCGCGGAAAATGCGAACGTCGTCGGGACGGTGAACACCACGACTCGCCAGGTGAACCTGACGCTCACGTTTATCAGCGGCGGCTCGCAGATGACTTTTTCAGGTACTCCCAACGCTGCCGCTAACACGTTGACCGGAACCTGCGCTAGCGCCACCACTGTTTGCGGTGCCGGTAGCCCGTGGATATTGAGCCATCCCTGAGTAAGGCCCCTCGGGTCTAGGACGCCGGCACTGCGCTTCTGGCATCAGCTCGTCGCTACCGTAATAGTCGAGCCTCTTCGGCGCGGCGCTGCGTGGTTGGCACACTCGAGTCTTGGGGATTGACACATCAGGCTTCCCCTATTACTGTCTGTTTCTCTGGCAACAAGGGCGCTGGTCGTCCAGCGCTGGAACGCGACGTTCGTGTGATGGAGGCAGGTTGATGAGTTGGAATGCTGGTGGCGCGCTGCAACGGCGCGTGGCTCTTGCGGTCATTGCGGTCCTCGCGGTCAATCCGAGCGTGACGATGGCAGGTGGCGGCCCGCCGGAGGCAGCACCACGCCCGTCACCAGTGGCGCGAATGGGCTCGCTCGCGGTTGAGAGCGAACCGGCGGGCGCTGCCGTTTATGTCGACGGACAACTGACAGGGCAAACACCCCTGCAGGTGGCTGGCCTGACGGCCGGCGATCATCGCGTCCGCCTCGTCAAGGGCGGTTACCTCGAGAACGCCCGGGTTGTGTCGGTCGGCGCGACGCCGAGCGCCGTCCGCGTCCGGCTCACGCGCGATGCCGGATCCCGGCCGGAACTCGCGGCGCAACTGGGCGGCGGCGGTGGCGGCGGTGGCGAGGGCGGTGGCCGGTCGAAGTTGCCCCTTATCGCGGCGCTGGCGGGCGGCGGTGCCGTTGCTGCGATTCTTATCGCGAAGAAGGGCAGCGACTCTACGCCCACGAATCAACCGCCGACGGCTGGCTCCTTCACGGTCTCGCCAACGACCGCGATCTTGAACACCAATACTACGTTTACGGCCGTCGGCGCCTCCGATCCGGAGGGGGATGCGCTCAGTTATTCGTGGAACTTTGGCGACGGAACGCCGGCAGGCACCGGCGCAACAGCGACGCACGTCTACACCACTGCCACGACATTCCCTGTGACGTTGACTGTGACCGCTACTGGCGGATCCGCCTCGACAACTCCGACAAACCTGGTCGTTAAGAGCCTCGCCGCCACTTGGACTGGAGGGCCCAACTTTGGGAACGGTTGTTGGTGCCCTAACCCGGTCACAGTCACGTTGACGCAGTCAGGGACGACTATTGGCGGTGGCTTCAATGACACTACTGACATTGGCACGATTTCGGGGTCGGTGAACGTGACAACTCGAGTCGTGACCTTTACGGTCACGTTCACTACTCCGCCTGGCCCGTCGATGAACTTCACTGCGGGGAGTCTCAACGCCACGGCCACTACGCTGACCGGAACCTGCAACGATATTTCTGGCACTAGTTGCAGCGCCACTCCGTGGACGATGACCCGCCCCTGAGGGTGGTCCCGTCGCGCACGCAGGACTCAATAGACCAGTCGGAGACCGCCGCCGAGCTGTAACCCGCCGACCTCGACGCTCATGTTGTTGCCAGCCGACGGGCTGAGCGTCACCGATCCGTGTGTGTACCGAACGATCGCGCCGACGCCAACCCTCCTCGATAGCTTCCACGTAAGATCGGTGCCGAGATTGAACCCGAGCGATGTGGCCGAGGCGCGCGCGGTTGGCGCCGATGCGAACGTCGCGGTGTCGTACGGATAGGTGTCGGTGTAGGTGACGCCTGTGACAAGGTCCTGCCTGACCGTGAACATGGACGGCCCGGCGAACCCCACCAGATCGAAGCGATCAGATCTCCAAACCTGGTACGTGGCCGCGACGTGCAGGACAAGCTCGGTGTCGAGCAGGCCCGACACGGACCCGTTCACGGGCCGCGGTGTGTTGAAGAAGAAGGGGTGCGGAATCTGGGCGCCGACGGCGCCACCGAAATTCCGCGAGAGCGACGACACGCTGACGCTCCCTCCAAGGCGGCTTCGCGCGTGCGTCACGCCGACTGAAATATCGAAAAGCGCGGCGCGTTCCAGGCTGAGCGTCGCTGTAATCGGCGCTTGTTCGAGATTCTTCTCGATCGAGAAGCTCTGTGACTCGGTTCGGCCCGTCTGAACGACGGCATTCACGCCGATGGTGCTGCTCCACGTAGGCGCTTGACGGGCCGCGGTCCGCGCCTGCGCCTCAGCCGCAGCCGCAAAGGCGAGAACGACGACAAAGGTAAAAGTTAAAATTAAAAAGTTAAAAGTAGGCCGCACTCGCTCAGTCCTTTTCAGTTTTCCCTTTTAACTTTTCAGTTTAGTTGACGCCCACGGCCGTCCAAGCCTGGGTCACTGCCTGCCAAGGGCCGCTTCCAGCGCCGTAGAGATCGACTGCCGCTTGGATCGTCATGAGGCGAGCGGTGTGGAAGGTCGCGTTCGACGGCATCATCATCTGCGTGAACGCGCGATAGAACACATTTTCGATCTGCGCGCGGTTGGCCTGACCGACGCCAGTCACAGTGAGCCTGGATGTGCGATTGGTCCCGCCCTCGATTGCGAGAAAGTACGCGTGGTTGGCGATGCTCGAGTTGGTGTGGACGCCGCCATTGTCCGTGTTGGTGCCGATAAATTTACGTAGGCTGTAATTGTCAGGATAGCCGTACGAGAGAGGGTCGGACATCGATCGCAGGCCGCCTGGCGTTATGACATCTTCGCCAATCAGATAATCAGCCTTCAGAAACCCGGTCCCGGGCGGCTGGTAGTAGAACTCGACCGCGGTGCCCATGATGTCCGAGAACGCCTCGTTGAGCGCCCCCGATTCGTCCTGGTAAATCAGGTTCGACGTGAAGTCCGTGACGCCATGCGTGAGCTCATGCGCAAGGACGTCGAGGCCGCCCGCCAGGTAGTTCCAGGACTGGAAAGTGCCTCCCGGACCGGTAGACGCCAGGACACCCGTCGGCAATCCCTCGCCGTAGACCATGACGCCGCCGCCGGCATAGAACGCGTTGATGTAGTACGACAGGTTGGAGGTTGACGGGTTGAACGTCGCACGGCTCGCCGGATGCACGATATTCACGAGGCGGATATTGTTGCCGTCAAGACCCTGGCGTCCGAATCGCTTGAAGTAGAAATCGTAGACCAAGCCGCTATAGGCCTGCGCGTCCACCGCCACAGGATCACTCCAGGTCGTCGTCGGGTTTGAGGCAAGGTCGGTCGTTGTGAGCGCGATGACGCCACTAAGGGCATTAGTCGTCTTGTTCGGATCGCCATTCATGTCAAACGTCTGGATGGCGGGCGGCCGCAGCAGGTCCCACGTGATGTAGGGCCCCGCCGACTGACTCGCGACGCTGACCTTCTTGTCGTCGCCGAGAACGCCCAGACCTCGTGCAATTGCCGCAGCATTTTGCCGCTCCAGGGCGTCCCTTTCGAGAACGGTCGCACCGCTCGAAGCGTCGATGAAATACTCCGTGGCGCCATCCAGCGAAAACACGGTCACGCGATAGACCAGTCGGTACGTCCCCGCGTCTGGCAGCACAACGAGCTCGGGGGCGCGGGATGGGCCGATCGTCACGTTGTGCGCTTGCTCAACCATGACCCGCACCTCCTCTGCCGAGAGACGTGGCTTGGGGTCAAGGTCGATGTTCGGATAGATCGTGCCAAACACGGAGACCGTAGTGCCTCGATCCGTCTGGCGGCTGATGTCGCCGCCGTAGACGGGGACGCCTTTGTAGTACTGGTCGAATCGCTCGTGGGCCCGTCCGGCGATGAACGTATCGTTCGTCGTTCGACGGAGGCGCAGGTCGCCGTCATTCGACATCTGCTCGATGGCGGCATCCCACGGCTGAATGGCGCGCTCGGACGTCGCAGCCACCGTCGTTCCAGCGGTCTGAGGACTTGCCGACGAACGCGCCCGCGGTTCGAAGAGGGCGGTGATCGTGCTCGCCGCATTCCGCAGCGCGGCAAAGAGGCCACCGAGGGGGTTCGGCGGGTTCACTGGGTTCACAGGGTTCCCGGGGTTCACCCGGTTCCCAAGGTTCGGGTTCTCAAGGTTCGCGTTCGCGAGGATCTCTGACTGCCCTGGGCTCGCGGGGTTCTCAAGGTTCACAGGGTTCCCGGGGTTCGGGGGGGTGACGAGGTTCGAAGGCCTCGCAACCACGATTGGATCAGCTGCACGGTCCTCAACGGCGCGGGTCGTCGGCTCAGCGAACCTCGAGAACCTTGTGAACCTCGGGAACTCTGCGAACCGCGTGAACCCTGGCCGTGAGGAGATCGGCAAGCCAAGCACGATCGCCGCCGCGATCGCGAGCACCCTCAGAATTCCTCGCACCTTTGGCACTTTTCGCACCCCTCGCACCCTCGCACCTGGGGTTGCGCTACATGAGCATCAGAGGATCGAAGTTGAACTTGGCCGGATCGAGCGGCGCGATAATCGAGGCGGTCTTGCGGTCGGGACTCGTCTCCCACAGATTCAGTTCGTAGGGAATATCGAGACGCTGGCCACTGGCGCTGATGAGGACGCGCACCTGCGGCCGGTACGGATCGGGGGCGTATACCTTCCGCACCACGGCGACTTCGCCCGTCGTGAGCTTGACGAGGTTGCCGGCGGGATAGATGCCGACCAGTTGCACGAAGCGGCGGACGAGCGGCTGATCGAATTGCAGGCCGTCGTTGCGTTTGAGCACGGCCAGAATGCGGTCGGTTGGCATCGCCCCTTGATACGTCCGCACCGACCGCATCGCGTCATAGACGTCGGCGATGCTGCAGAGCATCGTGCCGACGTTGAGCGACGGCCGCCGGACGCGGTCCGGATACCCCGAGCCGTCGGTCCGCAGATGATGTTCGAAGGCGACCACCGGCGCGAGCGCCGGGATGTCCGGCGTCTCGCGCAAAATCTCGGCGCCGTCCACGACGTGGCGCTTCATGATCACGAACTCGGCGTCGGTCAGCTTGTCGGGTTTGGTGAGAATCTCGGCGGGCGTCCGCACCTTGCCGATATCGTGCATGAGACCCGCGAGGCCGAATTCGCGCAAGAGCGCCCCGTCGATGCCGAGGCCGCGGGCTTGCCCCATCGTGAGAATCGAGACGTTCACCATGTGCGTGAACGTGTAGTTGTCGTAGTTCTTGAGGGTGGTCAGCGCGAGCAACGCCGTTCGATTCTGCGCGACCGCCTGCGCGAGGCCGTCAATCATGGTGCGGGCCATCGTCGCGTCTGGCTTGTGTTCGGTGGCCGCGCTTACCCAGATGGTCTCCGCGGCCGAGACGGCATCGTTGTACAGACGCCTGATCTCGGCCATGTCGCTGACGTTGCCCTCGATGCGCGGGCCGATCGAGACGCGGCCGATGCGGATGTGGGTGAGCGTGGGGAACGTGGCCTCGGCGCCTTGCGCGCGCTGCTCGGCAGTACCCACCGCCTCGACAAATGCGGTCAGCTCGCTGCGGGTCATGCCGCGGTCGATCGTGATGCGCTCGATGCCGAGTTGCTTCAGCCGCCGGACGACGGCGCCATAGTCGTCGGCTTTGCCCACCGCCACGCCGTCGACAATCACTTCCTCGGCGATCAGGCCGATGACGATCGTCGGCTGGAAGGTGTGGAGCAGCTGGATGGCGCCCGAGAGCGCCTCGATGTTGCGGGCGATGATCGGATGGTTCTTCGAGTACAACTGCATCGCTCGGAGCGTCGCGGCGAGCGCTCGCAGCAGCTCGTCGGCCAGTTGCAGCTTGGGCGCGGTCACGCGGCGCCTCCCGTTCCGGCGCGGCGTCTGCCGCTGGCGCGCGATGCGGCCAGATGGCTGCGGGCGGCCGATCGCACGCCGCGTGATCCCGTGGTGACGGCCTGCTCGAGGACCTCGAGCGCCTCGGCTGTGCCGATGCGCGCGAGCGCTCCGGCCGCCGCGTCCCGCAGCGCCCGCGTCCGCGCCGGCGCCCACCATTCGCCGCTGTTGTGGAGGACGTCCTTGAGCAACGCGATGCCTTCCGGATCGCGCAGCGTCCCGAGGGCTTCGACGGTCCGCCGGTACACGACGCCGAGCGGACCGCGATGGCTGATGTGCCCAAGCAGATAGGCGAGGAGCGGCGTCGCCTGCTCGTCCCTCAGGAGGCTGAGCGACTGCATCATCATGTCGCGCGACCGCGGCGTCCCGGAGACCAGCGCGCGCTCGAGGACGCCATAGGCGCGGTCGCTGCCGATCTTGACGATCGCGCTGACCGCCTCGCGCTGCACCTGCGGCTCGTTGTCGTTGAGGAGCTCGGTGAGATCGGGGAGCGCGTCTTTGCCGCCGAACTCGCGCAGCAGATACACCGCGGTCCGACGCACCGCCACGTTTGGCGATCCTTTCAGCCGCTCGGCCTGCCGCCGGCCGATGGCCCCAAATGCAATGAGGATCTTCGTGAGCCGCTCGCGCACCCGGCCGTGCTCTTCGACCGACAGCGCCTCGGCCAGCGGACGCACGAGCACCTCGCCGAGCGAGACGCACATGGCCTTCACACGGTCGAACTGGGCGTCGTCGATCGTCGCCAGATGGGAGGTGATGTGACGGAGCATCGACCCCGCCACGAGCAGGTCGATGGCGATCAGGGCGTGCTGCTGGCGTTCTTTGCCGGCGCCAGACGCCGCTTCGCGCACCAGGAATCCGAGCAGCTCGGCGGCGGCGTCGAAATCGCCGACGAGCAGCAGATCGTCGACGAGCGCCCCGACCGGCGTCATCAACTCGCCCCAGCGCTCTTCGTCTTCCTCGATGCGCAGCAGGTCGAGCAGCAGCGTCGTGTCGAGCGCGCGCAGGGCGCTCGTCGCCACCGTGGCGATCCATGCGCTGACGCGCTCGGGCGGATCGTCGTTGACCGCTTCGACCTCCACGGCCTGCGTCCGCGCGCCCGACAGCTGGCGGCTGTACTCGTCGGACACATACGGGGCGTCGGAGTACGATGTCAGCAGCTTCTCCGCAACCTGATTCCAGACCTCATCGAACCCTTCGGTCTGACCGAGCGTCGAGGCCGCGACGTCGTCCCGGGCGAGCCCAAGCAGTTGTTGCCGCTGATCGTCTCCCCGCACCAGCGTCTGGAACACCTGCGCGAGCCGGTCGGTGGCCGCACCGTCGGCCATCACGTTGGTCGACACGAAGCCGGCGATCGTCTCGTCGGACATCCGGCCGACGACAGCCTTCATGAGTGTCGGCCCCTCCGGGTGCTCGGCGTCTTCAGCCAGCAGTCCCATGAGCATCTCGGGCGACAGCTTGCCCACAGCCGCGGCCGCGTTGTGCATCAGCGACTCGACCTTTCCTGGATGCCTCTTCGACACCGCGTCGATGATGCCGCGGAGCATGCGGATGAGGGCGGCGGCCCTCGGGCCGACCCCGCTTCCGGCGGTGACCGCGTGCTCGTCGAGCGTGGCGAGCAGGCGCGAGAGGCGCTCCGGGCCGTCGCTGCCGAGCAGCTCCGTGAGCTCGTCATCGGAGAGCTCGAAGGTCGCGCCTCGCAGGCACTGGGCGATGAGCTCCTCCCAGTTCACGTCGCTTTCGCCGGCGCGTTCCTTCAAGACCTCGCTGTAGTCGATCTCGCGGAGCTCGATGTGCCGGCCTGCGAGCGCCGTCCAGGCGCGCGCGATCCCGCCTTCGCCGCGGACCGCGTCCGGGACACGCCCGAGCAGCGTGAGAAACTGCCGCCAGGCGTCGATGTCGCCGCCGGGCTGAATCGTCAGCTCGCCAATCATGTGGTCGTGGAGCAGCCCGGCCAGCTCGCCGATTGTTGCGTCGGGACGGGCGGGCGCGCGCTCGTCGATGAGCAACCGGTCGGGCAGCACCCGCACCTTGAGGGACTGCGGCAGGTTGGCCGCTGACGTGACCTGGACGACGCGGCCGAGCGTGGCCGCCACCGCTGGGTGGGACGGCGGATAGAGGACGACGGCGCGTGCGGCGGCCTTCATCGCGCGGGCAAATTCGGTCAGGCGCGCGGCCGTCTCCGGCGCGAGCGGGGGCGCCTCGGCAACCGGCTGGTTGGGCGACTGCGTGGATGGGGAAGTGCCGTCGGCCATTAAGAAACTCGATTATGAGGGAGGCCAGAGGCTGGAGGCTAGGGGCTTCCGCTATACTCCGCCGGTGCGCGCGGTCGATATCATCCTGCGGAAGCGAGACGGCGGGGCACTCGGCCGCGAAGAGATCCGGTTCTTCGTCAACGGTGTTACCGACGGCTCCCTCGCCGACTACCAAGCGTCGGCGTTTCTGATGGCCGTCGTGCTGCGCGGCATGACGGCCGAGGAGACCGCCTGGCTGACCGAGGCGATGGTGGATTCCGGGGTGCGCGTCGATCTGAGCGACATTTCTGGCGCCAAAGTGGACAAGCACAGCA
>JBGPHH010000061.1:0-18034 GCA_041484265.1 Vicinamibacteria bacterium
ATCGGGCTGATTCCGCAGGACCTGAAGTTCCAGGGTGAGGTGACCAGGCTGGTCATCGGGCGGCAGAACATCTTCCGGGAATTCGTCACGATCCACCGTGGGACGCGTGGCGGTGGTGGCGCCACGCGCATCGGCGACAACAATGTGTTCATGGCCTATGCGCACGTCGCCCACGATTGCCAGGTAGAGCACGACACCATTTTCGCCAACGGCGCGACGCTGGCCGGCCACGTGCTGGTCGAGAGCTATGCGACCATCGGTGCGTTTTCCGGCGTCCACCAGTTCTGCCGCGTGGGCCGGCACGCGTTCATCGGCGGGTACTCGGTGGTCACCAAGGACGCGCTGCCATTCGCCAAGACGGTCGGCAATCGCGCCCGCATCTACGGCCTCAATACGCTGGGTCTCGTGCGGCGGGGCTTCACTCCCGAGGTGCTCGGCAAGTTGAAGCGAGCGTTCCGGTATCTCCTGCAGTCGAAGCTCAACACCACTAACGCCCTGCAGCGAATTGCGCACGACCGATCCCTCGCGTGTGCCGAGGTGCAGTACCTGACGGACTTCATTCGCACGTCACATCGCGGGGTGATCCTGCGTCGGGCGACCAAGCGGGTCGAGGAAGTGCTCACTGACGAATGAAGTTGGGCCTCATTGCGGGTAACGGGAGATTCCCCTTCCTCGTGTTGGACGCCGCACGCGCCGCGGGCCACGACGTCACGGTGATTGCGATCGAGGAAGAAGCGTTCCCGGATCTTGCAGAAGCGGCGGCGCGTCTTCCGGCGGCCACGCTGCACTGGGTGTCGCTCGGCCAGCTCGGCAAGTGCATCAAGCTGCTGAAAGGCGCCTCCGTCAGCCAGGCCGTCATGGCGGGGCAGGTGAGGCACACGAAGCTGTTCGCAGACATCGTGCCAGACCTGACGCTTCTTGGGGTACTGGCGCGGCTCAAGGCGAGAAACACCGACGCGTTGATTGCAGGCGTGGCCGACGTGCTGCGCGAGCAGGGGATCGAGCTGCTGGATTCGACCACGTTCCTGTCGCCGCTCCTGGCGCGCGAGGGTGTGCTGACCCGCCGTGGGCCGACCGACGAGCAGCGGGCCGACCTCGAATACGGCGCCCGGATGGCCGATCGGGTGGCCGGCCTCGATATCGGCCAGACCCTTGCCGTCAAGGCCGCGGCGGTCGTCGCCGTCGAGGCGATGGAGGGCACCGATGCGGTCATTGTGCGCGCCGGCCGGCTCGCTGGCCGAGGCGTGCGCATCATCAAGGTCGCCAAGCCGAACCAGGACATGCGCTTCGACGTGCCGGTGGTGGGCGTGTCGACGATCGAGGCCATGAAAGCCGTCGAGGCCGACGCCCTCTCGGTTGACGCGGGGAAGACGCTGCTGCTCGACGGCGACGCGATCGTCGGGGCCGCAGACGAGGCGGGCATCGTGATCGTCGGTCGGTCCCGGGGCAACAGCATATAATTTGCCCTTCCATGACCGTTCGCGAACGTCAGATCGACGACGTGACCGTGATTGACGTCACTGGACGCATCACCGAAGAGGACGGGGCCGTGCTCCTGTGTCAGACCGTGCGCCAGCTGGCGCAGGGAGGCCGGACAAAGCTCCTCCTCAATCTCCTCGACACGCCGTACATCGACAGCGCCGCGATGGGAGAGATCGTCTGTGGCTACACGACCGCAACGCGCCTCGGTGGAGTGATGAAGCTGCTGCACGCACGGGGCCGCGTCCGCGACCTGCTCGCGGTCACGAGACTGACGACGGTTTTCGAACTCTTCGATTCGGAGCCCGAGGCTGTCGCCAGCTTCAAGGGCCGATCCGCATAGGCCATGCCCCTGCGAGTTGCCGTCGTCGGTGTCGGCCATCTGGGTCGCCACCATGCGCGCCTCCTCTCGACGCTACCAGGAACCGAGCTCGTCGCCGTGGTCGACAAGAAGCGCGAGCGGGCCGAAGAAATCGCCGCGGAGTATGAAGCCGAGCCGCACGTTGACTACCGCGAGATTCTTGAGACCGTCGACGCCGTGACCCTCGCGGTCCCGACCGAGGTGCACCGCGAGATCGCGCTGCCGTTTCTCGCGGCCGGTGTGCCGGTGCTCGTCGAAAAGCCGATGGCGACCAGCCTCGCGGAAGCGGATGCCATGATTGACGCGGCCGCGAAGACGGGCACCATCCTGGCCGTCGGCCAGACCGAGCGGTTCAATCCGGCGGTGGCCGCGGCCCGTCCGTTCCTGACCGATCCGCGTTTCATCGAGGTCCATCGCCTCGGCACCTTTCCCGACCGCAGCCTCGACATCGACGTCGTCTTCGATCTGATGATTCACGACCTCGACATCGTCTTGTCCCTGGTCGTCTCCGACGTTGAATCGGTCGAAGCCGTGGGCGTGCCCGTGCTGACCGGTCGGGTCGATATCGCGAACGCCCGCATCCGGTTCGCGAACGGCTGCATCGCTAATTTGACCGCCAGCCGGATCAGTCGGGATCAGGTCAGAAAGATTCGCTTCTTTCAGCCGATGTCGTACTTGTCGATCGACTACGCGGCGCAGAAGGTTGACGTGTGGCGCCTTGTGAAGGGCAGCGGGACCATGCCGTCGATTGAAGGCGGAGAGATCGAGGTGCTGCAGGAAGAGCCGCTCAAACGCGAGCTGGCCAACTTCGTTGACGCGGTGGTCGCGCGGCGCGCGCCGCTCGTGACCGGCGAGGACGGCCGCCGCGCCCTTGCCCTCGCGACGCGAATCGCGGATAGAATGTCGACGGAAAATGTACGCCGACCTTGACGACTTCATAGCCGACCTCGATCGCCGCAAGCTCCTCTCGCACGTGGCCGAGCCGGTGAGCCCCAACCTCGAGATCGCGGCCATCGTGGATCGAGCCTGCAAGTCGCCTAACGGCGGCCCTGGCCTGCTCTTCGACAAACCGACCGGCTTCGAGATTCCGGTCGCGGCCAACATCTACGGATCGATGGAACGGGTGTGCCTGGCGCTCGGCGTGAAAACCCTCGACGATCTGGCGCGCGAGATCGACGAGCTCGTGACGCCGCAGATGCCTGAAGGCATCATGGACGCGCTCAAAATGCTGCCGATGGTCGGCCGTTTGCGCGATCTGATGCCGAAGACCGTCAAAGACGCGCCCTGTCACGAGGTTGTGCAGAAAGACGGCACGCTCGACCAGTTGCCGATTCTCACCTGCTGGCCTGGCGACGGCGGGCCCTTCATCACCTTCCCGCTCGTCTTCACGAAGGATCCAGAGTCGGGCGCCCGCAACATCGGGACGTACCGCATGCAGGTGTTCGACGGGAAGACGACGGCGATGCACTGGCAGCGCCACAAGGGCGGCGCGCAGCACTATCGCGTCGCCGAGCGGCTGAAGAAGCGCCTCGAGGTCGCTGTCGCGCTCAGTCCAGAGCCGGTCTTGCCGTATTGCGCGACGGCGCCCATGCCCGAAGGGCTCGATGAACTGCTGCTGGCCGGGTTTCTCGCGCGACGCCGGATTGAAATGATCAGGTGCCTGACGGTCGACCTGGAGGTCCCCGCCAGCTCGCACATCGTGCTCGAAGGTTACGTCGATCCCGGCGAGCGGCGCCGCGAGGGGCCGTTCGGCGATCACACGGGGTTGTATTCGCAGCCGGACGAGTTTCCCGTCTTCCATCTGACGTGCATCACGCGGCGCAAGAAACCCACGTACCTGACCACGGTCGTCGGCATTCCGCCGATGGAGGACTACTATCTCGGGCTGGCGAGTGAGCGCATTTTCCTCCCCGTCATTCGCAAGACGCTGCCCGAGATCGTCGACATGCATTTTCCCGCCGAGGGCATCTTTCACAACCTCGTGCTCGTGTCGATCGACAAGCGTTACCCAGGTCATGCGCGCAAGATCATGAACGCCTTCTGGGGACTTGGCCAACTGATGTTCTCGAAGACGATCGTGGTCGTCGACAAGGACGTGAACGTGCAGAACGTCAGCGAGGTGGCGTGGATCGTCGGCACGCACATGGACCCGGTACGCGACATTCAGATGACGCGCGGCCCGGTGGACGATCTGGACGATGCCGCGGACCTGCCGGCGTACGGTGGAAAGATGGGAATCGACGCGACGCGGAAGTGGGCGTCGGAGGGTTACAACCGGTCGTGGCCTGCGCGCGTGGCCACCACGGAGGCCGCCGGTCGTCGCGCGGCCGAGATTTGGGCGAAACTCAGTAGGATGTAGTGTCCGGCTTTAGCCGGACCGTAGACATGCCAGTCACCGACGTCGAACTGACAACACTCGCGGCCAGCCACGACATCATCAGCCTGGGAATGCGTGCCGACGAAGTTCGTCGGAAACTGCACGGCACGCGCACGACGTTCGTCCGCGTCGCAGCCGTCTCGGTCGAACCGAGGGCGCCCATCTCCCTGCCGCCCGCCGCGCGTGAGATTCGCATCGAAGGCACGCCGGCCAGTCGCCAGGCGGCCGTGGCGCGTGTCAGGGAGGTCGTGGAAGTGGCCCGAGGCGTGCCAGTGTCCGCTTTCTCGCTGGCCGACCTCGAGTCGCTCGCCGCGCGCGAATCGGTCATCTTGCGGTTGTTGCTCGAAGAGCTGCGGGCGGCAGGGCTCGAACTCGTTGCCCACGCTCCCTTCGACCTGCTTCACGACCCGCGCCGCTCGATCGAGGAGGTCAACATCTCTGGCCTCACGCTGGCACGGCTGACCGTGCACCATCCCTCGTCACCGGACATGCTGTCGCTTCTGAAGGCTGTCGCCGAGCTCCAGCGTGGCGTGGCGGTCATCCGCGCATTCGCGCCGCTCTCGCGGACGATGAATCCGGCGTCGCCCACGACCGGTTATGAGGACGTCAAACGCGTGGCGCTCGCGCGTCTGGTGATCGAGAACGTGCCATCGATTCAGGTGGACTGGTCCCTCTACGGCCCGAAGCTGGCCCAGGTTGCGTTGACCGTGGGCGCCGACGATATTGACGGCGTCTCGCCAGAGGACGACATGACGGAGGGCCGGCGCCGCGCGCCGCTCGAGGAGGTCCGCCGAAACATCACCGCCGCCGGCCAGCAGCCCGTCGAGCGCAACGGTCGATTCGAGGTGGTCCCTGGATGAGCGCGCCTGAAGCGCGGGTCATTCGCCTGGGCGCCGTGGGCTTTCTCAACGCCCGCCCGCTCGTCTTCGGTCTCGATCGGTCACCACGCTTTGCATTGAGGTACGACATCCCGTCGGAGTGTGCGCGCCTGCTTCATGCTGGCAGCGTCGATGTCGGGCTCATCCCGTCGATCGAGTACCTGCAGAGCGACGATTACCGCATCGTGCCGGACGTGGCCATCGTGTCGCGTGGCGAGGTCGCCTCGGTGGCGTTGTTTACGACGCGGCCGATGCGCGACGTGCGATCGATCGCGATGGACACCAGTTCGCGGACGTCGGTAGCGCTCGTCAAGGTCTTGTGCGCGAAGCTCTTTGGGATCCAGCCTGTCATCAAGTCGCTCGACCCGGATCTCGATGCGATGCTCGCCCGAGCGGACGCGGCCCTCATCATTGGAGACAGCGCGTTGTTGATGGACCTGAACCAGCCACCAGCCAGCAGCCACCAGCCGCCGATCGAGAAGATTGATCTCGGCGCGGCGTGGACGGGGATGACCGGGCTGCCGTTTGTCTGGGCGTTCTGGGTGGGACGCGCGGGGGCCCTGACGCCTGCCGATGTGCGCGCGCTCCAGGAGGCGCGGGACGCGGGCGTCAGGGCCCCCGAGGCTATCTCGCGAGCGTTTTTCCGAGACGCCCCAGAGCACCAGGAGACCGGCGCGCGGTACCTGCGGGACAATCTCAAGTACTATTTGCGAGACGAGGAGCGCGCCGGCGTCGAGCTGTTCTATCGCTACGCGTGTGAAGTGGGCGCGGCGCCGGCCGTGCGCGACCTTCGGTTTTACTGATGTCGATCGATCGAATTGCGGACAAGGTGCGGGCCGGCGGGCGCGTCGATGCCGGCGAGGCGCTCGACCTCTATCGACACGCGCCGACCCCGCTCCTCGGCCAGTTGGCTGACGGGATCCGCGCACGCAAGCATCCTGAACGGATCGTCACCTACATCATCGACCGGAACGTCAACTACACGAACGTCTGTGTCGCGAAGTGCAACTTCTGCGCGTTCTATCGGCCGGTGGGTTCCTCGGAGGGGTACGTCCTGGGGTTCGACGAACTCTTCCGGAAGATTGACGAAACGATCGCAGTCGGCGGGGTTCAGCTCCTGCTGCAGGGCGGTCACAACCCTGATCTGCCGCTGGCGTGGTACGAAGACATGTTCCGCGCCATCAAGGAGCGCTACCCGAGCTTCAAGCTGCATGCGCTGTCGCCGCCAGAAGTCATCCACCTCTCACGCCTCTCCCAATTGCCGGTCCCGGCCGTGATCGAGCGCTTGATTGCTGCCGGTCTCGACAGCATTCCCGGCGGCGGCGCCGAGATTCTGGTGGACCGGGTCCGCCGGCTCCTGCACTGCGACGGCAAGGCGACGGCCGACGAATGGCTGGGCGTCATGCGCCACGCTCATCGCGCCGGCCTGCGCACGACAGCGACGATGATGTATGGGACGGTCGAAACCGATGAGGAGCGGCTCGAGCACCTCCTGCGGCTGCGCGCGCTGCAGGACGAGACGGGCGGCTTCACGGCGTTCATCACGTGGAGCTATCAACCCGAGCACACCGAACGTGGTGGCGAGGAGGCGACGGGCCTCGATTATTTGCGAACGCTGTCGACCGCGCGGATCGTGCTCGACAACTTCGACAATCTGCAGGCCTCCTGGGTGACGCAGGGCGGCAAGGTCGGCCAACTGAGCCTCGCGTTCGGCGCCAACGACATGGGCAGTGTGATGATCGAAGAGAACGTTGTGCGAGCCGCAGGGGCGAGCTACTGCATGGACGAGCTGGAGATTGTTCGCAATATCGAGGCCGCGGGGTTTGCGCCGAAGCGGCGGAATATGCACTACGAGATCCTCGGCGACCCCATGTTCCGGGAGCGTGAGGTGCCGCGGATGCTCGAGCTCGCCACGGCTCGCGAAGAAGGCGACACCCACGTCCCCGATGAGCTTGCGAATTACCCGGCGCGAAGCCGCAGCGGCAAACAGCTGCGTCTGATTCAGAATTGATCCGTTATCACGCCTCGTGGGTTCTTCCTATCAAAGGAGCGCCCGTTCGTGACGGCTGGGTCGCCGTCGACGGCGGCCGTATCGTGGCATGCGGAGCCGACCGCGATCGTCAGGCCGACGCGGCTGGTGCCCGCGAGGTCGCTCTCGGTAACGCCGCGATCCTGCCGGGCCTGGTGAACGCGCACACCCATCTGGAGCTTTCGTATCTGCGTGACGGCGTGCCGCCCGCGACCTCGTTGGTGACCTGGATTCGCGGGGTTCTGACGGCGAGAGGGCAGGGGCCGGCTCCCGGGGCGCCGCAAGTCATCGACTCGATCGAGCTCGCGCTCCAAGAATCCGTGGCAAGCGGCACCGCTGTGGTTGGCGACATCAGCAACACGCTGGTGACTTTTGCGCCACTCGCCCGAAGCCCGCTGTCCGCCGTCCTCTTCTACGAGCTGATTCGATTTGGCACGCCCGATCCACGAGGGTTCGTCGAGGAGGCTTGCCGCAAGATTCAGGCCCTGGGACCGACCGATCGCGTTCATGTCAGCCTGGCCGCTCACGCACCGTACTCGGTCGCTCCGTCAGTGTTCCGAGCCATTCGAGACGCTGTTAATCGCGACCCGTCTGCGCCTTGCAGCGTCCACCTCTCGGAATCGGCGGAGGAGGTCGAGTTCGTCCGAACCGGCGGTGGGCCGTGGCGCCAGCTGCTCACCGACCTGGGCGCGTGGGACCCGACCTGGGTGGCGCCTGGCGTGACGCCCGTGCAGTTTCTCGACGACAGCGGATTTCTGGACGATCGCGTGCTGGCGGTTCACGGCGTCCAGATGACGGCGGCCGACCTCGCGCGACTGGCCGCACGCGGCACGACGCTGGTCGCCTGTCCGCGAAGCAACCGGCATACGGGCGCCGGCGTGCCTCCAATCGAGGCGTTCTACGCTTCTGGCGTCCGCGTCGCGGTGGGCACCGACAGCCTCGCGAGCACCCCGGACCTCAATGTGTTCGCGGAGCTGGCGGCGATGCGTGCGTTGGCGCCGTCGGTTCCTGCCGCGCGGCTGCTCGCGAGCGCGACCTCGGAGGGCGCCCGTGCGCTCGGCTTCGACAAAGACTACGGCACGATCCAGGCCGGCAAGTGTGCGCGACTGCTGGCGGTCGACCTGCCGGCGGGAACCGAGGATGTGGAAGAATATCTGGTCTCTGGGATCCACCCCGAACAAATCAGGTGGATCGACTAGTACATTGCTGAAACGTATATCGGTCTATTTGTCGTTCGTTCGCTTCAGTCACTCTGTGTTCGCGTTGCCGTTTGCGCTGGCCGGGGCGCTGCTGGCGGCGCGCCGCACGCCCGTCGGCTGGGGCACTGTCGGCTGGATCCTTGTCGCGATGCTGGCGGCGAGAAGCGCGGCGATGGGCTTCAACCGGCTCGTCGATGCTCGTTTCGACCGACTCAACCCCAGAACGGCCAATCGAGAGCTGCCGCGCGGCGCCATGACCAATGCCGAAGCGACGGCGTTCGTGGTCGTGGCGTCGGTCGTCTTCGTCTTCGCGGCGTCTCGCTTGAGCCCGCTCTGTTTTGCCCTCTCGCCCGTCGCGCTCGCGATCGTGTTCTGGTACTCGCTGGCCAAACGCTTCACCACGTGGACGCAGCTCTTTCTCGGTCTGGCGATGGCCGTGGCTCCAGTCGGCGGCTGGCTCGCCGTGGGCGGGCGGGGCGGATGGGAACCGTGGCTGCTCGGCCTCGCCATCGGTATGTGGGTCGGCGGATTTGACGTCCTCTATGCCTGCCAGGACATCGAGTTCGACCGGGCACAGGGACTCCGCTCGATTCCGGTCCGTTACGGCGTGCCCGCCGCGCTGGCTGTTTCTCGACTGATGCACGTGGTCACTGTGGTCTGCTTGATGGCGTTGCCGCTCGTGACGCCTCTCGGCCCGGTGTATCTGGCAGGCGTTTCAGTCGTCGCGCTGCTCCTCGCATACGAGCAGTCGCTCGTTCGGGCTGACGACCTGTCGCAGGTCAAACGCGCGTTCGACCTGAACGGCTACGTGGGCATTCTGTATCTCTTGGTTCTGGCCGCGTCCGTCTACGGACGATGACCGATCTCTCCAAGTCTCCAGCGCGCATCGCCGGCATGTTCGATGCGATCGCGGATCGTTACGACTTCCTCAATCATCTGCTGAGCGCCGGCATCGATCGCCGTTGGCGGCGCCGGGCGATTCGATCGCTCTCCCTGACCGGGCGCGAGCGCGTGCTCGACCTCTGCACCGGCACGGCCGACCTCGCGATCGCCTCCGCGGGCGCTCGTCCCGGCGCAGCGCGTGTGGTCGGAGTCGATTTCGCAGCGGCGATGCTGGAGGTCGGGCAGAAGAAGCTTCGGCAGGGCCATCTGGCGGACCGCATCACGCTGGTGAGAGGCGATGCGACGAGGATCCCGATCGGCGATCGCACCGTCGACGCCATTACGATTTCTTTCGGCATCCGTAACGTTGAGGACACGGCGGGCGCCTGCCGGGAAATGCTGCGAGTGCTGAAGCCAGGTGGGCGTGTCGCCATCCTCGAGTTTGCGATCCCAGCCACGCCTGGTGTGCGTGCCCTGTATCTGTGGTACTTCAATCACGTCCTGCCGCGCATCGGACGGATCGTCTCTCGCCACAACGCGGCGTACGGCTATCTGCCTGCGTCGGTTGGCGCGTTCGCGTCTCCTGACGAGTTTGTGACAATTCTGCGCCAGTGCGGATTCGTGGATATCGCCGCCGTCCCTCTCACCTTCGGCATCGTCTTCCTGTATACCGCGCGTCGTGGCTAGCGGCCGGTGGCTGATGGTTGGCGCCAGCCTTGCACTAACCGGCAGCCGCCAGCGACCAGCCACCGGTCATCGAAGCGTATAATTACAGTAACTGTCTGATGTATTTCGATTTCGAGGACGGTCGTCCTGATATTGCACCAGTCGGGCGAGAGCTCCGCCCGCACGAGGAAGCCCAGCCCCTTCGTCTTTCCGTTGGTCCAGTCACCGTCCAGGTGG
This sequence comes from Vicinamibacteria bacterium, assembly GCA_041484265.1. GTDB lineage: Bacteria > Acidobacteriota > Vicinamibacteria > Vicinamibacterales > CAVVIG01 > 2-12-FULL-65-11. The sequence goes on from JBGPHH010000061.1 coordinate 10,109, forward strand.
CCAGAGGGTGGCGCTGGGGAGGGCCGTCATCTCGCCAGATAGCGGTCCTCGCGTCACTGGCGCTTCACATCGCCATGTGGACCTTTGTGTTCGAGGCGCCGAAACTGTTTCCTCAATCTGCCGAAGCCGAGCGTGCGCGTCTGGCGTTGCTCGAGCAGCAGAGGCAGCGGGACGACACAACGTTTGTGTTCGTCCAGCCGCGGCTCGACACCACCGCGCCAAAGCCGCCCGACGTGGACGAACTGTCCGACAAAGACCGCCAGGCGCGAGCGCTCGAGCGGGCCCTGAATCCAACCAACCCCTTGCCGTTCGCGCGCGGGAACACTCCTGAGCGCGTCGAGGCGGCTCCGCCGGAGTCACCAGCGCGCGGGCAGGGACCGGCGCCCGATCCAGCAGCCGGCCAGCAGGCCAGTCCGGATCAGCAGCTTGCGGAGTCTCCATCAGCGCTGCAGTCGCCCTTCCCGCCATTGCCCTCTCCGAGCGGGGTAGGTGGCCGGAGCGCGACGCCAGGCGGTTCGCTCGGTGAGTCACTGCAAAACCTGACACGGTTCATTCAATCGGACTCATTCGACAATCCGAAGGGCGGGAACAACGAGTTCGGACCGGCGATCCAGTTCGATACTAAGGGTGTCGAGTTCGGTCCGTGGATTCGTCGATTTGTCGCTCAGGTGAAGCGAAACTGGTTCGTGCCAAACGCTGCGATGATGGGCATCAAGGGCCACGTCGTCATCACCTTCAACGTGCACAAGAGTGGAGTGATCACGGATCTGACAGTGATTGGTCCATGCCCCATCGAGGCGTTCAACAGCGCCGCGTTCGGAGCGCTGCTCTCTTCGAACCCGACCCAGCCACTGCCGCCGGAGTACCCCTCCGAGAAGGCCTTCTTCACGGTGACGTTCTTCTACAACGAACCAGTGCAGTAGCGTTTTGTTGTAGTGTCCGGCTTCAGCCGGACCTGAGGTCCGCCTAATGGCGGACACTACGGTTGGTACCGCCCCTGAGCCATGCTGACTCGTCCTCAACAACTCGGCCTGGTGCTCGTCCTCATGGGGTTCGTGGTCTATGTGTTGATTCGCGTGTGGTAAGCCGCGGTCGACCACTCGTGTTGGCGATCCTCGGACCAACGGCTGCCGGGAAGAGCGCGCTGGCGCTGGCGCTGGCTGAACGGTTCGGCGGCGAGATCATCAACTGTGACTCGACGGCCGTCTATCGCGGCTTCGACATTGGCACCGACAAGGTCGCGCCCGCCGATCGTCGAGACATCCCGCATCACCTGATTGACATTGTCGAACCGACCGTCGAGTACACAGCGGCGCGATATGCCAGCGACGGCGCAGCGACTATCCGCGACATTCACCAGCGCGGGCGGCTGCCGCTTGTGGTCGGAGGCACCGGGTTCTACTATCGTGCGCTGACTCGGGGTCTGTTTCCCGGTCCCGCCGCCGACCAGGCACTGCGCCGCCGCCTCGAGGATGTCGGCGCGCGTCGCGGCGTCACGTTCCTGCACCGGATGGTGCGGCGTGTGGATCCGGCATCCGCGACGCGCATTCAGCCGCGCGATGCCAAACGCCTCGTGCGGGCGCTCGAGGTGTGTTTCCTGACCGGGCGCCCGCTGACCGCCCATTTCGCCGACACGACGTCGCCGATCGCCAATGTCGATGTCCACGCCATCGCGGTCCGGCTTCCGGCGGCCGAGATCTCCAGGCGCGTCACCAGGCGGGTCGACGAACAGTTTGCGCGTGGCCTGCTCGACGAGATCCGGATGCTGCTTGCCCGTGGGATTCCGGAGACCGCACGACCATTTGGGGGCTTGGTGTACCGGCAGGCTCTCGAACATCTGCGCGGTGTGCGGGACGAAGCCGCGACGCGTACGCTCATTGCGCAGGAGAACCGGCACTATGCGCGCCGTCAGTTGGTCTGGTTTCGCAAGGAGCCGAATCTCGTCTGGCTCGACGGTCCCGGCGAATCTCCCGCGACGATTGAGGCGGCGACCCGCTTGGTTCAGGACTGGATTCAGACGTGATTCAGATGCGTTCCATTCCCTTTACGCGAGCCATCGTCATCGTTCTCGACGGCGTCGGCGTCGGCGAGTTGCCGGATGCGGCGGCGTACGGTGACCAAGGGAGCGACACTCTCGGCAATCTCGGGCGCTCGGTGCCGCTTGCGGTACCGACACTTCGCCGGCTCGGCCTTGGCCATGTGGTGTCGCTTGGTGGCGTATCCCCGCGTTTGCATGCAGCGGCTGTCGGACGGATGGCCGCGGTGTCGGCGGGGAAGGACTCCGTCACAGGCCACTGGGAGATGATGGGTGCCGTGCTCGATCGCCCCTTCCCCGTGTTTCCGGGCGGTTTCCCGGCAGATATCATCGCCGCCTTCTCACGTCTGAGTGGACGCGGCGTGCTGGGCAACAAGGTGGCGTCGGGGACCCGCATCATCGACGAGTTCGGTCCCGAACACCTTCGCACGGGCTCACTCATCGTGTACACGTCCGCCGACAGCGTCTTCCAGATCGCCGCCCACGAGGCAGTTGTTCCAGTGCCCGAGCTCTATCGCGCGTGCGAGGCGGCGTACAGGCTCGTCTGCGAAGGGCTCGGCGTTGGACGTGTCATCGCGCGGCCGTTTGTCGGCGAGCCGGGACGATTCAAGCGAACGGCGAATCGTCGCGACTACGCGGTGCCCCCGATTGGAGAGACGCTGCTCGATCGCGTCAAGTCGGCGTCGCTGCCGGTGGTCGCGATTGGCAAGATTGAGGACTTGTTTGCCGGCCGCGGCATCACCAGGGCCCATCACACGGCCAGTGACGAAGAGGGGATGGACGAGCTGGAGCGGCAGCTGAACGAAACAGATCGCGGCTTGATCTTCGCCAATCTCATCGATTTCGACGCCCTGTACGGACACCGGAACGACGTCGGGGGCTATGCGCGCAATCTCGAGCGCTTCGATGCCAGGCTCGCCGCGCTCTTGCCGCGGCTGCGGGACACCGACCTGCTGGTGATCACGAGTGATCATGGCAACGACCCGACGACTCCCAGCACGGACCATTCACGAGAGTACGTGCCGCTCATTGTCACTGGCGCGCACGTTCGTGCCGGTGTCGATCTTGGGACGCGGCGGACATTCGCCGACCTCGGGCAGACGCTGGCCGATCTCCTCGGCGTCGGCCCGCTCGCCCACGGCACAAGCTTCCTCAAAGAGATCTGCATTGCAGATTTCAGATTGTAGAATTCAGATTAGGATTGAAGAATTCCCCAATAAATCTGAAATCTGCAATCTACAATCTGCAATGCTGAGTTCTTGATGACTATCCGTGAGCAGCTCGAGCAGCGGGAGCGTGAGATTCTGTCGCCCAGGGCGGCTAAGAGCGCCGAATCGAGGGGCCGCCTGCGTCCGGAGCCTGAAGACGACGTCCGGCCGGCGTTCCAGCGCGACCGCGACCGCATTATTCACTGCAAGGCCTTCCGTCGCCTCAAGCACAAGACGCAGGTCTTTTTTGCGCCGACCGGCGATCATTACCGCACGAGGCTGACGCACACGCTCGAGGTGTCGCAGATTGCGCGCACCATCGCGAAGGTCCTGCGCCTCCACGAAGAGCTGACCGAAGCGATCACGCTCGGCCACGATCTTGGCCACACCCCGTTTGGTCACGTCGGGGAGAAGATCCTCAACTCGTTGATGCCCGGCGGCTTCAATCATTACGTCCAGAGCCTGAGAATTGTCGATCAGCTCGAAAACGAGGGCCGCGGGCTCAATCTCACTTGGGAGGTGCGCGACGGCATCGCCAAGCACTCCAAGGGCAAGTCCGGCGCGCCGGTCGGGATGGCGCCGGCGCAGCGCGCGTCGACCGTCGAAGGGCAGATCATGCGCGTCGCGGATCTCATCGCGTACGTCAATCACGATATCGACGATGCGACGCGGGCCGGGTTGCTCAAGCCGGAAGATCTTCCAAAGGAGCCCGTTCAGGTGTTGGGTACGACGTCATCCGCGCGTATCGGCACAATGGTCAAAGATGTGGTGACCCAAACGCTGGCCGCCGATCTGTCAGAGATCCGCATGAGCGACGGCGTCCTCGAAGCGGTGCTGGCGCTGCGCGGCTTTCTGTTCGACGCGGTGTACGAGAATGTGGCCGCGACAGCCGAATTCCGAAAGGCTGCCGACATTCTGTCGGGACTCTGGGAAAAGGTCCGAGAACAGCCCGCCGAGTTTCTCGATCAGCGGACGTTGGAGGCCGAAGGCCTCGACGCGGCCGCCCGCGACTTTCTCGCCGGCATGACCGACCGGTACGCGGTTCGTCTCTTCGAACAGCTGTTCATCCCCAAGCCCTGGGCGATCGAGTAGGCGCAAGATGCTCGGCGGAGGTTCTCATGTCTCGATTGACGACCTTCGGCCTCGCGGCACCACGAACCCGTTCGTTCGGGACATTGCGACGCAGTTTGTGTCGCGTATGAGACCGGGCGACGACGTCTCGGTGATCCGTCTCACACATCGCGGAGATGAGGTCGTCGGCGATCAGAAGCAGGCTCTGACGCGCATCGCCGAGCACCAGACGCGCGAATGCCAGCGTGTACGTTGTCGATCCAGCCGGTCTTGAGGGCCGCTTTGACCTTGGTGGCGGATTGGTCGAACACACCGGTGGCGCGGCATTCGTCAAATCAAACACCTTCGAGCGCGCCGTCGACCTCATCTGGCGGGAGGCCGGACACTACTCCCTGCTCGGCTATTCGCCAACCGCGGTGCCGCGCGAGCTCCACTCCATTGACGTCAAGGTCACACGCCCCGGCCTGCGCGTTCATGCGCGCGAGAGCCGCGGAGACTAGGTCATAGGCGACAGATGGTATATTGAGGGGTTCATGCGGCTGGACCTCAGCAGGATCCGCACGGCCACCGAGCACTACGAGAAGGTTTACGATGCGTCAGCCTTCGCCGACGATCGGGACACCTTCCGGGTGGCGGCGCCGGTGTCGTTGGGATTCGACATCACCAAGGACAAGGAGCAGTTTCGGCTGGTCGGGACGGTGAAGACGACGCTCGAGCTTTCGTGCAGCCGGTGCCTCGAGCCGTTCACGTGCCCGGTCGATGCCGCGTTCGATCTGCGCTACCAGCCGCGCACCGAGAACTCGGGGGAAGGTGAACGGGAGATTCAAGAGGACGACCTCTTGACGGCGTTCTATGAGAACGAAGAGATCGATCTGGGGCAGTTGATGCGGGAACAGTTCTACTTGTCGGTGCCGATGAAGCCGCTCTGCCAGGAAGGCTGCCGCGGATTGTGCCCGGTCTGTGGAACGAACCTCAATCGCAGCACATGCGACTGTAAGCGCGACTGGGTGGCTCCGCGTCTTGCCGCGCTGAAAGAACTGCGGACGAAGCATTAGAGGTCCGCCTGGCGGGCGGACACTACAATTGATAGAGAAGGACTAGACGATGCCCAATCCCAAGAGACGACACTCCAAGACGCGGACGGCCAATCGCCGCACGCATGACGCGCTCAAGCCGGCCGGGCTGAGCGAGTGTCCGCACTGTCACGAGCCGAAGCTGCCGCACCGTGTCTGTTCCAATTGCGGGTACTACCGCGGACGACAGGCAAGGGCGGTAGACGAAGACTAGGTTCCCAAGGTTCGCAGCGTTCCCAGGGTTCACCGAGTTCGCGGGGTTCGGACGGCCTGACGAACAACGCGAACTCCGGGAACCTCTCGTGAACTCCGTGAACTCCGTGAACCTCGCGAACCCTGATGATCTGGATCGCAATTGACGCGATGGGCGGCGATTTCGCGCCGCGAAACGTCGTCGACGGCGCGCTGGCCGCCACGCGTCACTTCGATATTGGCGTGACGCTCGTTGGCCGGCGGCAGGCGATCGACGCGGAGCTCGCGCGCTATCCGGTGGTTGACCGCGACCGCGTGCGGATCGTCGAGGCGGCCGACGTGATTTCGATGGAAGAGTCGCCTGCCGCCGCGCTGCGGCGCAAGCCTGGCGCCTCGATTAGAGTGGCGGCCGACATGGTCGCCCAGGGGCGCGCCGACGCGCTGGTGAGCGCCGGCCACACGGGTGCGACGGTGATGGCTGCGCACGGCGCGTTTGGCATGGTCGCCGGCGTCGATCGACCGGCACTCGCGGCGACGATTCCGACGCGCCAGCGTCCGGCGGTGCTCCTCGATGTCGGCGCCAGCGTCGAATGCCGGCCCCAGCATCTGCTGCAGTTCGCGGTGATGGGCGGCGTCTACGCGCGCGTCGGACTCGACATCGAGTCGCCGCGCATTGGACTGCTCTCAATCGGCGAAGAAGAGACCAAGGGCAACGAGCTGACGCGCGAGGCGCACCGGCTGCTCAAAGCGTCGCCGCTCGGCTTCGTGGGTAACATTGAGGCCCGCGACATCTACAGCGGCAACGCCGACGTCATCGTCTGCGACGGGTTTACGGGGAACGTGGTCTTGAAGACGAGCGAAGGGCTTGTGGACATGCTTGAGGCCGGATTGTCGGGGAGCTTTACGACGCGGGTCGGGTCGCTCCTGGCGCGACGGACCCTGCGGCACGTCCGGCGCCGCGTGGACTATTCGGACTACGGGGGCGCGCCGCCCCTCGGCGTCGCCGGCGCGACCATCGTCGGTCACGGCCGATCGAGCGCCAGGGCCGTGCGCAACGCCGTGGCCCTGGCGTACCGGTTCGCGGCCCAGCACTTCATCGAGCGTGTCGAGCAGGAGATCTTGAGGGCCTGCGGCCGCCCCGAGCTGAGTGCCGCGCAGCGGCGAGTCTAGACAAGAGACATGTTTGATTTATCAGGTCGTATCGCGCTCGTCACCGGTGCGTCGCGCGGCATCGGGCGGGCCATTGCCGCCCGGATGGCCGAGCAGGGCGCCACGGTGGTGGCGGCCGCACGCGGCGATCATGCGGAAGGGATCGTGAGAGAGTTGAAGGCCGCCGGGCGCTCTGCCGAGGCCGTCAGCCTCGATGTCACCGACACGGCGGTCGTTGAGCGGCTGCCGGGCGAGATTGTCGGGCGGCATGGCCGTCTGGACATCGTGGTCAGTAATGCCGGCATCACGCGCGATCAGCTCCTCTTGCGGATGAAGCGCGAGGACTGGGATGCCGTGTTGGCGACCAACCTGACCGCCGCGTTCGTCCTGGCCCAGGCCGCGGTGCGGCCGATGATCAAGCAGCGCAGCGGCCGGATCATCGCCATCAGCTCGGTCGTGGGGCAGATGGGCAACGCCGGTCAGACCAACTATGCGGCGTCCAAGGCCGGGCTCATCGGTTTTACCAAGGCGCTCGCACGGGAGGTCGCCTCTCGGGGTATCACGGTCAATGCGGTGGCGCCGGGCATGATCGAGACCGACATGACCCGGGCCGCCACGGAGAAGTCGCAGGTCGACTGGGCGGCGCAAATCCCGCTCGGACGTCTCGGCACGGTGGACGATGTGGCGGCGGCAGTATGCTTTCTTGCGTCCGATGAGGCATCGTATATTACAGGGCACGTGTTGGCGGTTAACGGCGGGATGTACACGTAGGAGGACTGAATGGCGGTATCCGACAAGGTTAAGAGCATCATCGTGGAGCAGCTCGGGGTTGACGAAGAGGAAGTGACCCCGGACGCGTCGTTTGTCGACGACCTGGGCGCCGACTCACTCGACACTGTCGAGCTCGTGATGGCGTTCGAAGAAGAATTCGGCATCGAGATTCCAGACGAGGACGCCGAGAAGATCACGCGCGTGAAAGAGGCGATCGAGTACATCGACGCGCACGCGAAGGCCAAGAAATAGGCGCGTCGCGAACCGCATATCATGAGACGCGTCGTTGTCACGGGTATCGGCTTGGTGTCGTCGCTCGGGATCGGGACCGAGAAGAATTGGCGCGCGCTTGGCGAGGGGTGCAGCGGCATCGGCCCGATCACCAAGTTCGATGCCTCGGAATTCTCGACGCGGATCGCGAGCGAGG
>JBGPHH010000062.1:0-17786 GCA_041484265.1 Vicinamibacteria bacterium
GGTGGGCCTCGTCGATGAAGATGATGATCGGCGTCGGCGAGCTCTTCACCTCGGCGATCACCTGCTTCAGCCGGTTCTCGAACTCGCCCTTCATCGACGCTCCGGCCTGTAGAAGGCCCACGTCGAGCGTGCGCAACGTGACGACCTTGAGCGGCGGCGGCACGTCGCCGCGCGCCAGACGCACCGCGAAGCCTTCCACGACCGCCGTCTTGCCGACACCGGCCTCTCCGGTGAGAATCGGATTGTTCTGCCGGCGACGCATCAGGATGTCCACGATTTGCCTGATCTCTTCGTCGCGGCCGCTCACGGGATCGATTTGGCCCTTGCGCGCCCTGTCGGTGAGGTCGGTCGCAAACTTCTTGAGCGCCTCCTGCTTCCCCATCTGCGCCGGCGCCATCGCGCCGCTCGCCTCGCCCGGTGCAGCCATCGACGAGCCATCTCGGGACGCGAGCTTCTCTTCAGACGAACCGCCGACGATTCGTGCGAAATCGTCGGTCAAGGTGTCGAGCTTGATGCCCTCGAACTGACGAGACATCGCGATGAATGCGTTGCGCAGCGAGGGCGTCTTGAGGATGCCGACGACCAGATACCCGGTGCGCACCTGCGAGTCGCCGAACATCAGCGTCGCATACACCCAGCCGCGCTCGACGGCATTCTCGACGTGCGACGAGAGGTCGGAGATCGACGTGGCGCCGCGTGGCAGTTTGTCCAGCGTGTCGGTGAGATCCTTCGCGAGCCGCGAGGGATCGAGTTCGAAATGTCTGATGATCCGGTGGAGATCGGAGTCGGGCGCCTGGACGATCTGCTGGATCCAATGCACCAGTTCGACGTACGGGTTGCCGCGCAGCTTGCAGAGCACGGTCGCGCCTTCAATCGCTTTGTACGCGACGCTATTCAATTTACCGAAGAGCGCCGATCGGTTGATTTCACTCATGCTGCGGATGCTCCAGTACGTTCAACGAAGGCCTCGGCCACGAGGCACAGGTCATCGGCATCGGTATTGCTGCGCCGCCGACCCAACCAGGTCGTCCATCCCAATCGCCCGCCGTCGCCGAGTCTGAACAAGGGCACCTCGTGTCGCATGAGCTGCAGGCGAACATCCCAATCGAGCTCGAACGACAAATACAAGCGCACCCAGTCGACCAGCTTCCGCAACATCGGACCACCAGGCAGGAAACTCGTGTATTGGACCAGCGTGAGCGGGCCCAGATGGATCTGGAACTTGTTCTGGCGGTCCCACACGCGGCTGCCAAGCGCGGCGCCAGAGCCGAGCGTGGCTCCCTCGCGCTTCAGGTAGGTCCGTTCCTGATCGCTCAGAAACATCCACTGCCCGACAAATTCCTGAATCCGGACCGGCACACGGAAGAACTGCTCGAGGATGGCGGTCAAGCCTCCCGGGTTCCGCGACGGTCGGATGAGCGAGCCAACATGAAAGAACTTGGCGAGATCCGGCAGTGTATCGCGATCGCGGAACGCGGGCTGTGAGACGCCGAGAAATGCGCCAATGTAAATGGCGAAGCGATCGTCCTTTGGCCGATCTCGATTGACGTGAGGCTGGGCCTGTGCCCACGCGCGGTAGAAGAGTGTCAGGAAGCGATGGTTGAACAGATCGAGAAATCGACTGAGCGTAGGATCGGCCGCGTGGCGCAACCGTTCCCGGGCGTACTCCGTGATGTGCAACGGGAGCGGCCCATTCGGGCCGAGGAGTCCGAACAACCGCACCTGAAGACGAGGGGGCCGTCCTTCCTGGCCAGCCTCGAACGAGGCCAGCGGCGCGGGCGCAAACGAGAGATCGGGATCCTGCCCGAGCCGCACGGGTTCGTCGACAGGGCGCAGCGCACGGCCCCACCGTGGCTTGGTGTCGTAGAGACACTCAAGCCGCCGCAGCGTCTGGTAAAAGTCGTGGCGGTACGGCGCCTCGGCCAGCGCGGCCAGGAACGCTATAGAATCGGCCTCGCGCCCCACTGTGGCATCCATCGGTTGATCTCACCCCGGCTCTGCGACCGCAAGACGGTCTCGGTAAACGAATTGATGGAGACGTAGCTCGAAAAAAAACGGGCGAGCACCGACCCGAGCAAATGCGCGCTGCCGCCCTCGAACGCCAGTTCGTCGACCTCCAACCCGATCTCGAGGCCTCGACCGAAGGCGAGCGTCGATGCCTTCGCCTGGGAGTTCGACGAGGGTGGCAGCCGCCGGACAATCGGCATCACCTGAACCGACCTGATGCCTTCAATCTGCTTCCTGGCACTCGCGTCCGCATTGGAGGCGTACAGTTCGAGCAAATCGCGAAGCGCCGCGGCTCCCTCCTGTGACGAGGAGTTCACGAGCGAGAGGTAGTTGACCGACAGATGGCTGATGGCCCGCCAGGCAACCGCCCCATCGGCCAACGGGGCGTACGGGCGACTGGGGCCGCTCACGACGCGGATACCCGTGACAGGCGCGGCGATATCCAGGGAAAAGTCGCTTCTGGCGCCGATCCCGATGGCCATTTGCACCACCAAATCGCGATTGGTGCACAGCGTCTGAATAGAAAGCTGCCGCAGATTCTGGCTGAACGGGGCCTGGTCAGCGTCGACCAGGGAGAGAAACACCTCGGTCCCAATGTAGCTCGAGCGCGACCCGCGCCGCCTCTGTGTCGGGGAAACGAGTCTCGGCTCGCGCCGCGTCGTGAAATACGCGGAGTTCCTGTGTTGCGCGTCGGTGCTGTAGGCTGCGTAGAACGGCAGAAACGCCTGTTCGCTCTCGGTATCGATCCCGTGTCCCACTACTTCGGTTACTTCGTAGATCTCGAAATCGAGGGGTCGCGTCCGATCGGCGACGACATGGTACTCGTAGGCGTTGTCCGACACGTGAATCCGGTCGGCGCGCTTCGGAAAGAGGTTGATGGCGGGCGCGCAGAACAGGGCGAAGTTCGACGCGTCGACGACGCTCTCGAGCATCGGGTCGCCGCGGCCGCACAGAATCACCAGTTCGAGCTCGTTCGAGTCGACGCGCTTGACGATCGGGGCGAGCCCGGTCAGCTCGAAGAAGCGGAACCGCTGCGGAAAGGCGAAATATTCCTGGAGCAGGCGGTAGCCCTGAAATGCGCGCACGCTGACCGGCAGCAGTGCGCCCGAATCCTCGAAGCCGACCGGCCGAATGGATGCCGCCGGCAGGAACTCGTGCCATCGCGATGCCCCTTTTGCCGGCAGCGCGAGCACGCCCAGGCCGGCGGCCAGGAACAGCTCGTGCAGCTGGTTGGCGACGTCATCGCGTCCCGCCAGATAGAACGTCAGCCGATCAATGGACGTCTGCGCGAATTTGAGGGCGGCGGTGGTCCTCAGGCGAATCCGGACGCCGCCTTTGATGCGCTGAGCGACAGGCAAGGTGTTGAGCGGAAGGTCAGGCGCAAACGAGAAGTAATTCGCCGAGACGATCTCGATCGGCCACAGCGACACGTCCTGCGCGGTCCGGAACTCGCACGCCGTGACATCGTCCCCGGCGAGCTGCCCCTGCATCGAGCTGCCGCGGGCGATCATGAAGCCCGAGGCCAGACCCGGCTCGTTCAGATCGGGCGAGAACTGCGCGACCAGCATCGACGGCGTCGGCGCGAGGTAGTGCGGATAGATCGTCTCGAGCAACGCCTGTGTGAACTTGGGGAATTCGGCGTCGAGCTTGAGGTGGACGCGTGCTGCCAGGAACCCCACACCCTCTATCAGGCGCTCGACATACGGGTCGGTGACCTCGATCCCGGTCATACCGAGCCTGGCGGCGATCTTGGGAAACTGCTGGGCGAATTCCGCGCCCATCTCGTGCAGGTGCTGCAGTTCGAGGTTGTAGTACTGGAGAAGCCGCGGGTCCATCTACACGACCCGCGATGGCGCGACGTCCGCCATCTGGACCTTGCCGGATTCGAGGTCGATCTCTGTGCGGATCAGGAGGTCGACGGCGATCGGCTGTGCCCACAGTTGCCCGCGAATTTCCAGGCCGATCACGTTGTGGTGATCGAGCTCGTTGCGCTCGACGAGCGCGCGCACCTCGAGCGTGTCGGGCAGGATGCGCGGCTCAAAATCGAGAATGGCTTGCCGCACGGAGCGTTCGAGGTCGGGTATCTCCATCGAGGCGGCCATGCTGCCGGAGAGCGCCGGCATCCCGAAATTGATCACCGATTTTCGCGCAAAGGGCGCGCTGGCGAAGTCCACCTGCGGCTCGATCCGTGTCGCATTGAACAACCAGGCGAGATCCCGCAGCACCCCCTGTCGCAGGCGGGTCTTCGACATCACCCGCTGCTCGCGAGGTTCGAGTTTCTTGTCCGGCTCCTCGTCAGTCAGACGGTCGAGAAGCGCCGGCTGGAGCCGATCCTGTGGCGTGAGCGGCTCAGCCATGGTCCGCCGCGCCAGACTCCGTCGTCGGCGCCGCCTCCGGGCTGATCGAGAGCGTGCGGATCTCCATGAGCGGCACATCGCCGGCGTCCGTGGCCAGGATGCGTTGGCCGAGACCATGGTGCGTGTCGGGTGCCACCTCGTCCCACACCGTTTTCCGGGCAAGGGCGATCAGTCCATCGCCCGACGTTTCGGAGCCCGCGTATCGAGTCGGTATCAGCGCCACCGACTCTCCGCCGTTCTCAAACTGCAGATGCGCCGGCATCCACACCACGTCCCGCAAATCCTCGGGCGGTTCGATGGCGATCTTGCTCAATCGTGAGAACGGAACCCAGTAGTACCGCCCGTTGATGACGGCTTCGAGTACCGGACCCAGACGCGAATCGGCGTCGCAGATCCAGGCAAAGGGTTGCCCGTTGATGTCGCCGGCCGAGGTCTCCGCCTCGTCGAAGGCGCGGAGTCGAAGCTCCGCGGACTTTGCAGGCTCGCCGCGGCTGGAGAGCAACAACGATTCGATCAACAGGGCCAGCCACTGGTCGGGCTGTCCGAATACCATCGGGGATTTCTTGCCATCGAACACGTCGCGGCGTATGGCCTCGCAGCGGACGGCGTCGCCGTACATCTGAGCCATCGCCAGTGCGCCAGGGTCGAGTTCGGACGCCACCTTGAGTTGATTCAGGGCGCGATCCCACTGGCCCAGCACGCAGAGCAGCTGAAACAGAAAAATGCGAAGTTTGGCGTTGGCCGGCTGGGCCCGTACCTGCTCCTGCAGGTGGGCCAGCGCCGCGGCAGGGTCTCCGTCTTTGAGGCTCTGTGCGGCAGCATCGGCGGCGCTCATGGCTCACTCCCCCCCGTGACTCGTCGTGACAACAGGCGCCGCTAGCTCGCCTCACTCCATTGATCGAGGAACGTCGTTCCGCCGCGTGGCTGGCCATCTGGTCCCTGAGGTACGTACTCGACCGTGATCTTGTTGAACCAGAAACTGACGTTCTCGAACAACTCCGGACTGCCGCTCTTGTCGCCCGCCTCGATTGTCAGCGACGTGACTCGCCCCTGCTCGATGGTGATCTTAAGATACTCGAGCGGCGTCTTGCCGGCCTTACGCAGCGTGAGCACAGCCTTCACGATGTTCTCGTTCGCACGCAGTGCGCTCATAAGCGCCGTCGACGCGCTGTCAATATGCTTGACGACCTTCAACTCGTGGACCGAGGCCCTACCCTTCGCGCCCCCGCCGCTGAGCGACGTCGTCACGTGCATCCCCCACGACCAACTGAGGACGATGATTTCGCCGTCGTGGGTTTTGTCCTGCGCCTCCCCTTTGATCACGCCGCCTTTGGCGCCTTTGACATACAGGAACATGTCGCCAGCGCCGGCGGACTGCGAGTCGGTCACTTACCCTTCCTTGTTGGCCTTGACGTCGTACTTGAAGTGGAGGCCGGCGTCGAGCGAGCCGTCAGGCTTTTGGGGCTTGTACTCCAAGTCTATCTTCGCGCCCTGTAAGGTCACCGTCTCCATGATCTCTTCGCCGCTGCCCGACGGTCCCACGCTTGTAATCAGGATGTCGTTCATCTTGATGATCAAGTACTCCTGCTGACCCTTGCCGGCCTTTCGGGCCGTGATGGTCGCTTCCTTGATGTGCTCGCCAGTCGCGCAGGCTTTCATCAGGACCGGTGAGGCCTTGTCGAGGTAGTGATTGAAATGAAAATCCTGGAAACTCGCTTTGCCGGAGCCGCCGCCGCTGCCGTGCGATATGCTGCCGCTCTGGGCAATACCCCACGACCAGGAGAGCACCTCGACCTCGTCTTTGTGCTTGCTGTCGAGTGACTCGCCTTTGATATCCCCGATTTTTGCGAAAATGTCTGCCGCCATTGCACGCTCCTCTTGTCAGTCGCTCAGTGAGTTACTGTGACCAAAAATTCGTCAGGATCTAGCTTGCCTTCGCCGACGGCAGCTTGGACACCAGCCGCAGCGACACGGTCAGTCCTTCCAGCTGATAGTGCGGACGAAGGAAGAACTTCGCCGAGTAGTAGCCCGGGTTGCCTTCGATCTCTGCCACCTGCACCTCGGCGGCGGCCAACGGCTTCTGCGCCTTGGTCGATTCCGACGAGTGCGCTGGATCACCGTCCACGTAATTCATGATCCAGTTCTGCAGCCAGATTTGCATGTCATCCCGCTCCTTGAAGGAGCCGATCTTGTCGCGGACGATGCACTTCAGATAGTGAGCAAATCGAGAGCACGCGAACATATACGGCAGCCGCGCCGCCAGATTCGCGTTGGCCGTCGCATCAGGATCAGAATATTCGGCAGGCTTCTGCAGAGACTGTGCGCCGATGAATGCCGCGAAATCAGAGTTCTTCCGATGCACCAGCGGCATGAACCCATTCTTCGCGAGCTCCGCCTCGCGCCGGTCGCTGATGGCGATCTCGGTCGGACATTTCATATCCACACCGCCGTCGTCGGTTGGGAACGTGTGCGTCGGCAGGCCTTCGACCGCTCCGCCGGATTCGATGCCTCGGATGCGCGAGCACCACCCGTAGAGCTTGAAGGAGCGGTTGATGTTCACGGCCATCGCGTAGGCGGCATTTGCCCAAGTGTACCGACTATGGTCGGCCGCCCCGGTATCCTCCTCGAAGTCGAACTCCTCGACGGGGCTGGACTTGGCGCCGTACGGCAGACGTGCCAGGTAGCGCGGCATGGCCAGGCCGAGATAGCGGGCATCCTCCGATTCGCGGAGCGACCGCCACCCGGCGTACTCCGGCGTGGTGAAGATCTTCGTCAGATCGCGCGGATTGGCCAGCTCCTGCCAGCTCCCCATCTGCATGACGGTCGGGGAGGCCCCGGCGATGAACGGGGCATGCGCCGCGGCGGCGACCTTGGACATTTCGCCCAGCAGCTCGACATCGGGCGGCGTCTGGTCGAAGTGGTAGTCCCCGACCAGACACCCGAACGGCTCGCCGCCGAACTGCCCGTATTCCGCTTCGTACACCTTCTTGAACAGCGGGCTCTGATCCCAGGCCGTCCCTTTGTAGCGCTTCAGCGTCTTGCCGAGATCCAGCTTGCTGATGTTCATGAAGCGGATCTTGAGCATCTCGTCGGTTTCGGTGTTACTCACCAGATAGTGCAGTCCCCGCCAGGCGCCCTCGACTTTCTGAAACTCTGGATGATGCAGGACGAGGTTGATCTGCTCGGTCAGCTTCTTGTCCAACTGGGCGATGATCGCCTCAATCGACTTGACGACATCCCCGCTGATGAGCTTGGTCTGCGAGAGCGCCTGCTCGGCGAGCGTCCGGACGGCGCGCTCGACGGCCTCCTTCGCTTCGTCGGTTTTCGGCTTGAATTCCTGTTTCAACAGAAGGTCGAATTCGTTGGATTCAACCGTCCCCGCCGCTTGCGCCTGCTCAGATTTTGCGTCGGCCATATCTGTTCTCCGCTCCGTGCTCCACGGTTATTTTGACGGTTCGTCCTGGGGCTTCTTGGCGGCCGCAAGCGTCTGCAGGAGGGCAGGATCCTTCAACAGCCTGCTCACCAGATCCTCTGCTCCGCTCTTGCCGTCCATATAGGTAATCAGATTCGAAAGCTGCTGCCTCGTCTCGAGCAATTTGTTGAGGGCGTCCGTCTTGCGCGCAATCGCCGCCGGCGAAAAGTCGTCCATGTTCTCGAACGTCAGCTCCACGTTGAGATTGCCTTCGCCGGTCAGCGTATTCGGCACCTGAACCGCTACCCGGGGCTTCATGGCCTTCATGCGACTGTCGAAGTTGTCAACGTCGATTTCGAGAAACTTGCGATCGGGCACTGGCGCCAGCGGCTCGGCGGGTTGGCCCGATAAATCCGCGAGCACCCCCATCACGAACGGAAGCTGGACCTTCTTCTCGGCGCCATAGAGCTCGACGTCGTACTCGATCTGCACGCGAGGCGCACGATTGCGCGCGATGAATTTCTGACTGCTTGCCTTAGCCACGGGAAACCTCCTGACGCTGAATTACGCATCCATTCGCTGAGCGACTACCTTTTGAAGATCGTCATTCACCCTGCGCCACCCCGCCCGCCGCCCGCGCCTGCGCGACCGCGTCAGGGGCGACATCGGCCAGCACTTCAAGAAAATTTTTGGACACCAGCCGCTTCGCACGTTCGGCGAACAAGGGAATCGGGCTCGAGGGCTCGTTGCGCCGGAAAAATTCGGCCACCGCGTCCAGCGCTCGAATGGCATCCTGTCGCGACTTGATGGCTCCCACCCCTATCGCGCCGGTGCCGGTTGACCCGGTCGCATCGGCCCCTGAGGTTTCGGCGCCGTCTGCGCCGGCGCGCATCCCCAGCTGGGCGCCCAGCGCGCGACCCATTCGATCAAACACCAACAGCAGCGGTTCGAACTCCGGCACCGCTTCGATACCGGCCGCCCCGCTCATCGCGGCTCCGATGCTCTTCAGCGCCGCCACCGCGCCGGCGGCCACCTGCTGAAGTCCCTTGAGATCGTCGAGCGGCATTTCCGCGAAAGCGGCGTTGATTGGCGCCTCTTGCGCAGGGGTTTCGCCCGCGCCCGGCTGCAGCTGCCCCGTCGCGATGTCGATATCGCGCAGGGAGAACCTGCCGTGCTGACGACTGCTGACGAGCGGCAACCGCCGCAGGCCGTCGATGACCGCCATCGGATCGGCAAAGCAGTTCAGCGCGTTTCGTCGAAGGAGTGTGTCTTCGTCGACGAGAGGATAGGTCTCGGCCCAGTAGGTGGTGAGCCACTGCGACGCGACGGTGAGCGTGTCGACAAACGCCGGCAGCCCGTCGGTTCTCAACGACGCCACACCGAGATGGGCCAGCAGACGCAGGTCTTTGCTCTTGCGCAGCGCCTCGAGCGCCTGGCTTTTGATCTCACCCCACTCGGGAGGCGGCAGCAGCTTCTTACCCTCGCGATCACCGGGATCCGGGCGGGCATTGGGCGGCGTCGCCTGGCCGAACAGCCGAAACGCGTCGAAGGAGGCAAGCAACGGCGTGTCTTCCAGATTCTCCCCGCACGGCCGGTCCGCCACGATCGGTTGAAGTAGCGCGTCATCCACTGATAGAGGGCTCCGTTTGGCCTGCGTCTTTTGAGACGAGATGGGATTCTAGTCACTTCCGCGAAAAGTCCAAAGCCGAAAGTGGAACCGGCTGCAGACCAAATCGTGATCGCGACATTTGTGTGCGCCGCGGAACCTCTGGCCCTGCCGAGAGGAACCGCTAACTCATTGGACGCGCTGGGCTTTCGAGCCGTGTGGCATCACGAATAGGCCTCGACGATGACGACCGTGACGTTGTCGGGCGCGCCGGCGCTTAAAGTCGCCGTGATGAGTCCCTCGACAGCGGCTTGGATGTCGTCGTGTGCCATGAATTGCTGAATTTGCGCCTCCGGGACCAGGCGCGTCAGGCCGTCGGAACACAAGAGGAATCGGTCACCTGGGTTCACGCGATCGCGGTAAACGTCGATCTCCAAGGTCGGTTCGCCGCCGACGGCTCGCGTGATGATGTTGGATGGGACCGCAGCAAGTCCTTCCGCCTCTGCCGCCAGACTGTGGTCCCGGGTGAGCTGTTCCAGCCGGCCGCTTCGCGCTCGATATACACGACTGTCACCCGCCCAGAGAACGGCGCAGCGGGTACCACGTGCCATCAGCGCCACAACCGTGCTCCCGCTGATGACCGCATTCTGAGCGCGCTCCGCCGCACGAACCAAGTGGTCGTTCACCTCCTTCAGACGTACACCCGCCGCTTCGACCATCTGCTCGAAGCTGGCATCTGGTACGAAATCCGCGAGAGCGTCACACACCATTTGGCTCGCAACTTCTCCATGGCTGTGGCCACCGATCCCGTCCGCAACCGCCCACAACCCAACTTCGGGTCGCAGCAACAATGAGTCCTGGTTGACGCTTCGTACCTTGCCGACATCGGTCGCGCCCGCCGAGCGATAGCGAGGTGGCGTCGGATCCTCGACGAGGGTGTCGGGCTCGGGTGCGGGAGCGGTGGCCTCGACGTGCGCCGAGATCGACTGCCATCGATTCTGCGCCCAGGCGCCGTCCAGCAACGCAGTGAACGCGTCCGGATGTGGCAGGCCCTTCGCGATAAGACAGCTGGGCTCCACGTTCGCCGACCCCTCGGTCCACCACAACACCAACGGGTCATACAGCTTTGCAAGGCGTTGCGCCACGAGCTGTTCGAACACTGGTGCAAGCTGCGGAGGGGAGCCCGTCGGAATCCGCCAGGAGGCCTGGCTGCCACCGTTCAAGATCGCTTCTGCCGCGGGATCGAGGACGACCTGCGGCCGGCCGCCGACTAAATCGATCTCGGAGCCGAGCGCCGCCACGCGCTCGTCAAAGGTTTTGAAGTCGATAGGATCCGCCGCGAGCGTCTCGATGACCAGACGCTCCGCGCTGTTGAAAAAAGCCTCGAGGCCCGTCGTCGCCGCAACAATGTTGACGTCGTGCGGCAACTCGGCCACCAGCGTCAGATGAAAATAGCGACCCACGCGGTCGACGCTCGGCACCATCAGGCCGATGACCGGTTCCGGGCCAAACACGCCAGGCGCGCAGGCAAAGCGCCACACGGGGCTGGTCAGATACAGGTCGAGCCAGCGGGCGCCGAGCGCGGTGCGGCTGGCCGCGATACATTCCTGCAGCCATCCGTCCCACACCCCGACGAACGCATCCGAGACACGGCGGCGCAGAAAATCGCCGTGGCTCGGCAATTTGCCGTAGAAGCCAACCTCCATCACTGCCAGTGCACTCTCGATGCGCGCATTACCGGCAGCGAAACTGCTGCAAGGCCTGCTGGCCGTACGGATTGCGGATACTGACGCTCTCGATCCGTATACGCGTCTCGTGGCCACCCTTCTCGAAGGTGACGATGTAGATCGCATCCGTCTCGCGCTGAATCTGCGCCGCGTCGATCAGGCGAAACCATGCCCACGGACCCTCCGCAGCGATGTTTGGGCGGGCGCCCGCGCGTTCTTCGAACGTCACGCTGGCCTTGCCAGGCATCGGGCCCGGCCACGTCATGGGCTTGGCGATCACTGGGCCGTGACGATAGTCGAACGGCTGTCCATCGATATCGAACGTGACCCGCGTGGCGGCCGCATCCAGATCGGAGGCCGAGACAGAAAAGCGCACCACCGGATCCTGCGATCCCGGAGCGAAGAACATCGCCCGGATGCGATCGGCGGCTTCGAACTGCCGGAGCATCGCGACGGATCCGCCGACCGCGACGCCGGAGGCATCGTTTCTCCAGACCCAAGGATTGCGCGAGGTGTCGACCAGGTTCGCGATATTGCTCTTGAAGAACATGTCGTACACCCCGCCGTAGCCGAACAGCCGACCGAAATCGGCCAGCGGCACATCCGTTGCGCTGCCGACCACAAACGGATATCGGTTCGCCACGATGGCGGTGCACTCGCGGACCACGTCCTGTTGGTAACGACTATCGAGAGTACTGCCCACGTCTTTGCGGACGGCCCCGGTCGCACCGTTGGCCACCTGCGTCACCACCGACCCGATGCTTGGCGGCAGGGCAGCCGCATCACGCTTCAACTCGTTTGCCGTTTGGCCGATCGACGCGATGGACTGAGGATCCCCGGGATTGGTGCCGCCCACGTCCCCTCCGAGCGGCTGCATCTTCTGTCGGAGCTCGTCGAGCTTCTTCAGCACGGCGTCGATGGGCGCGCTTCCCTTGTCGCCAGCGAGGAGTCGATGGATCGAATCGAAATGAGCGGTGACCTGCGCCCCCGACACGGCTGTCGACACTCCCAGTTTTTCCTTTCCCGCATTCAGGATACCCTGCAAATTGCTCCCGATTCCTCCGACGAGGCCGGGCTTGGCTGGCTCGGGGGGCTTGACGAGGTACGTATTGTCATCGACGGCTTTGAGCAGTCCTCGAAGGGGTGACGTCTGGCCGGCGAGGATGGCCAGCGCCTCCTTGGTCTCGGACAACGACGAGAGCGGCGCCAGCTGAATGTCGTTCACGATTCGATCCCACGCGGCGATGTAGTCCTTTTCGTAGACGTCGAGGAATTCTGCCGACAGCTTGTTCGACGCCGTGATCGACGGGCGCGCGTCGCCCCACACCCAGTATTCGTCTGTGAATTGCTTGACGATGGCGTCGGTGCCTTTGTTCGTGATCTCCTCGAACACCGGTTTCGTGTAGATACTCGGTACCGGCTCAGCGAGGTTGACGCCGTTCTTCCGCCTGAGCACGCGTTCGGCACCGAGTCCCGCGACCAGGTCGAGGCGCAACGCGCGCGCCGCGTCGTTGGCGTAATTGATCCTGACGTATCGATACACAAGCCCGGCCTGGGACGCCTGTTGCAGCGTGCTGCGGGCTTGCGTGACGATGGAGTCGTCGAGCGCAATTGGACGAAGCGAGCTCTCGTAGTCGAGCAAACTGCGGAAGTGTTTCGTCACCGCCGCGACGCGGTCAGGGTCTGCTGCGTAGGCGGACTGCCATTCGAGATCGGCGAGGTACGCGAGCTGCTCCTTGTTGAGCCGCTCGGGGTGCCCCAGCATCAGATAGCCCTTCAGGTACGGGTAGAGTTTTTCAGGCTCGGGTGCGTACTCGACGAGTCTCTGCCTGAAACGCGCCGCGACATGAGGCAACATCGCCCCATCCAGCTCCCGCGCGTAAGCATCCCGCGCCGCGTCACGGATGGAATTGGCCTGATAGAGACCCCACCGCATCGCCCACGGCGCACCGCTGCCGTAGCGGTTAGCCGAATCGACCACGGCGCGCACGGCATCGAGTCGAGGCAACGCCGCGTCGAGCGAGGACGCCCCGGCAACCGTCGGCACCGCCCGCAGCCGTGCCACATCCGACGCCACCTGGTCCACGTACGAGCGGTTACGGCTATAGCTCACCGTCCAGAGGATAATGCCCAGCACGGTGACGGCGATCATCGCCGCGTACGCGGCGAGCTGCGCAGCCGCTTTCTGGACCTCGAAGCGGCGATTGACACCCGCGAGCCCAGACTCGGCCAGCAGAACGTCCTTCAGCAACCGCTCGATGAAATAGGCTTTTCCTCGACCGCCCGGCGACACGACCGCGTCGGCCGCCACGGCAAACCTCTGACCGATCGCTCCCAGCAGGCGGTCGATCGGCGTCCCTTCCTGCGTGCCGCTCGTGAAGTAGGCGCCGCGCAGCAGCACCTGCTGATCAAAACGCGTCGACCCGAAGACTTCGGTGACAAACTGCGCGAGCGCCTCGCGCAGCGCCGCCACCTGTTGAGGAAAGCCGAACATTCTTGCGCGACGTTTGACGTCGCGGTCTTCTTCGAGCCGCCCAAACAGCCTGGCGTTGAGGCGGGTGATCAAGGCATCGAACTCAGCCGGAAATACCTTCGCCGCTTCGCCCTTGAGCGTCTGCTCGTATGGAAACGTGACGCCCCAGACTTGCGCTCGACCTTCTTGAGCGAGATCGTCGAAGTACTCGGTGAACCCGGCGATGAGATCGCACTTGGTCACCATCAAGTACACCGGCAACTGGATGCGCAGCTCCTTGTTGAGTTCATTCAAGCGCCGGCGCGCAGCCGCGACGTGAGCCTCGTGGCCGGCCCGGCCCGCCATCATCAGGTCTTGGGCACTGATTGTGAGAATGATGCCGTTGACAGGCCGGCGCCCGCGATACTTGCGAAGCAGCGCGAGGAACTCGGCCCAGCCTGCACTGTCGGCGCTACTGTCGGAATCCTGGGTGGTGTAACGGCCGGCGGTGTCGAGAAAGACCGCTTCATCGGTAAACCACCAATCGCAATTGCGCGTCCCTCCCACGCCACGCAGCGCCCCTTTTCCGGTCCGCTGTTCGAGTGGGAAATGCAGACCGGAATTGACGAGCGCGGTGGTCTTCCCGGACCCTGGCGCACCGATAATCACGTACCACGGCAGGTCGTACAGGCTGTGCCCGCTCTTCCGCTTCTCCTTGAGCGTGGCGACCGCCTCCTCGAACCGCTCGCGCAGCTGCACCGCGTCGGCGCTCGGCCTGCCCTCCTCGGCCTGCTTGACGACGGCGGCGACCAGCTTGTCGCTCGCGCTATTCGCTCGCAGACGTTTGAGCAACGCCCAGACACCCGACACCACGACCAGCAGCGCGATGGTGATCAGTCTGGCCGTCGGTGACTCGAGCGGACGAAAGTCCGCGAAGGCGAAGTACGGCCCTGCAAACCAGATGAACAGGGCGAGCAGCACCAGGCCCAGGAGGATCAGAAACCAGCGTTTTTTCAGAAGGGAAAACATATGGCCGTCACGATCCGTTGACGTGGATGATCTCGACACGCCGATTGCGTGCCCGGTTCTCAGGTGCGGATTCGGGCCGGTAGCGCGGCTGGTCCGATCCCACACCGGTCCACTCGAATCTGGCGGGATTGTCTGCGCCACGTTGGAGGAGCCTGGCCACGCCGACGGCGCGCTCCCGCGAGAGCTCGAAATTGTTTCGGTAGCGCAGGGACGAAAGCGGCTGGTCGTCGGTGTGCCCGACGACCAGCACGCGGCCCGGCACCTTGTTCAGCGCATCCGTCAGGCGCTGCATGAGGTCGGAGTACGCGGGATTCGGCGTGGCGCTCCCTGAGGCGAACAAGTCGCGCGCGAGCAGCGTGACCACCGTGCGCCCACCCTGCTCTTCGACGGTCCACGCGCCGCGTGCTTCGTCAGGCGCCAGAAGCATCTTGAGCGTGGGCCCGCTGGTCGGGGCGGCCGCCGCCGGTGCCGTGAAGCCTTCCAGGCCGACCTTTGCGAGCTCGGCATGAATGGGCGCCGCGGCACTGCCGAGCCGGGCGTAATAGACGGCAAACGTGATCGCGAGGATCGCGAGCGCGGCTGCGCCGACGACCCACCACGGGACGTAGCGAATCAGGCGGTTCCGGCGGTCTTCCACTCCCCGCCAGCGCAGCGACAGGTCGGGCGGCGGCGCCTCGCGCTGCCTCCGGATCGCCCGGTACAGCTCCTGTTTGACGTCCGCGAGGCGCGCGTCCCCGCGCGCGGCCACCTGGTACTTTCCCGCGAAGCCAAGCGCGAGACAGAGATACTGCAGCTCCATCAAGTCGATATGTCGCTTTGGATCCTGGGTGATCCGGTCCAGCATCTCGAAGAACTTTTCACCGCCCCATGCCTCACGATGCAACGCCACGAGCAACGGCTGCTGCGCCCATTCGCTCTGCGCGCCCCACGGTGTGGAGAGAACGGCCTCGTCCAGACTGGCGCACAGGGCATAGCGCGCGGCGAGCACCACCTCATTCTGGATACCCGACGAGCGGGCGCGCTCTTCGAACCGGCGAATCTCATCCAGTGTGTTTCGTCTCAGCCCCGCGAGATCCGGCACCGAGAGCGTGCCGCGCAGCTGACCCGCCAGCAGCAACAGCGGACTCGCCGCTTGCACGAGTGGATTGAGCCCCGTGCCGAGAAATTCACGTACGGCCGCGGGAATCGGGTCCGCCTGCGGCGCCGAAGGCATTGCCGATCGCACCGCGGGCGCGACATCGCCCGCACCTCGCCTGCCGGCGCCAGGCCGTGGCCGTAGCACCGTGGCGTCTGGCGGCTTGAAGGGATCGTCGATATCCGGCATTTGGCTGGTCGCCTGTTAACCGCGGATAGCCCAGAACTCCAGCGCCAGGCCCGGAAACTCTCCGGCAATGTGCATGGCGATGCCCCCGGAGGTCTTCAGTTGACTCCAGAGCTCGTTCGACTGATCCAGCTCGAAGTACACGAAGCCCGCATGATACGGGATCTGGCGGGGCGCGACGGGCACTGGGTGAACCGGCACCCCGGGCAGTTGCAGATTGACGAGATCACGAATCTTCTCGACCGGACCAATCTTCAGCTGCGCTGGGAAGCGCTTCCGCAGCTCTTCGGCCGGCAAATCGGCCCGCGCCGCAAGGATGAAGACCGCCGTGCTGTATAGGCTGCGATCCGCCACCGGGGCCACACTGATGCCGAACTTTCTCCCCTCAATCGGGATTGGGATCGCACTCTGTTCCATGACCGCGCTCAACGACGCCCGGAGCGCGGCCATGACGGGCTCGAACGATTCCTGTAGTCGATCGTGTCGATACGCCGCCAGGCCCGGTGCCCGCTTCGACGGCGTCGTGAAGGTCGCCAACTCGCCTGCGGCCGACGCACAGACGCGAAAGAACTCTTCGGGATGCAGGCCCGCCAAATTGGCAAAGTGGGTCAGCAACGGTTCGTAGCGATTCATCGCCTGCAGCATGAGAAAGTCGGCGATCTCCGCCGTCGCCCCGCGACTGGTGGCTGACACACGTCCACCGAGCGCTTCGCCACGCTGATGCACCAGCCCGACGAGCTCGGTCATGAACGTCGCCAGGCGACTCGCCGCGCGCGCATGGAGCACGGTGGGAATGAACTTGTCGTCGAGCAGGACCTGCTTGTCCGCCCGACATTCGATCACGTGGGCGAGCGGTACGCAGGCATAGGCCTGGGTGACGTCGCTCGCCAGGAGGAACCGCGTGCGCAAGGCGCCAACTTCGAGCAGCGCCGCGTTTCCAGACGCCGAGGTGGCGTCACGGGCTTCCCACTCGCGCACGTCATGCCTGACCAGGCCGTCCGCCCCGCCAGCCCGATCGACGTCGGGTGCATCAGGGCGCCGCACCGGCACCGCCAGGTACAGAATCTGATCGCGAACCTGCGGCCCGACGTCCATGGGCGCCGGCAGGGGATCGTCGTCGGGCATACGGAATGGTGTTCCGTCCGGAAACACGCCTGCGGCGCTGCGCAGCGCGAACTTGCCGATGCTCAGTAGATCCCGCTCGAGCTCGATCTCGGTGAACCCCCAGCTGTGGGGAATCAGGCCGCGGCAGCGCCCCTCGACGAAGCGCTCGAAGTGGCGATCCTGCTGCTGAAAGTGCTGGGGTTGTAGGAACAGCCCCTCCGACCAGACGACCTTGTTATGAGCCGACATTCAGGTATCCGGGGCGCTCAGAAACGTTGGCTAACCGCGTGCGCGGGCGCGTGCTCGCGCCTGAAACATTCCGACGTTGTCCGAGTGGATCGCGCACGTTGCCATTCCGGTGACTTGTGCCTTCAGTTCGGGGCGGCGAGCGATAATACGATTCGTGCGCGCTCGACGGCAAGTATCAGGCTTCTGCGCGAGGCGGGCATCAGCACGCGCCACTGAGCATTTCGAATGTCGCGGAACGCGGCGACGGCACCCAACCAGCGAGTCTCGCCCGACACCGTCACGTCAATCCTGCGCTGCTCGGCCGGCGCCAGCGTGAATTCATCGCGACTGATCAATTCCGATCCAAGGACCTTCTGATCGTCGTCGAATAACGCGAAGAAGTCCGCGCCGCTGAATGCGGCATCTGCCCTGAGTTGATACACGCGCACGACCACCGGCGACGGTCTGCCGGTCGCGTCTGGGTTCGTGTCGGCGCTGACAAGAATCGTCAGAGGCGCCTTGACCTTCGCGTCCGGGCTCGAC
>JBGPHH010000063.1:0-17615 GCA_041484265.1 Vicinamibacteria bacterium
CCAGCTTTGCCGCCTGGCGAACGTCCTCCCGTGTGAAGAAGGCTCCCCTCGTGATCGGCCACGTGCGGATCGCCGGCCAGTCGACGTCGGTGCCTTGGACAACCGTCGACCAGTTCTGATTGCCAAACACCAGCTGCGCACGGGTACTGACGGTGGCACTCAGGAAACGGACGGTTGGGATGGTGTCGCGAATCGCGGTTGCATCCTCGGCGGTGAGCGTGCCTGCCACGCCCTGCCCCTGACGCACGCCGCCGGCCGTCCGATTCCCGGCTGTGACTACAACCAGATTCGTGCCGGCGTTCTCAATCTGTGTTTCCAGCTGACTCTGCGCTCCCCGGCCGAGCGCCGCGATCACGATGACGGCGGCGACACCGACCGTCACCCCGAGCACGGTCAGGGCCGTCCGTGCCTTGTTCCGCTCGAGTGCCTGCGCCGTCAAGACGAACGCAAGACGGAGACCCATTGCTCAACCCCACGACGTTCTAGACCTACGTTGTCTTCCGCGCGGTAATGACGGTCTGCGATGTCGGCAGCTGAATCGTCGCGATGCCACCAAAGCTGGCATCCTCCAGAATGCGGCGAAGCTCCGGTAGGGTGTACGCGTCTCCCTGTGGCGTGCCCGCGAGCATCGTCAGACTGAACTGTGCGGGAATCACCGGTGAGATGCGGTCCTCGTTGGGTACAAACTCCAGAACGGCGACGCGGCCGCCGGGTTTGAGCGCGGCCGCGACCTTCTTCATGAAGGTCGTGCAGGTCGCCGCATCGAAGTGGTGGAGGAAGTTCGTCACGAGCGCGACGTCGAAGCCGGTGCCGAAGTCCACGGCGAACGCATCGCCCGGCACACCATGATGCCGTGCCTTGACGCCCATCTTGGCGGCGTGTTCGCCGGCGACGGCCAGCACGGCGGGCCAATCGACCGCAACAATCTCCGCGCGCGGATTGCGCTGGGCCAGTGTGATGCCGAACATGCCATGGCCGGCCGCAATATCAAGCACCTTCACCGCTCCCGCCGAACCAATCTCCAGCGCATCGGCAATCGCCTGAGCGGCCGGGACCATCATCGGCGCCATCGCCCGCGCGAATGCCGTCCAGACGGGGTTGGCTTCCGACACCGTGTTCGCCTTGGCCGTTCCGCGTCGAATCGTGGCGGCCAGGTCGTCAAAGTTGCGCATGATGTCCGGCGAGGCAAGAAATTCGATCGTGCCGCCCAGGTATGCGGGCGACGTTCTATTGAGGAACACCGCCGCGTCGGGCGTCAGCGCGTAGGCTTGGCCCGATTTCGTCAAGAACCCGATGATGGTCAGGTAGTCACAGAGTATGCGCGTACCCCGCTCGGAAGCCTTGACGCGGCTCGCGATCGCCGACGCGGTCTGCGCGCCATCGCCGATCACGGTGAACAGGTCCAGATCGATGGCGGCTCTGAGCGCGGCCGTCCGCTGATAGGCGTTGATGGTCTCGAAAAAGAGTTCAGGAGTGGGCTGGGCCATGGGCGAGACCGACTATACTCCTCATCGAACCGAGATCTGAGGGAGCGGACTCATGAAATTTGGCGTGGTTTTTCCACAGACCGAGATTGGCAACGATCCGGACACCATCGTTCGTTTTGCTACGACGGCCGAGGAGCTCGGTTTCAACCACCTGCTGGCCTACGACCACGTGCTCGGCGCCAGCATTGCGAACCGTCCCGACTGGCAGGGCCCTTATACGTCGAAGGACGGATTTCACGAGGTGTTCGTGCTCTTCAGCTACCTCGCGGGACTGACGCGTACGTTGGAGCTCGTGACCGGGATCATCATCCTCCCCCAGCGACAAACCGCGCTCGTGGCCAAGCAGGCCGCGTCGCTGGACCTTCTGTCCAAGGGACGGCTGCGGCTCGGAGTCGGCATCGGCTGGAATCCGGTGGAGTACGAAGCGCTCGGTGAGAGCTTTGCCGATCGAGGCCGGCGGTCGGAGGAGCAGGTCGATCTGATGCGCAAGCTCTGGGCGCAGGACTCCATTACCTACAACGGCCGCTGGCACAAGGTGACCGACGCGGGTCTGAATCCCCTGCCCCCGAAACGCTCGATCCCGATCTGGTTCGGTGGCATGGCCCCGCAGGTGATTGAGCGCGTGGGCCGGCTCGGCGATGGCTGGTTCCCGTTCGATAATCCGAATCTGGAAAGCCAGGTCGCTCAAGTCAGGGCGCATGCGCGCGCGGCGGGTCGCGATCCAGCGAAGATCGGAATTGAGGGCCGGCTGATCGTGAGCGACTCCCCGGAGAAGACCCGCGAGCGCATCGCGCGACTCGAGGCGCTCGGCGCCACGCATGCGTCGGTCGTCACCATGAACGTCAAGCTGCCAAATCCGCAGGCCCACATCGACGCCATCCGCCGCTTCCGCGGCACGTTGGCCCCATTCATGGGCTGAGACCAGTGGACACGCCCGCAGAACACATCCGGCAGGTGCCGCGCTGGCGACCGGCCACGCGCATCGCCTTCCGCTTCTGCTTCGTGTACTTCGGACTCTACTCGTTCGCCACGCAGATCTACGGCGGCGTCTTTATCATCCCCAACTTCTCGTTGCCGGGCCTGGGAACGCGCTGGCCGATGCGTGAGATCACCTCCTGGTACGCCACACACCTGTTCGGCTTCACCGCTCCGCTCGTCTACACCGGCAGCAGCGGCGACACGGCGTTCTACTGGGTGCAAACGTTCTGGCTGTTGCTCTTCGCCGCGCTCGCAACAGCCGTCTGGTCTGAGCTCGACCGCCGCCGCGAACACTACGCCACCCTGCACACATGGTTTCGACTGTTCATTCGCTTCGGCCTGGCCGCCCAGATGTTCTATTACGGCATGGCGAAGATCATTCCGACGCAATTTCGGCCGCCATCGCTCGTCACGCTGGTCGAGCCGGTAGGCAACTTATCGCTGACGGACCTGCTCTGGACGTTCGTCGGGGCGTCGACCGTGTATCAAGTCTTCACCGGTGTCGCGGAACTGATGGCCGGCCTGCTGCTGCTCGTGCCTCGTACGACGATGATCGGCGCGATGATCTGCCTGGCGGACATGATCCAGGTCTTCGTCCTCAACATGACGTACGACTTCGGTCTCAAACAGATCTCCTTTCATCTCATCCTGCTGAGCGTGTTCTTGCTGGCGCCCGACCTGCCGCGCCTGGGTAATGTATTCGTCCTGGATCGTGCCGCCGGGCCCTCGGACGATCCGCCGCTATTCCGCACCGTTCGCGCCAATCGCATCGCGCTCGCTACACAGATCGTCTTCGGTCTCTACCTCGTCGGCGTCCACAGCCACATCAGTTGGAACTATTGGAACGAGGAAGGCGGTCCCGGAGGTCCGAAGTCGCCGCTCTACGGCATCTGGGCCGTGGACCAGCTCGCGATTGACGGCCAGCTCCGCTCGCCGCTTCTCAATGACTACGACCGGCGCTGGCGCCGCCTCGTGTTCGACACGCCGTCCGTCATGGCCTTTCAGCGCACCGACGACTCGTTTGCCCACTACGGTGTGTCGATCGACGTCAACGCGAGGACCCTCGTGCTCACCAAGGCCAACAGCGCGACCTGGAGGGCACGGTTCACCTACGAACGACCCGCGCCGGATCGACTGACGCTCGATGGCGAGATGGACAATCTCAGGATTCACATGCAGCTCGAACGTATGGACCTTGACACGTTCCGGCTGCTCAACAGCGGCTTCCGCTGGATCCGGCCTCCCGATCCGTTCGGGGGTTGACTAATGACTGCCGACTGTCGACTGTCGACTGCCGACTAAATCGTAGACGGCCGTGGAGCCGGACGAGATGATCGTGAGCGTTTGACCGTCTGGTGAGATCGTCATGTTGGCAGTGAGGGCTCCTCCACCGTCGGCTTTCTGGACAACCTGGAACGTACGGTCGTCGATCCGACGATAGGCATTGGTGACCGTGTAGTCCTCAATACCCTGCAGAGCGTAGTCTCGGCCGTCGAATCTCCCACTCCACTCGAGGTGCATGACTCCGCCCCGCGGGCGAACCATGTCGTAGGTCACCTTCACGCCGTCCTTCAGCCCCTCCCACGGCTCGATCGTGCACGTCGCGCGCTTGAACGGTGGTGGGCCGGGACTGAAGGTGGACTTCGCCAGATTCAATTTCCAAACGCCAAAC
The DNA here is from genome assembly GCA_041484265.1 of Vicinamibacteria bacterium. GTDB lineage: Bacteria > Acidobacteriota > Vicinamibacteria > Vicinamibacterales > CAVVIG01 > 2-12-FULL-65-11. Next base: position 4,138 of record JBGPHH010000063.1, read on the forward strand.
CAGGGCGCTCGGACTTGACCGACGAGCACGACGGGCAGGGTCAGCCCCCCCAGCAAGATCCCGATGAGAAGACTACGAGACATCCCGCGCACACCGGAATCCGATGTTGAAGTTACGATTGCGCGGCAGATTGGCGCTCCGGTTCGATACGCGCAGGTTCCGCGAATCGTCTCCATACGATCCGCCTCGCACGACTCGCGCCTGCCCAGTTGATGGTCCCTGAGGGTCGGTCGTCGCGTCCGATCCGTACCGCGCGTACCAGTCGGCCACCCATTCCCAGGCATTCCCCGCCATGTCGAACAGACCAAAGCCGTTCGGCGCGAACATCTTCACAGTGCGCCCGCCGCCCCCTTCGAACCCGGCCCCATTGACCGCGCCAGGCCGGTCGTCCGGATCCTGGTCGCCCCACGGATAGATCGCGCCATCCCGCCCGCCGCGGGCGGCATACTCCCATTCGGCTTCGGTTGGCAGCCGGCCACCGACGGCCTCGCAAAATGCCCGCGCCTCGTCCCACCTGACGACCACGACCGGATGATCGGGCCCCGTGCTCCACGCTGGCTGCTCTTCCACGGTCTGCACGACGGTCCGATACATGCCGAGCGTCACTTCCGTGGTCATCAAATCGAACGGCCGGCTGAGGGTGACCGCGTGGCGAGGGCTCTCATCGGCATCGCATCGCATGTCGCTCGGCGCGCAGCCCATCTGGAACGAACCGGCGGGAATTCGGGCCCACGAGATTCCTGGAGGAGACGCGGCCGACTGCACCGCGTGCGAAGACACGGGCACCTGCGCGGCTGCCACGGCGATCAGGACACCCGCCAGACCGGCGATCGAAACCCGGACGCGCGACATCAGTTCGTCGCAGACAGCTTTCGCGTGTACTGCACCGGACAGCCAGGCTGGAAGAACTGCGCGGCCTCCGCGCGGGCGCACAGTTCCTGTGCGCCGCGGACCTGTTTCTCGATCGCTGACAGGATGTCCGCGATGGGCACCGGCTGCTGCGCGTGCACGGCGAGGTTGGTGACCACCTTGAGCTTGCGGTAGTCGATGTTGTCCATATAACTGCCGCCCCACCACTGATAGTCCCAGTTCTGCGTCGTCAGGTCGCCTTCGACGAGGAGGCTGCTCGCCGGCACGTGCGCGAGCACCGCGTCGGCCATGTGGTTGTTCCCGATGACGTGGTAGATGTCGACCTCGTTGGTGCCGTCCTTCAGCTTCAAGTGATCATCGACCGGGATGAACTTGAGCGGCTGCGGATTCCTGCCGAGCGCATCCGGAAACTGCGTCGCCGGCCGCGATGTCATCTCACGGAAGATCCCTTCGTTCCCGCGCCGCGAGATCAGGGTGAGGCCGGCCGCGACAGCGGCGCGCACACCGGCGGAATGATCGAAGTGATGATGCGAGACGATCAGCTGCGTCAACCGCTTGCCCGGCACCAGGCTGTTGGCCAGCGTGATAAGCGCCTGGACGCGCGCGTCTCCCCCGTACGCCTCGAACATCGTCATGTGGTCGTCGAACTCAAAGATCGTGCTGCCACCTTGATACCAGACATGATCGGCGACCTTGGTCGCCTGGATGGGCGTTGCTGCCTGGCCTCCGCCTGCACCGCCTCGGCCGGGGCCAGGCGCCGGCGCCACGATGGCGTCGATCGGCTCGTCCACAATGTTTCTGTCCACGAACAAGGTGCTCTGAACGAGGTTGCGCCAGTCGCTCGTGGTTGTATATCCCAGCGGCAATTGAACGCCGTTTTCCGGCACCCACCCCGAGTATCTCGTCGTCAGCGCCAGGTCGCCGAGGTTCCCGTTGGCGACCACGTAGGTGACCGACGCGGGCAGATTCGACGTCGCATCAATGCCCAGGGTCAGCGTGTCACCCTGTTTGACGGTGAGATCCACGAGCTGCAGGTTGCCCGACCGGCGGAGGTTGCCGAGCTTGCTCGCCGGATCGAGCGCCGCGCGGATGACCGCCACGGGATTGGTGAGCGCATCCAAGCGCGCCTGCCTGGCGCCCGTCTCGAGGTCCACCACCGCGTCCGCACGGTTCAGCCCGAGCTGCTGACCAGCCACTGCGAAGACGAAGTTTGATTTGACCCGCTGCTGCGTACGCATCCGCCCACGTTCGAGATCGATGGTGCGGTGGTAATCGAGGACGCTTTGCCACTTCTGGGGCGCATCCGGCGAGCCGGTGATATTGCCGCCGCCGAACTGGGCGGCCTGCTCGCCGTATCCGATGACCTGGATCGTCTTGACCGCGAGAATCCGGCTGCGCCCGCCGAGCGCTTCCGCCGCGCGGTTGATGAGCTGCGCCTCAGGCCCTTGCGCCTGTCCTCGCAGGCCCACCGTTCCCCAGGCGACACACACGATCGCGATGGCACCGGCCGTGACAGCCGTCAGACGTTTCCGCATGACATCCTCCCTGACGCTAGAGATGGTACGGAGCGAGCCTCCGCGAGTCAACGTTGCGCTTGAATTGCTGATTGCGGATTGGTGATTGCGGATCTGAGGGCGTAGAATGCCGAGCGAAGGCCCAATTGATGAGGATCCCTGCCCTCGCACTGTCTGTCTTCGTGGCGATCGCCGCCCTTGCTCTCGGTGTCCGCGTCGCGAACGCCCAAGACGACGTGCAGCAGATACGTCAATCTGCCGAACAGGGAGACCCAAAGGCCCAGACTCGCCTCGGGACGATGTTCGCCAACGGCACGAGTGTCCCGCAAGACGACGTCCAGGCAGTTCAGTGGTATCGCAAGGCCGCCGATCAGGGATTTGCGGAAGCGCAGGTGTCGCTCGGCATGATGTACGACAGCGGCAACGGCGTCCGACAAGACTCTGCGCAGGCTGTTTTGTGGTATCGCAAAGCTGCGGACCAAGGCCTGGCCCAAGGCCAGTTCCAGCTCGGGCTGGCGTATGAGGACGGGGTCGGCGTCATGGCCGACGCCGCGAAAGCGGTCGAGTGGTATCGCAAGGCCGCCGAGCAGGGATTGGACAGCGCTCAGAACAATCTGGGGCTGATGTACGCCGCCGGCCGTGGCGTCGCGCAGGATGACGCGCAGGCGTTCCAGTGGTTTCGCAAGGCCGCCGAACAAGGACCGGCTGACGCCCAATTCAATCTGGCGATGGCGTACTTCAACGGTGCCGGCGGCGCAGTCGATTATGTCGAAGCCTACAAATGGCTCGCCATCGCCTCCTCTCATTCGACGGGCGCCTTCCTGCAGCAGTATGCAAACTCGCGGGACGCGATCGCGACGCGACTGACGGCTGCCGAAGTGACCCAAGCCCAGAAGCGCGCACGCGAGTGGCTGGACGCGTTCGACCGGCGGAAGCCCTAAAGCTCAACGCGACCGGGCGGCGATAAAATTGACCGTCACTCGAACAGCCACCTCGACGGATACGCAATCGAGGAGCGTTTCACTGTACTGCCACTGCTGAATGCCCTCGATGGCGGCGTTGGCCAGATCCGGCTGGGCCTGGCCGATGGTCTGCACGTTGCTGATTAACCCGTCGGTTCCGATCTTGCCTTCGAGGACCACGACCCCAACGGTCCCCGTGCCGCGCAGCTGGGGTGGGTACTGAGGAGGCTGCCCCGCCAACCGCCACGGCTGCTGAATGTAGCCACCACCCGTGGGCGGAACGGTGCATTTCGATAGATCCCGCGGAACGCGTTGGACGGGCGCGCTGACAGGGCGCGGAGCTTCTCGGTAATCGACGGTCACCGTCTCCTCGAGTCCGCCGATCTGAAGCTTGACGTTCTGCTGCACGTTCAGACCCGTCATCGTCAATTTTCCCAGAGACCACTCGAACCCCGGATAGCGATTTTCGAGCGAGTAGTCGGCCGGAGGCAGCCCGACGAATTCGAAGCGGCCCGTTGCATCGCTGCGGACCTCGTGTTTCGCTTTGCTCTGGAGATTCGTCAAGACGAGGGGCACGTCAGGCAGTGTGCGGCCCATGGGATCAACAACGGAGCCGGAGAAGGTCGCGAACGCGTCTGCGCGGACGCTCCAAAGCCGGCAATCGTGACGGCAGCGATCAGGATCGCGAGGGCGGTGACGACGCGCGCCGATCGCGTGACGCTCGTGCGATTGAGTCGGGCGTTCAACATGGCGGTTATTCTCCCTTCAAGACTCGAGGGCCTGGCGATGGCGAGCGCCCCAGACCCCGTTAACAAGCTGACGCGGTGCTGTCTGGCGGCTTGCGCGAGATCCAACAGGTGCGTGGCGTATTCCGGTCCTTGCACGCCCAGATTCAGTACCGCATCGTCGCAGGCCCGCTCGCTCTCGACCCGGAGTTGTTTGCAGGCGAGCCATACCAGCGGGTTGAACCAGTACAGACAACGGATCAGTTGCGCCGCCATGTGCCAGGCCCAGTCGGCACGACGGATGTGCCCAAGCTCGTGGGCGAGGACGACTTGCGCCCGATCGTCCCTCCAGGTGCTCGCCCCCCGAGGCAGAATTACTGTCGGTCGCCTAATGCCCCACGTGACGAGCAGCGTCGGATGGTCGCTCTCTAGAAGCACCACGCGGCGCTTCAGCCCGTACCTCGCAGAAATCGCCGCCGCTCGTTCGACCCACATCTCGGCGAACACCGGCTGCGCGCGTGATGCGATCGACTTCAATCGTCCGAGCCCCACGACCAGCGTGGCAACGGCAAGTGCAACGCCTGCCATCCAAATTCGTGTGAGCCAGAGAGCGACCATAGCGGCCGGACCAACGTCGGTCCCACCGTCTCGAATCCGCTCACGCGGCGATAAGAGCGCGTCGGGCGCGGCAGCCGGATCCTCGTTTGGCGCCAGAGGGGTAAACACGGCACCCGCTGACGATTCGAGGCGCCCCGCCAAGAGCGCGCCGAACGGCACGTGCCACGAAGGCGCAATGAGCGCGAGCGCGGGCATGGCTGCTGCGCACGCGATTGTGGCTGACAGCACCCAGTGCCGCACGGCCGCTGAGCGCTTCCCCAAAAGGGCCGTCGTCGCGAGCGCGAGGAGGACGATGAGGGAGACTTTGATCGCGCTGTCGATGAGCATGCCGAGCAGGCTCACAGTCATCGGTCGCCTTCCTTTCGAGCTTTGGCTTTGGCAATCAGATTGGCGATGCGCTTGAGCTCCTCGTCGGACACATGGGTGCTTTCTCCGCCGAGGAGCGCCGCGACGACGCCCTCGGCGGACCCGTCGAAGAACGTCTCCACCATGTGCTTCAAGGCCGATTTCCTGGCGGCGTGGCGCGGCACAGTCGGTACATACACGTACCGCAGACCCTGTTCCTCGTGCCTCACGTGCCCCTTCTCCTCGAGCACACGCAATTGCGTCCGGACGGTGGACGAGTTCGGCTGTCCGGAGAGCTCGTCCATGACCTCGGCGGCGGTCGCCCGGCCCCTCCGATATAGGATGTCCATGATCTGCCGTTCGCGCCGGGTCAGCGTCGTGTGGAGGGCTTTCGTCATGTGTTATATTTGTCGCACTTCGGCTAGATAAGTAACATGATGAAGATGGGTCTGTCAACCAGCGCGATCGCGACCGCGGCCCTGGCGGTGGCGATCCACGGCGTGGTGATCGGACAAGCCCCCGCGACCAACGATCGGCTCGTGGAGTCGTTCCTCGGTCAGCTGCAGCGCGCGGTCGACCATCGCGATCGCCGGGCCGTGGCCGGCATGATCCGCTATCCCATCACGGTACTCGTCAGCGGCTGGCAGGTCCCGGTCCGCGACGCGGCTGCGCTCTCAATGTCGTACGACCTCTTCTTCACACCCGAGATGCGTTGCCTCATCGTGCAAAGCGGAGTGCCGCGCGGCAACGAACCGCCACCGCTGAACCCGGTCAAAGTCATGTCCGATGGGATTTCGATTGGAGACGGCCGGATCTGGGCCCAGCGCAGCGGTACCACGTTTCAGATTACGCGGCTGATCATCCCGCCGTCGGCGCCGATGCGGTTCGTGGCGCAGGCGCCCCGACGCGTGGTCTTGTCGGGGAGTGCCTCGACCCACCGACCCGCGCAGTTCTCCGGCGTGCTGGCTGGCGACGCGGTCGAGTCGTTTCTGGTGTCAGCGAGGAAGGGCCAACTGCTTCAAGCGAGCATCAACGGATTCCGCGGCAGCGACGCGACCGTCCGCGTGTTCGATCAGAAGAGCGGCAATCCGATCGAGGCGCGGACGCCCGATGGCGCCAGAACGTGGAGGGGAGTGATCCCGGCGAGCGCCGACTATCGCATCGACGTCGTACGTCTGGCGCCCTACTGCGATCCTCCCCTTCAGTACCTGCTCGCGGTCACCCTTCGATAACGCGAACCGCACTCAGGGCGAATCAGCGCTCCTTCGCTTTCTCCTTATCCTTATCCTTGTTCTTGTCCTTGTCTTTCTCGTTGTTCTGGCGGACGGTCTCTCGCTCGCCTAGGTGCCGCTGATCCATGACGCGCTTCTCTTCCTGGTGCCGGTCCTCCTGGACCTTGTGCTCCTGCTCCTGGCGGCGACGGGCTTCGTCCTGCTCCTGGCGGGTGGCCTGCGCATCTCTGGGGACGGCCTGGCCGATCACCGCTTCGCCGCGCCGACCGGCAGCGGCCGCGTCGGCTTGCGCTCGCCGGCGCGCGGCCTCCGCGTCGGCTTGTTCCTTCCGACGCGCAGCCTCCGCGTCGGCCTGCTCCCGCTGGCGCGCCGCGGCGGCCTCTCGATGCTCGACCTCCTGATCGGCTTCCAGTTTCTTGCGCTCGAAGTCCTGGCGTCGCTTGAGCTCGCGCTCGTCAATGACCACCGGGACCGGGGCTGGTCTGCCTCGCTCAGGTCGGTACACACGAATCTCGCCACCCTGAACGGCGGCCGGGCCGGCGTCATCGCGGTCGACGGTCCGGAAGCGTGGCACGGCGCGCCCGGTTCTCTCCTCGTAATGCCGCACGTCGACGCCGTCGTTGACGACGCGATTGTTCACGATCGTATAGCGGGTCACATTGGTCGTGCGTCTGATGATGACGACGTTCTGGACCACGGGCCGCGCGACTTCCCGAATCACCGGACGCGTCAACTCGACTTCGGCGACAAAGCACCACGCGTCGGGAGGCACGTCTCGCTCATCGTCGTCTGCGAGGCCGACGCCCTCCTGCCAGCGAGCACGAGGCCCGAGAGGCGCCCAGCCCACCACGTCGTCGCCATGGCGCCAGGTGACCCAAGCCGGCGCCCAGACCGTGTCGGGAATCCAGACCCAGCGATAACGCGGGTGACGCGCCCAGCGTCCATAGTGAAACGGCGCCCAGCCCCACTCGTAGTCGGACACCCACAGCCACCCATCCTCGGTGTAGGCCCAATGGCCGTCGACGTACGGACGCCACTCTGGTCCCATGCCGCCGGGCACCCAGACCTGGCCGTACTCTTCGACCGTGACCCAGGTTCCGTACGGCCGCAACCGCTCATAAAAAATGGATGCCTCGACGTCAGGGGGCCGAGGCGCGACGCGGGGCGGGCCCGAGACCACTTGAACCACGCAGCCGTTGAGCACGACGGTCGCCATCACAGCGACGAGTAGTTTTCGGGACACGGGTAATCTCCTCCTTCACTATTATCGGCCGGTATCGGCATCTTCTTGCCACCGTCCCTCTCGCCTTCCACTTGAGAGTGGCCGGACCACGGTTCAGCGCGCCGCGCGACGAAGGTCGACCCACTGGTCGCGCTTCGCTGTGAGTGAAGAAGACCGTGTCCGGTCCGGCTCAGACATCTGACAACGCCAAAAAAGCCGTGGACCACGCGGCGGGTCCGCGTAATCCACGGCTGACGTCCACCTGAAGGCGGACGTTACAGGACAAACGCTCGCTCTAGTTCGTCGCGCCGGTTCCCTTCAGGAGCGCCAGCAAATCCGCCTTGGTCTGCGGCCGATCGGGGTTCGGCGCGTGGACGAGTACGTGTCGGTCGAAATCGAGCTTCAGCCGATCGGTGTTCTCGACGAGCGTCGCGATGAACGGGCTGACAGGCTGACCGGCGCCAGGAACGTTGAAGTCCGCCGTGAAGAGAATCCTTTCCTTCGGCAGAAACACCATGAGCATGCCGTCGGTGTGCGCGAGGTTCTGCACGTGATAAATCTCGACCGTGCGGGTGTCGTCCTTGAGCACCCGCTTGTCGCCCACGCTTTCGATCTTTGGCTTCTTGTTCGCCTTCGCGAGATTGTCTCCCACGAGCGAACGAGGCGCGCTCAGGGCCTTCTCCAAAAAGTCCTTGTTACTCTGCTGGGTGATGATCGTGATGCCTTCGGCCACGACCGGCGCGAGTCCGCTCCCATGGTCGAAATGCGCGTGCGTGTTGACGACGTATCGGATCGGCTTGTTCGGAATGTCTTTTCTCGCTTCCGCCAGGACCGCCAGGCCGCGCGCTTCGTTCTGGGCGCTTTCGAGCACAACGATGTGATCCTTGAACTCGATGGCGAGCGCGACGTACCCGCCCGTGATGCGATAGACGCCGTCAGCCATCTTTTCCGATGCCACCTGCGGCGCTGCGGGCGCGCCGCCTGGCGCGCCTGCGGGGGCCGCGCCGCGTGCTGCCGCCGGAGCTCCGCCCGGAGCCGCACCAGGTGCGCCCGCCGGCCCGCCGCCTCGAGCCGCCGGAGGCGGAGGCGTCAGCAACACCACGATGTTGGCCGGATTCGCACTCGCGCTCGTAATCGTCGCCGTGAACGACTCGATTTCAGCCTGCTTCTGAACGATCCGCGTTGGGACCTTCAGGCCGCCGAAATCCTGGTAGTTGCTGTAGAGCGTGTCCACGTGCTGGTCGCCGAGGATCGGGTGCTCCACCCAGGTTTCGACGCGGTCCACCATGTTCTGCGGACTGATGTAGCCGACGACTTTGTACGACTGCCCTGACGGCGCCTTCTGCGCCGGGCTCCACGTTACGACGTTGTAGGTCGTGCCGTTCATCTTCTCGGACTTCACCGTCGCGTTATTGGCGGCGGCGCCTTTCAAGAAGCCCCAAGGTGTCACCCAGATCTGCAGTTGCTGGGTCCACGCCGCATTGGCAGGCGTGATGTTCTGGTTGAAGACGCCCGCCACAGGGGCCGGTTGGCCCGGAAGGTTCGGCGGCATCGTCGGACCGGTGGCGCGCGACGCGGGCTGAGTCAAGTCGATCGCGCGCGTGTAGGCCGTGATCGCGGTCATCTCGAGCGGTCCCGCGACGTGCTTGCTCTGACCGAAATTCCCATTGGCCGCCGTTCCCGAGTACGTGAGCGAGGTGAGATTGTCCGCGCCCATCGCCTTGGACGCATTCGCGACAATGGTCTTGACGTCCTGTGCACCCGCGCCCATCGTCATGGCGGTGATGAGCAGCGCGCCGACTCCGATCTTTCTGAGCATACCTGCCTCCAAATCCATCAAGAGAAGTTACAGACCCATTCCTAATCCGCGACCCTTAGACGCCTGCCGACGGTGACGCGATTCAAGCCCGACGCGATCGCGCACCGGAGCCCTGCGGGCCGGTCACCATCGCGCCGAGCACGGCGTGGGATCCCATTTCGCCCCGCTCGCCTCTTTCTTGAAGTTGGGACTGGTGACCCACGGCAGCTGCAAATATTTCGGATCGTCAACGAGCGTCGTCATCACGAGCCATTGATCGCCGTTCCGCTCCTTATGCACGTCCCAGTATTCCGTCAGGATCGCGTCAGCGCTGTACGGCACGCCGTTCTTACGCAAGTAGCCAGGTCGCATGCGAGTGGTGACGACCTTCAGGTTCCCGAACTTGGCCGGCCCTGTGGTGACGGGCGCCTCGCCGCCCGCCGAGCCAGCCGCTCCAGCGGCGACGACCGGTGTTTCCCAGGCCGCGAGCGAATCGCCTTGCCACGTTGGCTTCGAGTTGGCCGGCGCCTTCCACGATCCGAAGTGCAGCAGCCGCGTCTGTGTGCCGGCGTCGATCTCAACTTTGAGCGTGGTGTCGTCCTGCCAGGTGATGTGGACGCGACCCGGCACGCGCATGATGCCAGCCGCGCCGTACGATCGGCACTGCTCGCCGGCTGCTTCATCCTTCGCCGGGTCCCAGGCGTCGGCGGCCTTCTTCGCCTCGGCCGTGATCGGGATACTCGCGTAGTCACCCTTCGGCGGCGTCACCATGCGCCAGCGCCAGTCTTCGGTGATGATCGCCACCCAGTAGCCGGTGAGATCGATGGGCGCGCTGGTCCTCGGCGTCGGCGGCGGCGCAGCTGGCGGCTGACCGGCGCGGCCCTGACCGAAAACCACGCTGCTCGCCAGAGCGCACGCCGCGACGCCGAGCCATAGACCGCGGCGTCGAGACTCACGGCGCGTCATTTCTCTTGGACCCAAATCATCAATCAACAATCCGCAATCAGCAATCAGCAATTCACTTTTTTGACGTGAGGCTCTTATAGACCGCGTCAACAAAGTTGTTCGTGGTCCAGGGACCCGAGCTCGATCCATATCGCCGCGTATAGCCCTTTGTCGGAGACGCCGCTCTGATCTGCTCGAGCGTCATGCCCCGCTTGATCATGTCCTCAACCACGTCGCGGATGACGGTGACCATGTCGCGGTACTCCACCGCCTCGGCCTGCTCCGAGATCCGGCCGTGCCCGGGCACCACCTGCGTGCCGCCGTCCTGAAACGGCAGTGGAATCGAGGGAATCGCCAGATCGACGATTCTGTTCAAGGCGTCGATCTCGCCCTGAATGCTGCCGCCTCTCTCGACATCGATGACCGGAAAGCGCGTCGTATCGAAGATGTCTCCGGTCACGAGCACGTCGGATCGGCGGAACAAGACGATGCTGTCTCCATCGGTGTGCGCCGCCGGCTGAGAGATGACTTCGATGCCTTCGCGATTGAGGTACAGGTTCTTCTGCTTTCGTGTGAAGGTCTCTGTCGGCCAGGCCGTGCTGGGGTACAGCGCCTGCTGGCCCGTTGGCGCGCTCATCCTCAGGAGCACTTTCTCCGTCCCGACGATTGACGCCGCCCCACCGTTGTTAATGGCCGTGTTGCCGCCGCCGGGGCCCAGGTTGCCTGCGGCGAACAGCGACACGCCGGCTCTGGCGACACGCTCGTTGCCGCCGACGTGATCGGCGTCCGCGCTGGTGTTGATGATGTAGCGGACCGGCTGATCGGTCAGCCGCTTGACGGCCGCCACGACCTGGTCGGCTGCGGCGGCCGACCCGGCGTCCACCAGCACGACACCATCGGGCCCGATTTGGACGGCGATATTGCCGCCGGCCCCGGCAATCATGTAGAAGTTCGGCTGGACTTGGAGAACCTCCAGGGCCTCGCCGCCGCGTTGATTCTGCCGCGCGTCGGCGCCGACAGCCCACCCTCCGGCGCCAAGCGCGACCGACAGGGCGAACAGCCATCCAGAGCGCGCGATTTTCATGCTTCACTCACAAACAGGTCAGGAATATTGAATCGCGGGGGATCATACACCCGGGCCCAAGGGGTTGGGGACCAAGGGCTAAGGGCCAGGGGCCTAGGACTGCTAACTGCCGACCGCTGACTGCCGACTGACTAGCGCAGACCCAACATGGAGAGCACGCGGGCGCGGTTCTCGATCTTGCCGAACCTGGAAGCGGAATCGGTGCCGGCCTCTCTGGGCGCGGCGCTGCGCGGCTCGGTGCCGCCGGAGCCGGCGGGTCTCGTCGCGCTCGCCGGTTCGTGCGCCGTGGAGACATCGTGCGTCGAGGCGACGGCGCCGCCACGCAAATCGAAATCGCGACAGACATCAAGCACGATCTCGCGGGTGACGGGCTGCTTCGACACTGCGAAGCCGTGCACAAGGGAGTTGTCGCAAATCACGCTGATCGTTCGCGGAATGCCGCGTGATTGCTCGTGGATGAGCGTCACCGCTTCTCGCGTAAAGAGCCGCGCCGTGTCGCCTCCAGCGGTTCTGATCCGCGAGCTGATGTACGCCGCCGTCTCTTGCAGCGTCAGCGGCCCAATCTGGCATCTGAGCGCGACGCGCTGTTTCAATTGCCGCAACTCTGGATCATTCAGCCGCGTGGTCAGCTCGGGCTGTCCGGCCAGCACGAGCGGCAGCAGCTTCTCGCTCGGCGTCTCCATATTCGCCAGCAGCCGGATCTCTTCGAGCAGCTCGTAGCTGAGGCTCTGAGCCTCGTCGACCACGAGCGCGGTCACTTCGCCGCGCCGACGCCGCTCCCGCAGCACGACCTCGAGCGACTCGAGCAGACTGGCCTTTGACTGTTCGGCTCTCGCGCCGAGCTGAAACTGCGTGGCGAGCGTCTCGACAAACTCGGCGCGCGTCAGCCTCGGGTTGCTGAGGAACACCGTCCGGACGTCGCGGCAGCGTTCCGACTCGAGCGCTGCGTGAAGGAGCGTGGTCTTGCCCGTTCCCGCCTCCCCGACAAGCACGGTGAGCGCCTTGGACGACGACAGACCGTATTCCAGGTTGCTGAGCGCTTCGCGATGCTGCGCCGTGAAGAACAGGAACCTCGGATTGGAGGTCAGTTCGAACGGCGCCTCGCGGAGACCGTAGAAGGGCAGGTACATGGAGGACCGGTCAGTCTCCGGTGATCGTCACGAGGATGAGTTTGCGGAACTTCACCGGAGTACCGTCCTTGGTTGCCGGCCGATACTTCCAGCCGCGGCTCGCCGTGAGCAGCAACGTATCGTAACTCGGATTGATGGGCTGCCGGAGCACTGCCTCCTGCACCGTGCCCGTTTCGTCGATGAGAATGTCGAGCACGACGGTCGGCCGCGCGAGGCGCATCATCGGCCGAAGCGCCAAGGGCAGAATCGGGAACTGCTGAAGCGTCGCCACCGGAGACACGACACCCTCGTCGCCAGTGCTATAGATCGACGGCGCGGCTTTCGCGTTCGGCGCGGCTGCCTCACGTATCGGCGTAGCGACCGCGACTGCTGCCGGACCGGCTGGGGCAGGCTGAACGGACACCTCGGCCGGAGCCGTGCGGGCCGCTCCTCGGCCCAACTCGATAAACCCGTCGACCAGGACGCTCAGATCGGCCAGCGCTTCGTCAAACGCTCCGGCCTCTTGAGCCGCCACAAGCATCTTATGCGCCTTCATGAGGTGAGGCTCGGCCTTTGAGAAGTTCTTCTCGTCGAGTGCGGACCGCGCCGTACGATACTCCGCGCGGATCAGGCCAGGCAGCAGGCGTTTCCGCACGGTCAAAAACATCGCTTCGATGCGCGGCGAGGCGTCCTCCAACTGGACGAGCGGCAGCTTACGGATCAGTCCCTCCGCCGCCGACTCGGCCTCAGCCGTCCGACCGAGCGCATAGAGACAGTACACGCGGTACTGCTCGATCTGGCGCGCGAGGTCAGGCGTGGCCTGGGCCTGAGCCTGATCGATGCGGGCGAGCGCCGCCAGCGCGTCTTCATAGGCCGCTGACGAATACAGATCCTTGGCCGTGCTGAGTGGATCCTGCGCGGCGAGTGCGGTCGTGGCCAGCGCCAAGGCAAGTCCGAGTGCGACAATCGTCTTCATGATTCTCTCGGGTCCGGCTGAAGCCGGACACAACATCAGTTTGGCGATCAGTTTGGCGACGCGCTCTTGGTCAGATCG
>JBGPHH010000064.1:0-17393 GCA_041484265.1 Vicinamibacteria bacterium
GGCTCGCGCGCGGCGAAGGACGCGTACGCCGCAGAGCTGAGGCGCAGGGAAGAACGCGCGAAAAAGTCTCAAGCCTGAAGTCTCAACTGTGAAGTTACCGTCCAACGGCCAGCCGTTGGGCCAGCACATCGGGAAGTCCGGCCTTGATCACCTTTGCCTGCGCCTGCTCGACCGGATACTTCAGCCGGAAGAGCTCCACTCGACGCTTGTCGATATCAACAATCGCATAAGCCGCGCGCGGATCACCGTCGCGGGGCTGGCCGACCGCTCCGGGATTCACCAGATATTTCGACGAGCCGATCAGAAAGAACTGCACTGCAAGAGGCGGAGAGGGGGCCGTGCTCTCGAGCGTGTCCTCCGTCAGCTCAAACGCAATCGGGCAGTGCGTGTGGCCGAACAAGCAAAGCGGCTGCACCGAGGCCTTGAGTGCGCGCAGCGCATCGAGTTCATCGAAAATGTAGGCGTCTTCGTCGAACGGCGAGCCATGGCAAATCTCTATCAGGTCGTCGACCTGGCGGGGACCCTCCGGCAGCGCGGCCAACCAGTTGCGATGTTCGGGAGTGAGAACGTCGTACGTCCACAGGGCAGCGTTCCTCGCAATGGCGTTGAAGTCTTCGGCCGGCTCGAGCCCGCACGCGACCTTGTCGTGGTTGCCGCGGACGATGGCAAACGGCTCGAGCGCACGCACGCGCTCGATGACAGCGCCGGGATCGGCGCCGTAGCCCACCAGGTCGCCAAGTATCAGCGTGCGATCGTACTTCCGCGTGTCGGCGTCGGCCAGGCACGTGTCGAGCGCCTCCATGTTGGCGTGGATGTCGGCCAGAACGAGATATCGCATCACCCTTTCAACCAATCCATTAATTGCTCGACCAGCGCGCCCACACCTGCGCGCGAGGCATCGAGCCGAACGTGCGCCTGTTCGTAAGCCGCGCGCCGCGCATGATACAACCCCTCGAGCTCCGCCCGGTCGGAGGCGAGCGGCCGCCGGCCGTCGACAGGCAGGCGGGCAATGATGCGCTCGAGCGGGGCGTCCAGCCACACCGATACACCGTCGCGATTGATGGCCGCTCGATTCAGCGGATCGACAAACGTGCCGCCGCCAGTGGCGACGACCACATGACGGGGCGTCAATTGTTCCAGCAAGACGGCGCGTTCGACGGCCCTGAAGTACGGTTCGCCGTGCTTCGCGAACACCTGCGCCACCGGCATGTGCTCGCGCTGCTCGACAAGATCATCGATGTCGGCGACCTTCCAGTCGAGACGCTTGGCCAGCGCGCGTGCGAGCGTCGTCTTGCCCGCGGCCATGAAGCCGACGAGATACACCTTGTCGGCTTTCACGTGGTGAGCCGGTCCAGGGTCTCAAAAAACCCTGGATAGGAAATCACCACCGCATCCGCGCCGGCAATGGTCGACGGCTGCCGGGCCGCGAGTGCCGCGACGGCAAAGGCCATCGCCATGCGGTGATCGCCGCGTGCGTCGGCCCGGCCGCCCGACGGACGCTCCGACCGACCTCCACCCGGCCGCGCACCACCGACGACGAATCCATCCGCGCGCTCGTCGGCCGCGATGCCGAGCGCACGAAACCCTGCGACGAGCGTCGCAATGCGGTCGCTCTCCTTGACGCGCAGCTCCGCGGCGCCCGTGACGGTCACCTCGCCGCCGTGCGCCCCCAGGGCCGCAATCGCCGGCAGCTCGTCGATGAGACCGGGTACCTCGTACGGCGCGATCGTAACAGCGCCGCTGTGCTCGTGTTCGACCCGGACGACGCCTCGCGGCTCGCCGCCCACGGTAGTGGTTACTTCGACGTAGACCCGAGCACCGAATCGACGGAGCACGTCGAGCAGCGCGGTGCGTGTCGGATTGAGTCCCAGCTCTTCGATCTCGACCGACGAGTCGGGTAAAGCCGCGGCGGCCACCAACCAGAAGGCGGCTGAGGAGAAATCGCCAGGGACGACGAACGCCCTGGCGCTGAGACGCTGACCTCCGGCGACGGACACCGTGAGCCCGTCGGTCCATACCTGGCCGCCGAAGGCGCTCAGGGCGAGCTCGGTATGGTCTCGGGTCGCCGCAGGCTCGGCGACGCTCGTCACCCCTTCGGCGTGAAGCCCTGCCAAGAGAACGGCACTCTTGACCTGCGCGCTCGGCACGGTCTGGCGGTACGGGACGCCGCGGAGGTGCGACCCGTGGACCGTCAGCGGCGCGTGGCCGTCGGTCGCCTCGACGCGGGCACCCATCAGTTCAAGCGGCTCGATCACGCGGCGCATCGGGCGGCGCGAGAGCGACGCGTCGCCGACAAACCGGCACGAGAAGGCGTGGCCGGCCACCGCGCCCATCAGCAGCCGCAGCGTCGTGCCCGAATTGCCGGCATCGAGCGCGTCGGCTGGCTGGCGGAAGTTGCCCAGGCCCCGCCCGGCGATCTGCACAGCACCCGAAGGACCAGACACAACCTCGACACCGAGCCGGTCCAGACACGAGAGCGTCGATCGACAGTCGGCGCCGGGGGCGAAGTTTTCGAAGCTCGAACGGCCTTCAGCCAGTGCGGCGAGGATCGCGTATCGGTGGGAGATCGACTTGTCGCCCGGTACGCGCAGCCGCCCTCGGATGCGGGCGACCGGCGTCAGGGTGACTGCGGCTGACGGAGGCACGATGCCTGATCTTACGTCACCGAGCTTGACATCACGAAGCGCAGGCGGATGATATACGGGAACCCTCGTGACGACCCTCAACGGGCACCAAGTCGTCCGCCTCGAGTTCACCAGCACGTTTGACATGCTGGATTTCGTGCAAGTCGTCAGCGATCACGTCGCCCGAAGCGTCGGGCTCGATGATGATGCGCTGCACTGGATTGGCGTGGCCGTCCGCGAGTGTGTGATCAACGCCATCAAGCACGGGAACAGCGGCGACACCGGGAAGCATGTCTTCGTCGAGTTCACGACCACTCCGCTCGCCGAGCCGCCCGAGCTCACGATTCGGGTCCGTGACGAGGGCGACGGGTTTGACCCCGCCATCCTGGCCAATCCGCTGGCTCCCGAGAACCTGCTGAAGTCGAGCGGCCGCGGCATCTTCCTGATTCGTACGTTCATGGACGACGTCGAGATGAGACCGGCGCCCGAAGGCGGCATGGAAATTTGCATGGTGAAGCGCGTGCAACCGCCCAGCGACCGTCCCGACCGCTGCTAGGACCTGAGTGCCCCTCGACCCGCGCTTCCTCTCCACGGCCATCGAAGTCGTCGTCCACGCCGGTGCCCTCCAGATGGTGCACTTCGGCAAGAACGACGTGCGGATCGACAAGAAGGGCACGATCGATCTCGTGACCGAAGTCGACATGGCCGTCGAACGCACGTTCCGGAAGTTGATCGCGGAGCGCTTTCCCGACCACCAAGTGCTCGCCGAAGAACTGGGCGGGAGTGCCAGCGTACCGCGCGGACCGTGCTGGGTGTTCGATCCGCTTGACGGCACGACGAACTACGTCCATGGCCTTCCGATCTTCTGCGCGTCGCTCGCGCTTGAGATCGACGGCGTCGCCGAAGTTGGAGCCGTATTCGATCCCACACGGCAGGAGTTGTTCACGGCGGAGCGGGGCGGTGGCGCCTGGTTGAATGGCCAGCCGCTGCGCGTCTCGAACGCCGACACGCTTGTCGACGCGGTGCTGGTCACCGGCTTTCCGTACGACGTGCACGGGCGTGTCGATGAGTTCGTCGGGCTGTTCGGCGCTTTTATCGCTCAAGCCCGCGCGGTGCGGCGGTTAGGGTCAGCGGCCATCGACCTCTGCTACGTGGCGGCCGGCCGGATGGACGGATTCTGGGAGACCGACCTCAAGCCCTGGGACATCGCCGCCGGCGCGCTCATCGTTGCCGAATCGGGCGGGCACGTGACCCGCACCGATGGCACTGCGTTCGCGTCGCGAAGCGGCGACGTCCTGGCAACCAACGGCCGCATCCACGAGCAGATGCTTGGAGTCATTCGATCGTCACGGGCGAAGCGTCAGTCAGTCGTCAGCAGTCGGCAGTCCGCGGTCGAGCCATAGCCGCGAACTGTCCACCGGCAGAGACACCACTGAAGTCTCTGGCTGGGTTTTTGGCCGGTTTTCAGAGAGTTCGTTGGCACCGGTCCTGCTAATCCCTACCCAGCGACAAGCCAAGGAGCCCTTATGCGCCGACTGCTGCTGACCTCAATCGCCGTTCTGCTTATGTTCGGATTCGTCGCCGCACCTGAGGCGTCGGCCCAGCAATCAGTCAACATCTTCTTGGGCGGGTTCGTGCCGCGGACGCTCGACGCACGCGCCGTGGACGACGTCATCTTCAATGACAGCACCTTCCTCTCGACTCTTCGGTCGCCAGCTGGAATCAACATTCGTGAGTTCAATCAAGTGACGTTCGGTGGTGAATGGCTTGTTGGCATCGGCCCGCTGTTCGACGCCGGGCTCGGCCTGAGTTTCTACCAGCGTACAGTTCCCACCTTTTACACATATTTGGTCAACGACGTCGACAACTCGAACATCCGCCAGGATCTGAAGCTTCGGATTGTGCCTTTCACTGCCACCTTCCGAATGTATCCGTTCGGGCGCCGCGCCCCGATTCAGCCGTACTTCGGTGGAGGCGCGGGCGTTTACATGTGGCGGTACAGCGAAACCGGTCAGTTCGTCATTGACGATCAGGGAGACATCTCGGTCGTCAACCATGTCGGCAAAGGCAGCGAGACCGCGCCGCTCGTTCTTGGCGGCCTGCGAGTTCCAATGGGTTATAACGGCGGCGCCATCGGTTTTGAGATTCGGTGGCAGGACGCCACGGCCAGCCTGCCCGACGGCCAGGGCTTCGCGGGCTCGAAGATCGATCTGGGTGGCGTCAGTTATCTGCTCACCATCAACATCAAGTTCTGAAGAGGCCAGGGGCTGCTAGGGCGCATCGATCAGCGGCTGAGCCGACCCAGCCCCTAGCCTCCACCATCTAATCCCTCCTGTAAAGCGCCATTCCCGCACCCTCGCAGACGCGGGAGTATCCGTCGAGAAACTGGGGGTTCTGGCGCGCCAGAATGGCGAGCATGTCGCCGCCTTCGGCTTTCTCTTCAATCAGCACCCAGTCCGCGAACGGTTTCGGACCCTGGGCAAGCGCGGCGAGCCAGATGTCGCCGTTGCCTTCGTGTAGAAAATCGCGGAGTTGGAACCCCGACTGCGCCGCCTCCTGCATGTAATGGCCGAGCGATCCCATGCTGGCCATGATCTTTTCCCCGGGCTGCGGCGTGCCCATGCAGGCGGTGACGCGGTCGCGAACCGGCAGGTTGGGCCGATCCCATTGCGCCTCGACGACCATCGGCGCCTGAAGATCCAGCGGGCGCAGCTCATGCCCGACGACACCCAGCAGGACGAGCGCGCCGAGCGGCGCCCAACGCCGCAGCAGAGCAGTCGACGCACCCGCGGCTACCGCTTGCAGCGCGATGAGGGGCACCATGTAACGGATGCGGAACGGGTGCCCGTCAAGGAAGGCCACCCACGACACAGCGGCCGCAGCAACGGGCGACAGCGCTACGATCATCTTGGCCCTATGACGGACTGAAAGCCCCAACACGACGATCGTGCCCATTCCCGCCATCGCGGTCGCCATCAGCAGGGGACCGCTCAACTGGCGCGCTCCCCACCACACTTCCGCCGCCGCCACCACCGGATCCCCAAGGGCCTTGTTCTCGGGTACGAAAAACCCACTGGTGGTGAACCACGCGCCAACGACCACGCGGCTGAAGACGGCAAAGCTCGCGATCGCCACGGCGGGGAAGATGGCGATTGATCCGACCTGCCGGCAGGCGATCGGGAATGGTTCACCGCCTCGCCAGCGCACCCACACTGCGGCGGCGAGCGCCGAGACCGTCACGGGCCATGCCTCGTACCGTGTCCAGCAGGCGAGCGCGAATGCCACGCCGACTCTTATTCCCTGGTCACGGGGCTCTTCGGCACTGTCACACCACTCCATCAGCAGGCAAACGGCGAGGGTCGTCAGCGCGAGGAGCAGTGGCTCGGTCATCGGTGTGGCCTGCAGATACAGGACGTTCGGATTGAGGGCGAACACCGCGGCGCCGGCGACCGAAGCCGTCGAGGAGCCGGTCAACGTGCGGATGATGCCCGCGATGGAGGCGACCGCGATCGCAAACGCCGCGACCGAGATCGCAACGGCCGAAGCGCCGGATCGATACCAGGCATCCACCTGAACCGGAATCGCGTTGAGGAGGTGCGGTAGCGGCAGCCACACCGCGCCAATCTGCTGCCAGCCGGGGGTGATGCTGTCGATGATGCGCCGTGCGACGACGAGGTGGCCGCGCGCGTCGTAATGGCTGAGCGTCAGTCCCAGTCGTTGATAGTGAATGGCGACGCTCGCGCCGCCCACGCCCGACAGGAGCGCGAGCACCGCGGGAAGCGCGCGGCGGCCCGACGGTATAATCACGTGCCTATTCTATGAGCAGAATCGGCGACGCCCTGCGAGCGTTCGCGCTGACGCTTGGCGCGCCCGGACTCTTCGTCGTCGCCTTCCTGGATTCGTCGTTTCTCTCGCTCCCCGAGATCGCCGACATTCTGGTGGTCTGGATGGTCGCGCACAACAAGGCGCGAGTCGCAGTGTACGTAGTCAGTGTGACACTCGGGTCAGTGGCCGGGTGCCTCCTCATGTACTACATCGGCCGCAAAGGTGGAGAGGCGGTGCTCCGGCGACGGTTCGCGCCCGGGATGCTTGAGCGAGCGAGAGCGACGTTCAAGCGTCACGCGGTCACGACCATTCTCATTGCGTCGATCCTGCCTCCGCCGGCGCCGTTCAAGATTTTCGTGCTGCTGGCCGGCGCCGCCGGCATGGGCGCCGGTCGATTTGCGGCCACGGTCGCGGTGGGCCGGGGCGCCCGCTACCTCGTCCTCGGGTTACTCGCGGTCAGCTATGGAGACCAGGCGATGGCTTTTGCCCGTGAACATGCTCTGGTGGTATCGCTCGCGGCTGTCGGGTTGCTACTCACGGGGCTGGTCGCGTACCTGATTTGGAGCCGGCGCCGACAAATCGTTTAGAATCAGCAGATGGCATACCGCAGCGAGCTGGAGGCCCGTCTCGCAAAGAAAACCACCAGGGCCATCGTCGATTACCAGATGATCGATGACGGCGATCGCATCATGGTCGGGCTGTCGGGCGGCAAGGACAGTTGGGCACTGCTGCAGGTGCTCGACGTCTTGCGACAGCGCGCGCCCATTCGCTTCTCGCTCGTCGCCGTGAACGTCGATTCCGGATACAAGGAATACAAGCACGATCTCATCGCACGCACCTGCGAGGCGCGAGGATGGGAGTACCGAATCGAGCACACTGGTATCGGTGAGTTGATCGAAGACATCCTCGACGCCGACCAGACGCCGTGCTCCCTTTGTGCGCGGCTCCGTCGCGGCGTTCTATACCGAGTCGCTAAGGAGGTCGGCGCTACAAAGATCGCCCTCGGCCATCACATGGACGACTTCATCGAGACGCTGCTCCTCAATCTGTTCTTTGCCGGCGCGCTCAAGGCGATGCCGGCCAAGCTGGTGTCCGACAACGGAGAGCACGTGGTCGTGAGACCGCTCGTGTACGTCGGCGAAGACGAAGCGCGTCGGTACGCGAAGGAATCCGAGCTGCCGATTATCGGCTGTTGCTGTCCCGCCTGCGGAGACCTGGCGCTACAGCGCCAGCGGACCAAGCGCCTACTAATGGAGCTCGAACAGGAACATCCCGGCGTCAAGCAGTCGATGCTCAAGGCGCTCGCCAATGTGGCGCCCCGCCACTTGCTCGACACCCGCCTCAATCCACCGGCCGAGCTGCGCGCCAACGTGCCCGCTCTGGCATGACCCGGTTGGTGCAACCGGCGAAAGGACCCCTGTCGTGCGTGTAACTCGACTCTTGTCCGCCGCGCTCATCGTAAGCGTGTTCGCGCGTCCCACTGCCGCGCAGCAGCGCCCGCTCCTCACCGAAGATCCCGAGTCGATAGGCGCCGGCAGGGTGCTCCTCGAGAGCGGTGTCGACTTCGCTCACGATCAGCGGTATCCCACCTCGGGTCTCAAGGGAAATCTGTGGAAGGCCCCGACCATTGGGATCAGCGTGGGGATCAGCTCGATCGCGGAGCTTCAGATTAAGGGTGGACTCCACAATCTGCTCAACATCAGCAGCCGCGACCCGAACGCGCCGCTCGCCTCGGAGATGACGGTCGCCGGCGACACGACCACCGACGTCGAAGACGTCGTCGTCGCGACAAAGATTCGTTTGATCAGCGAATCGGCCGAGCGGCCTGCGTTTGGACTTCGCTTCGCGACCAAACTACCGAACGCGTCGAACGAGAGTGGCCTTGGCACGGACACGACCGACTTTTACGCCGTGCTGCTCGCCGGCAAGACCGTCCAGTCGATTCGCATCGTCGCCAACTTTGGATTGGGTATCCTCGCCGACCCGACACGCGGCGATCGACAGAACGACGTGATGGCCTACGGGCTTTCGTTTGCGCGGGCGATCACCAATGAGGCAGAGCTGGTCGGAGAGCTCAACGGAAACGCCTCCACGCGAACCGGCGGCGGCTTTCCGGGCACCGAGAGCCGCGGAGTGATGAAAGTGGGCGGCCGCTATACGCACGGGCCGTTCCGCGTCGACATGGGGCTCTTTATCGGATTGACGACGGTCAGCCCGGCAGCCGGGTTTACGGCCGGTTTCACCTACGTATTCACGGCGTTCACCCTGCCGTAGCCTCTAACAACCCGGATATAATCCCGGCTGATTCCGCAGCCGTTACAAACCGATACAAGAGGCGATGTCCACTCCCTTGTCTCAGGTCGGCCGCTACCAGATTATCGAGAAGCTCGGACAGGGCGGTATGGGCTCGCTGTACCTCGCGCGCGACCCGGCCATCGATCGGCTCGTCGCGATCAAGCTGCTGCGCGACGATTTCGACAGCCAGGAGCTGCGCGAGCGCTTCGCGCGCGAAGCCCGCTCAGCCGGCCGCCTTCGTCACCCGAACATCGTCGTCGTCTTCGACGTCGGCGACCACGAGGGTCAGCCGTTCATCGCCATGGAATATATTCCCGGCGAGACGCTGGGGGCGATCATCAAGCGGGGCCAGGCCCTCAAGCCCGCCCGCGTGCTGGAGATCGTCGAAGACATCTGCGCCGGTCTCGATTACGCCCACGGCGCCGGCATCGTCCATCGCGACGTCAAACCCGCCAACATCATGATCGACTCGAGCGGCGTTGTGAAGATCCTCGACTTCGGCATTGCGCACGTCGCCGAATCAGGCATGACGAAGTCGGGGAGCGTCGTTGGCACGCTCAACTACATGGCGCCCGAACAAGTCCTGGGGAAGCCCATCGACCGTCGGTGTGATGTGTTTGCGGTCGGGGCCGTGCTGTATGAATTGTTGACGCTCCGCCAGGCGTTTCCCGGCGGGCTTCAGGAAGGCATCCTCAATCGAATCGTAAACGATCAGCCGGTGCCGCTCTCCGAGTTGTGTCCGAGCCTGGATTCGACGGTCGAGCGCATTGTCAAAAAGAGCCTCGAGAAGGATCCAGCGCATCGCTATGCCGATCTCGCGCAGATGCAAGAGGAGCTGGCGGGTTCGCGGACAATGATGCCGGAAATGGCTCGGCCCGGCGCTGACGCCGTGACCCAGCCGCTTGTGGAGCCGCGGCCGACCGAGAGGCCCGCCGGCGGACGCCGCGACACCGAACGCGAGATGCTGGCAAAGCGGCGGGCCGCGGAGAGCGAGGAGCATCTGCGTACCGCAGAGGCGGCGTTCGAGGCGGGGGATTACCAGGCGGCACTCGACTCGAGCGAGCGGGCCGCGTTGCTTGATCACGATGGAACGCGGGCGCTCGACCTCATGACGCGCGCGCGGACGGCAGTGGAGGAGGCGCGGGTCCTTCAGATCGTGGGCGAGGCCCGCGCGCAGCTGCATGAGGGCGCACTGACCGCGGCAGGAAACCTCTTGGATCAGGCCGTGGCCGCCGGCGTGACGCTCCGCCCTGAGAGCCCTGCAAGCGCAGCGCTCGAGCGCGCAAGACTCGACTTGGATACGGCCCGCGAGCGCACTGCGCTCGTTCGCAAGACGATGCAGCGCGCGAACGGGGCGCTTGACCGACAGGAATTCGAATCCGCCATCCGCAGCGCCAACGAAGCGCTCGCACTCGACCCCGTGCTGACCGAGGCGCTCAATCTCCGGCGCCGCGCCCAGGCGGCAATTGAGAAGCAACGCCGCGAGCGGGAGCGGCAGTCCGCGCCCCCGGCGCCGGCCGATGCTACGGCAGTGGCAGCCCCGAAGCCGGCAACGGCCGTCCAGCCCGCGCGCGCCAGCGCGCCAGACCCTCGCACGAGCACGGCAGGTCGCCGGCGCGTGCCGCTGCCGGTCGTGATCCTCGTGCTCGCGGCGGCGGCCGCCGCCTTCTCCTTCGCGCTCTGGCCTGCGCCGGAGGCGTTGCCAACGGTTCAAGAGCCTGCCGGCCCTACCGCACAGACGACGGCGACAGAGACTTCACCGAGCGTCCAGGTGGGCGCGTCCACGCTTTCCGCCTCCTCCGTGGCGCCGGCTGCCGCAGCCCAGCCGACGTCAGCAGCGCCGGCACCGCGCGCCGCCAATCAGCCGCCGGTTCCAGTCAATCCGAGGACCTTCGGGAGCCCGTCGTCCCCGACACTAGCGGCGCCCGACGACGCGGCGATACGTCAGACGCTGCAGCGCTATCAGAGCGCTCTCGAAAACCTCGATTCGGCCGCGGTGAAAGCGGTATTTCCAACAGTCAACATGCAAGGTCTCGAGACACTGTTCAGTCAGACCGTGTCCGTCAAAGAAGACATCCAGGTTGGATCCATCGCAGTGTTTCCAGACGGCAAGAACGCGACGGTCACCGCGTCAGTGACGACCAGGAGGATCCTCAAGTCCGGCCGCGGCGGTGCGCAGCACCGCGACGCCACGTTCCGCCTTCGAAAGAACGGCGACTCCTGGCTCATCGGGGAGGTTGCCGGGCTCGGTCGCCGCAGCGTCCAGGATGAAGCCGCCCCCGTTACACGCCGCGGCCGCCAATAGTGCATTTCTTCAAAGCTCACGGCTACGGCAACGATTTTCTGTACGTGGAGAAGAGCACCTTCCACTCGACGAACCCCGATGTCCTCACCCGGCACTTGTGCGATCGCCACGAAGGGATCGGAGCTGATGGGCTGATCGTTTACGAGCGCACGCCGGACGGCGCGTCCATGAGGCTTTTCAACGCCGACGGGAGCCGCGCCGAAGTGTCGGGAAACGGCGTGCGCGCGCTCGGCGCACTATTGCTGCGAGACGAAGATCGAGTTCAGAGCGGTCTCACGATTCACACCGACGCAGGCCCAAAGCGCCTCGAGCGCATCAGCCGGGACGGCTCTCGTCAGACCTTCCGTACGGCCATGGGACTGCCGCGCGACTTGCGTCAGGTCGCAATCGCGGCGGCCGGCGAGCCGCTGGAGCTGGTCGTGATGGACTTCGGCAATCCCCAGGCCGTTGTGCTCGGACCGCTGCCGGCCAAACACCGGTTCGAACATCTCGGGAGCGCTCTGGCGCACCATCAGATGTTCCCCGAAGGCACCAACGTCGAGTTCGCAGAGATCGACGGGCCCGGCTCGGTGCGGATCCTCATCTGGGAGCGCGGCGTCGGTCCCACCGCGTCATCCGGCACCGGATCGTGTGCGGCGCTCGTCGCAGCAGCGGCCTTTGGCGGCGCGCGCCACGAAGCCGACGTCATCGCCCCGGGAGGGGCACAGCGCGTCGAATGGCGTGACGACAGCGTCTATCTGACCGGCTGGGCGGAAGTGCTTTTCGAAGGGGAATGGCTGCCAGAAAGGCAAATTCCTCGTACCTGACCCGAACCGACTCGTCAAATTCTGCCGCACGCGTCAGCGGCGCGGGCGCGCCGCCGCCGGGGCCGCTTTCTCCAAATCGCGCGTCATGGCGCGAATATCCGCGATTGGCTTGGTGAGGGCCGCAGCGACCCCCTGATAGTTTCCCTGACCAAACGCTGCGCGCGCTTTTTGCACGGCGGTGTCCGTGGCCGAGATGGTCCGCCGCGCACGAGCAAGTGTCGTGGCCGAAATTCGCGCCCGCTCGGCGCTCCTCAGCTTGGTGCGGGCCTCGTCGAGCGCAGCGTCGGCCTCCGTCAGCGTACGAACGGCCGCCTCGGCCAGCGCGGCTTTGCCGTCGGCCGCCTGTTTGGCGGCATTCCGCGCGCGCTCGCCGCTGTCGAGCGCGTAATTGAGCGCCAGCCGGTAGTCCCGCCCTTCGACGGCTTGCTGCGCGTTCTTCAGCGACTGTTGCGCCGCCGCCAGCTCGTCGTGGGCGAACTGCTCGGCACCTGCCGCACGGGCAGCGGCGATCGCACCTTGCGCCTGCTGCATCTCGTTGTTGGGTGGATCGCCGCACGCGGAGACGAGAAGGGCAACGAGAACGGAGAACAGAATGATGTGGTGCGGAGAAACCGATCGGCCAGCTGGCATTCGTTTGAGTATACGACCGTTAACTGAAGCCGACTGGTTGTAGTACGATGAAAACCCTGTCGCCACACGATCGGCCGCGGGAGAAGCTGCTGGAGCATGGACCGCGCGCGCTCGGCGACAACGAGTTGGTCGCCCTCGTGCTTGGAAGCGGGTGCCGTCAGCGGGATGTGCTCGAGGTCGCCAACGAACTGCTCGCGGCGCGCGGCGGGTTGCATGGTCTGGTGCAGGCCACCTGCGACGATTTGGCACGGGTTGCGGGCATCGGCCGGGCGCGATCGGCACAACTGGTGGCCGCACTCGAGCTCGGACGGCGAACCCTGACCCATGGACCGAAGGCGCGTTTGCCGCTGCAGACCCCGAGTCAGGCGGCGGCGTTCCTGATGCCGGCCTTCGGCGGGCGGAGCGTCGAGCAATTTGGCGTCGTGCTGCTCGACACGAAACACCGCGTGCTCCGAACGGCGATTCTGGCCCTGGGGACGCTTAACTCCGCCGGCGTCGAGCCGCGTGAGGTCTTTCGGGAGGCCACGCTCGCGGGCGCTGCCGCCATTGTCGTCTTCCATAATCATCCTTCCGGCGATCCCGTCCCGAGCGCTGACGATGTGGATCTGACGCGGAGACTTGTGGCGGCGGGCGTGCTGATGGGAATTGACGTGGTGGATCATCTGATTTTGGGCGACGTGCGGTACTGCAGTTTCAAGGAGATGGGGCAGCTGTAGTGTCCAAAGTCCTCTATTTCGACTGCTTCTCTGGCATCTCCGGCGACATGGCGCTTGGTGCGCTGCTCGATGCCGGACTGCCCATCGCAGACTTGAAGCGCGCTCTGGGCAGCCTGGCCGTGTCCGGCTTCGACGTCAGCGCCGAACGTGTGCTCCGGGCCGGCGTCTCGGCGACCAAATTCAGCGTCCGCGAGCACGCGCACGCTTCTGCACCCTCGCACTCTGGCACGGCCGCACCCTCGCACGTTCGCACCCTCGCACCTTCGCACGATCATCATGATCACGATCACGACCATTCGCACCACGCGCACCGCAGCCTGAGCGAGATCTTCGCGCTCATCGATAAGTCCGCGCTGTCCACGGCGGGTCGGGACCGAGCCAAGGCAATGTTTCAGCGGCTCGGTGAGGCCGAGGCCGCTATCCACCAGATGCCGGTGGACAAGGTCCATCTGCACGAAGTCGGAGCGCTCGACTCGATCATCGACATCGTGGGCATTGTGTTTGCCCTCGAGTGGGCCGGCGCCGATAGAATCGCCTGTTCGCCACTCAATGTCGGTGGGGGCACGGTGAAATCGGCACACGGAGTATTTCCGGTCCCGGCGCCGGCGACGGTCAAGCTCCTCGGAGACGCTCCGATCTATGCCGGAACTGTGCAGCACGAACTGGTGACGCCCACCGGCGCACTGATTGTCTCGTCGTACGCGGCCTCGTTCGGACCAATTCCAGCGATGGTCGTCGAGCGCGTGGGATACGGCGCCGGCGATCGTGATCACCCTGACCGACCCAACGTGCTCCGGATCCTGGTCGGTCGATCGTCGGACGACGCGGCGTCCGAGCGCGTCACGATGATCGAGTGCGAGATCGACGACATGAACCCGCAGATTTTCGGTGTCGTGATGGATCGGCTGTATGCCGCGGGAGCGCTCGAGGTCTTCTACGTGCCGGTGCAGATGAAGAAGAACCGGCCCGGGACCCTCTTGACTGTCATCGTCGCCCCCGAGCGCCGCTCGCAGATAGCCGACGTGATCTTCCACGAGACAACGACGATTGGCCTGAGATATTACGAGGTCAACCGCGAGTGTCTCGCCCGCGAGATCGTCACCGTGGACACGAGTCTTGGCGCCGTTCGCTTCAAGATCTCGTCGCGCGACGGCCGGGTGATGAACGCCGTCCCGGAATTCGAGGACTGCGCGACGCTGGCCGCAGCCAATAACCTCCCTGTGAAGGAAGTCCAAGCGTTGGCCGTGCGGGCGTACGGTGAGGCCCGGCATGGTCGGGGTCGCCACTCGTGAGCCGCTACTTCCTGACGACGCCGATCTACTACATCAATGCCGAACCGCATCTCGGCCATGCGTACACGACGATGGTGACCGACGCCGTCGCCCGCGCGCATCGGCTGATGGGCGACGACGTGTTCTTTCTGACTGGCACCGACGAACACGGCCAGAAAGTGGAGCGTGCGGCCCACAAAGCAGGCCTGACCGCGAACGTCTTCGCTGATCGCGTGTCTCAGAAGTTTCGCGACCTCCTCCCGCTGTTGAACATCTCTAACGACGACTTCGTTCGGACAACCGAGCCACGCCATCATGCGGCTGCGCAGGAGCTGTGGCGGCGCGTCCGCGATCGTGGCCATATCTACAAGGGCAAGTACGAAGGGTGGTACTGCACGGTCGACGAAGTGTTCGTTCCCGATACGCAACTCCTGAACGGGCGCTGTCCGATTTGCGGCAACGCCGTCGAACGGATCACCGAAGAGAGCTACTTCTTTCGTTTGTCGGCGTTTCAACAGCCGCTCATTGATTACTATGCGAGACATCCTGAGTTCGTGACGCCCGGTGCTCGACGCAACGAAATGGCGGCCTTTCTCGATGGCGGCCTCGAGGACCTGAGCGTCAGTCGTCCGTCATTCAAGTGGGGCATTCCGGTTCCAGACGATCCTGCCCATGTGATGTACGTGTGGTTCGATGCCCTGACGAACTACCTAACAGCCGTCGGCTACGGTGGAACGGACGAAGCGGCGCGGCGCCGGTTCGCGCACTACTGGCCTGCCGATGTTCACGTGATTGGCAAAGAGATCATTCGACAGCACGCCATCTACTGGCCCGCGTTCCTGATGGCCGCCGATCTTCCATTGCCCAGGCAGATCGTCAGCCACGGCTGGTGGCTGATGGAGGGCGCCAAAATGTCGAAGTCGGTCGGCAACGTTGTCAGACCGCAAGATTACGTCGACAAGTTCGGGCTGGACGCGCTCCGATATTTCGTCTTTCGGGAAATGGTGTTTGGACAGGATGCGAACTTCGGCGACGAAGCTTTTCTGACGAGGTACAACTCGGATCTGGCCAACGATCTTGGGAATCTCGTCAGCCGGGCAACGACGATGATCCAGCGGTACTGCGGAGGCCTTGTGCCTGCCGCGGACCCTGCACTGCTCGCGCGGGAAGATGAAGGTCGTCTGGCCACGTGCCTTGACGCGGCCATTGCGGGCGTCACGTCTCTCATTACCACGTTCCAGTTGTCTGCGGCGCTCCGCGAGATCTGGGAGGCCATCGGCGCCGCTAATCGTTACGTCGTCGCGCGCGAGCCGTGGCGGCTCGCCAAGGACGAAACCAAACGGGCTGAACTCGACACGGCCCTCTATGCCTTGGCTGATGCAGTACGGCTCGTTGCCGAACTCCTGCAACCGTTCATGCCACACACTGCCGAGAGAACGCTGGTGATGCTCGGTGTGCCCACGGGTGCGCAGTCCTGGAAGACGTTAGCACGCGGGCGGCTGCCTGTCGGGAGCCGTCTCGGACATATCGAGCCCTTGTTCCCACGGATCGACCTTTCTTTGGAGGAGTTGCGACACATGTCAGCCGATCAACCAGACACACGCCCACCGGGCACGCCCGCACCGATTGCACCCGTCGCACCTGCTGCGGCGGGGCAGCCCGCACCGGGGCCCGACCGCATTTCCATCGATGATTTCATGAGGGTCGAGCTGCGCGTCGCGAAGGTGCTCGCGGCCGAGCGCGTGCCGAAATCAAACCGGCTGTTGAAGCTGCTGGTAGACGTCGGGAGCGAGCAGCGCATAATCGTCGCCGGCATCGCTGAGGCGTACGAACCCGAGGTGCTCATCGGCCGATCGGTGGCCATCGTCTTCAACCTGAAGCCGGCGAAGCTGATGGGCGTTGAGTCAAACGGCATGGTTCTCGCCGCGAGCCCGGAGGGCGGCAAGCCTATGCTCATTTCGTTCGAGCAGCCACCACCGCCGGGCACACGAATTCGGTGACGTTCTGTTCTAGATACGCGCGAGCGCCACGGCGCGAGTGCGTCAGGCGTGGGGTGGGGCCCCACGCGATTAGCTAATGATAGACAGCCACTGCCATCTGGCAGACGAGGCCTTCGCCGACGATCTGGATGCTGTGATTGCCCGCGCGCGCGCGGCCGGTGTCGAGCGTGCCCTCGTCATTCTGTCGGCCGGCGACCTGAAGGAGTCAGCCCAGGCGCAACACGTCGAGCGGCTCTGGCCTGATGTCCGTTTCGCGATCGGCGTCCACCCGCACCACGCGCACCAGTTCGCCGACAATCCGACACGCGCCGCCGAGATCGTGCGGAAGCAGTGGGCGATCACACCGTCCGCACGGGCGGTCGGCGAAATCGGCCTTGATTACCATTACGACTTCTCGCCACGCGACGTGCAGCAGGCGGTGTTCCGCGCGCAGATCAGACTGGCCCGCGAGCTCAGTCGTCCCGTCGTCATCCACACACGCGAGGCAGATGCCGACACGGTGGCAATCCTGAAAGAGGAGGGCGCCGGCGAGGTCTGTGGTGTGCTGCATTGCTTCACCGGCACGCCGGAGTTGGCGCGGGCGGGGCTCGATCTGGGCTTCTCCATCTCGCTCGCCGGCATTGTGACGTTCCCAAAGGCTGGCGACCTGCGAGACACCGTCCGTGCGGTGCCCGTCGGGCGACTGCTGGCCGAAACCGACAGCCCCTTTCTTGCCCCCGTTCCGCACCGCGGCAAACGCAACGAGCCAGCCTACGTCGCGCGGATCATCGAGACGCTGGCCGACATCTACGGCATGGAAGCCGGGGCGGTGGCCCGGCAGACCACGGCGAACTTCCACACACTGTTCCGGCCCTAGCCGTCGCGTCCGGCTTCAGCCGGACGTCTGGTCCGGCTAAAGCCGGACACTACAGGTTCTGAACC
>JBGPHH010000065.1:0-17134 GCA_041484265.1 Vicinamibacteria bacterium
CCGATGAGCGCATGGGACGAGCTCGTCGGCAGGCCGAAGTACCAGGTGATGAGATCCCACACAATGGCACCCGTGAGCCCGCCAAAGATGACCGCAAACGTCACGATCTTGATGTCGATCATCCCGGCGCCGATGGTATTGGCGACGGCCGTTCCAAAGGTAAAGGCCGCGACGAAATTGAAGAACGCGGCCCAGACGACGGCCTGCCCCGGCGAGAGCACACGGGTCGACACGACCGTGGCGATGGAATTGGCGGCGTCGTGGAATCCGTTGATGTAATCAAAGAAGAGTGCGACAGCTATCAGGCCGACGACGAGCCAGGGCATCGGGGGGCTATCCGTGCTTGACGAAGACGCCTTCGAGCACGTTGGCGACGTCTTCGCATCGATCGGTGGCGTCCTCGAGAAAATCGAGCGTCTCTTTCCACTTCATGACCAGCAGCGGATCGCGCTCCTCGTCAAACAGCCGGCTGACGGCCTGCTGGTGGATCCGATCGGCCTCGTTTTCGAGCCGATTGATCTCGACCGCGTGGGGAATGATGCCCTGACGCTCTTCCATGTCGTTCAACGCGAGGCGGAGCGACTCGGTGGACAGCGTGATGACATGCGCCAGCTCGCGCGCACCGAACCGGACACTGGTGAGCCGATACAGCCGGACGAGTGTCGCAGAGGCGTCAATCGCATCCATCACATCATCGAGCGATCGGGCCAGCTCGTGGATGTCCTCTCGATCGATGGGCGTGACAAACGTTCGATTGAGGCGCTGGATGACTTCGTGGGTGAGGAAGTCGCACTTGTGCTCGACTTCCTTGATTTCGTCGGCCTTGTCCCAGACGGGGTGGTCGGCCGCCAGCATCGCCTCGAGGAGCCCCGCACCCCTCCGGATCTCGTCAGCCAACTTCTGAAAATCAGTGTAGAACTTCTCTTCGCGGGGAAGGAGATGGAAGGACACGGGGCCGAATTGTAACAGATCCGTTTACATGGCTGTTACACGGGCGCGACCTGTAGGGCACGGCAGGACGGCGCCCGCAACATGCCTGTGCCGATGTACCATTCCCTGTCACATGGCGGTAAACAACGAAGTGCTCGCGCTCATCCTCGGCGGCGGCCGGGGCACGCGCCTCTTTCCGCTGACGCAGCACCGATCGAAGCCCGCGGTGCCCATCGCCGGGAAGTACCGGCTGATTGATATCCCGATTTCCAATTGTCTGCACGCCGAGATCCGCCGCATCTTTGTCCTGACGCAGTTCAACTCGGCGTCGCTCAACCGGCACATCTCGCAGACGTATCGCCTGGATCTGTTCAGCCCGGGTTCGGTCGAAATCCTCGCGGCCGAGCAGACGCCCGACAACCCGAACTGGTTTCAGGGGACGGCGGATGCCGTGCGCCAGGCCACGCGGCACTTCGCGCGTTACGGCGCCGATTACTATCTCATTCTGGCAGGCGATCAACTGTATCGGATGAATTTCAACGAGTTGATGGATGCGCACATCGATAAGCGCGCGGACGTCACGGTCGCGGCGTGTCCGGTGAGCGTGCAGGATGCCTCAACCATGGGCATCTTCCGCTTCGACCGGACCGGACACATCATCGCGTTCGAAGAAAAGCCTTCACCAGCGCGGCTCGAGGAGATCGGCCAGAGCATTCCCGCCCACTCGACCGTGGCGGGCCATACGCCAGACAAGCCGTTTGTCGCGTCCATGGGCATCTACGTCTTCTCACGTGCGGCGCTCTTCGACGTGCTCGAACAGCACAGCTATAAGGATTTCGGCCGCGAGGTCATTCCTGCCGCCCTCGAGCGATACCAGGTCGAGTCGCATCTGTTTCGGGGCTACTGGGCCGATGTCGGAACGGTCGATTCCTTCTACAAGGCCAACATCGATCTCACGGGCGCCGATGCGCCGTTTAATTTCTATGACTCCCGCTGTCCTATCTACACGCACGCGCGCTTCCTGCCCGGGTCTCGCCTCGCCGACTGCACCGTGCGCAATGCCGTGATCGCCGAAGGCTCGACGCTCGACCGCTGCACGATCGAGGATTCGATTGTCGGCATCCGCGCGATCATCCAGCCCGGCACATCCGTCCGGCGGTCGGTGCTGCTCGGCGCCGACTACTACGAGCTCGACGATGTCGCGCCGGAACAGGGCGACCGGCCGCGCTTGGGCATCGGGCAGAACGTCGTCCTGGATCGGGTCATCGTCGACAAGAACGCGCGCATTGGCGACGACGTCCGGCTGGTCAACGAGGCGGGTGTCCAGGAGGCGGACGGGGACGGCTACTACATCCGCAATGGGATCATCATCGTGCCCAAGGACGGAGTGATACAGGCGGGGGTGAGAGTGTAGTCACCAGTCACCAGTCACCAGTCGGCAGTCACCAGTCGGCAGTCTAGCCGGCGCAGCAGGCGACAATCGGCAAGCGCCCGCGCTTTGAGCTTCGGCGCGGAACACTCTTCGTCAGACGTTTCTCGTCCGCCTGGCTGGTCGGATCATGGCCGAGGGTGTGGACGGCGGCGTTCAGCACAGTCCTCACGCTCGCGTCATCAGGCTGCGCGAGTCGGTAGTGCACCCACAGGCCGTCGCGGCGGGTCTCCACAAGGCCGGCCCGACGCAGGTACGCCAGGTGCCGCGACGCCTTGGGCTGCGGAATCTGCAGCGCTTCATAGATGTGACAGACGCAGATCTCGCCGCCCGCCAGCAGGCCGACGATGCGGAGGCGGGTCGGGTCGGCCAGGGCCTGCAGCGCCCGCTGGAGCTCATATATGTGCTTGTCCATATATTCGTGTTGACGTATATTATACGCCATCGCTCTCGGAGGACCAGCCATGAATGAGACCGACCTCAAAACGATCATCAAGGACAAGTACGGCGCGCTCGCGAGACAGGCGGCTGCGCCCAGCGCGACCGGCGCGTGCTGCACGCCCCGAACCGACGCGGGATCGTCGGCTGGCTGCGGATGCCACGGCCCGGATCCGATCACCTCGAATCTCTACACCGAGCAGGAAACGAGCGCCCTTCCCCGCGAGGCTGTCAACGCGTCGCTTGGATGCGGCAACCCGACGGCACTGGCCGAGTTGCACCCTGGCGACACGGTGCTCGATCTCGGCTCTGGCGGCGGGATCGATGTTCTGCTATCGGCCCACCGTGTCGGATCGACCGGCAAGGTGTACGGCCTCGATATGACCGACGACATGCTGGCGCTCGCGCGCGAGAATCAGCGCAAGGCAGGCGTGGGGAACGTTGAATTCCTGAAGGGCGATATCGAGCAGATGCCACTGCCCGATGACTCGGTTGACGTCATCATCTCCAACTGCGTCATCAACCTGGCCACGGACAAGGATCGCGTCCTCAGGGAGGCATTTCGTGTCCTCAAGCCCGGAGGCCGGTTCGCCGTGTCCGACATCATCGTTCGCGGCCACGTGCCAGAGGCTCTTCGCCATGATGTCGAGTCTTGGGCGGGCTGCGTCGCAGGGGCGCTTGAAGAATCCGAGTACCGCGCAACGCTCACGCGGGCCGGCTTCGGGGACATCGACGTCGAGCCCTGGCGCGTCTATGAGTCCGACGCGATCCCTGGGAGTGCGGCCGGCTGCTGCGGCGGATCGAAGGCGGAAGGGACGTTTGCCAGCGCCTTCATCCGGGCAACCAAACCCGCGACCTAGGGCGCCGAACGTGCCTCTTTTGAAGAAGGCCTCGAGCGAGTTTGTCGGGACCGCCCTGCTCCTGGCGGCCGTGGTCGGGTCGGGCATCATGGGCGAGCGACTCTCCGGCGGCAACGTCGCGGTCGCGCTCCTGGCCAATTCGCTCGCGACCGGCGCGGCGCTCATCGCGCTCATTCTGACGTTCGCGCCGATCTCAGGTGCGCACTTCAACCCCCTCGTGTCGATTTCTGACGCCAGTCTCGGGGGCCTCTCCTGGCGTGCGGTGCTGGCGTACATTCCTGCACAGATCGTTGGAGCTGTCGTGGGTGTGGCGGGCGCCAACATCATGTTTGGAGAGCCGGCATTCGTCTGGTCCACTCACGCTCGTGCGGGATTCGCACAGCCATTCAGCGAGGCGGTGGCCACCTTTGGACTGCTTGCTGTGATTGTGGGTTGCACCAGGCGACGCCCGGACGCGGTGCCTTTCGCGGTGGGCGCCTACATCACGTCCGCCTACTGGTTCACTGCCTCGACATCATTTGCCAATCCGGCTGTGACTGTGGCGCGATCGTTGACAAACACGTTCAGCGGGATCCGACCCGCGGACGTACCGATGTTCCTCGTCGCTCAGACGCTCGGCGCGGCCGCCGCGACAGTCCTATTCCGCTGGCTGAACGAACCGAGTGAACCCTGAGAACCTCGTGAACCCAGCGAACCATCCTATGACCCATTACAACGTCCTGTTTCTCTGCACGGGAAACTCCGCGCGCAGCATCATGGCCGAGGCCCTGCTCAACTACTGGGGAAAAGGTCGCTTCAGCGCGTTCAGTGCCGGAAGCCACCCAAAGGCTGCGGTCCATCCCCTCGCCCTCGACGTGCTCGAGAAGAATCGGCTCCGGATCGATGGACTTCGCAGCAAGAGTTGGGATGAGTTCGCGGTGCCCGGCGCGCCGCACCTGCAGTTCGTATTCACCGTCTGCGACCATGCGGCGGCCGAGGTGTGTCCAATCTGGCCCGGGCAGCCGATGACGGCGCATTGGGGCATTCCGGACCCGGCCGCGGTCGAGGGATCGGATGAGGACAAGCGGCGGGCCTTCAACCGCGCGTTTCGCGAGCTCGACGCGCGAATCAAGATCTTCACGAGCCTGCGCCTCGAAGCCCTCGACGAACTGACGCTCAAGCGTCAGTTGGACGCCATCGGCAAGACCCCCTTGATATAATCCCGCTCGCCCTCATGAAATATTTGACGTTTTCGCTCCCCAACGACCGAACGCCACGCCTCGGCGCCATGAACAACAACCGTATCGTGGACGTGAAGGCGCTCGCAGCTGGGAAGTGGCCAGGCTCCCCGCCTGCGAGCCTGCTCGAGTTGATTCAGGCAGGACCGGAGGCGTGGCGAAGGATGGCGG
This sequence comes from Vicinamibacteria bacterium, assembly GCA_041484265.1. Taxonomy (GTDB): domain Bacteria; phylum Acidobacteriota; class Vicinamibacteria; order Vicinamibacterales; family CAVVIG01; genus 2-12-FULL-65-11. The sequence goes on from JBGPHH010000065.1 coordinate 5,046, forward strand.
AGTTGATGGGCACGGTCCGGCTGAAGCCGGACACGTACGACACGTACGAAATGAAGGATGTTCACTGGCACGCGCCTATCCCGCGGCCGCTGAAGAACATCTTCTGCCTTGGCCTGAATTACAGGAGCCATGCGATCGAATCGGCTACCGCGCGCGGGCGGGAGGCAAAGATCCCCCAGGCCCCGGTCTTCTTCAGCAAGGCACCTACGACGGTGAACGGGCCTTACGATGCGATCCCCTGGGATCGATCCGTCACCGAACAGCTTGACTACGAGGCCGAGCTCGGTGTGATCCTCGGTGCGGAGACAAAGAATATCCCGCGCGCCCGCGCGCTCCGCCATGTCTTCGGCTACACCGTCCTCAACGATACGACTGGAAGAGATCTGCAGGCCCGGCACGTCCAGTGGTTCAAAGGCAAGAGCCTGGACGGGTGCTGCCCGATGGGACCGGTGGTCGTCACCGCCGACGAGTTTGGCGATCCGCAGACCAAGCACATCACCCTGCGTATCAACGGCGAGACCAGGCAGGATGCGAACACCTCCGAGATGCTCTTCCCGGTGGACGCGATTATCGAATGGCTGTCAAAGGGCATGACGCTCGAAGCCGGCGACATCATCGCGACTGGGACGCCGGAAGGCGTCGGCCTCGGCCGCACGCCGCCGGAGTATCTCAAGGATGGGGATCTGATCGAGACGGAGATTGAGGGAATCGGAACGTTACGAAATAAAGTTGTCGGTGCTTAGGACTCAGTCCAGCCGTCCCGACGCAACTCGTCGATCTCCCGCGTGAAGCGCGCGACCGCCCGCTCGACCCGATGCCAGTCCGTGTACCGCAGTCGTTGGGCGGCCTGATCCTCGCCCTGCTCAGAGACTTCCCAACCGGCAGGTCCCCAAAGGATTTGAAACGATCGCACGTGACCTGCCCGGACAAGTGTCTTCTCAAAAACCATCTTGGCCCTCCGTTCTGTACTCCACCTGAAGCGTCTACGCTATGTCAGTTCGACAGGACGCCATGTAAAAGGTGTGTTAACTCTCTCGGAGTGGCCGCAACGTGTGCACGCGACAGAGGTTGGGGGACCTGCCCCATCTCATGGGAACGACGGTCGACCTCTGGCGCCTGGTCGGTCACCTCGGTCGCGTCACCATCGCATGGCACCAGAACGGCCGGCGCCGTAATCGACTATCGATTACGAATCGTGATGCTAGAATCGCGAAGCCATGCGCGATCCAGTTGCCCGCGAGTTCCTCCTGGCGTTTTGGAAAGTCCACATCCTCCATCATGCTGACGAAGAGGGTGTCTACGGCCACTGGATGCTCGAGGAATTGCGGCATCACGGATACCACCTCAGCCCTGGCACACTCTACCCGATGCTCTCGCGAATGGCCGCACACGGGTGGCTTCGAGCCACCGAACCCACGCGGTCCAAGGCGGCGCGGGTCTACCGCCTCACGCCCCGCGGACACGACGTGTTGAAGCGGGTTCGCGAATCACTCGACGAGCTCTATCGCGAAGTTGGTCACCGCCACGCGACATCGCCTCATTCGAAAGCGGCCCGTGCAAAGCGACGCCAATCCACAACCTCCGCCGCGCATCGCACCTCTCCGCGCTGAGACTCAAGTCGCCCGTCCGCTCGTTTGACAGTCGCCTTGTCGGCGAGTGATATTACGACACTCGTAGACGGTTTACGATATAGTGAGCAAGGCTCTGCGATGATGCGACGACGCGTGCACATAGCCATGCTGGTGGGTGCCCTGGCCCTGCCACTTGACGTTTGGGCGCAGACTTCAACCCAACAGGCGGCGCCCCAGGCGTTCACGATCGATCAGGCGATTCAGTACGCCGTCGACCACTACCCGACCGTCCGCGCCGCCTTGGAGCGGGTGAACGCCTCCACCGCAGGCGTCAGCGTGGCGCGCGGCGCCTATCTCCCGCGGCTTGATTCGTTATGGCAGTCGAACCGCGCGACCGCGAACAACGTCTTCGGCCAGGTTCTGCCACAGTCGGTGATTCCGGCGCTGTCGGGTCCCGTCCTGCCTTCGGCATCCAGTCAGAGTGTGTGGAGCAGCGCGACCGGTGCGCTGTTCACGTGGGAGCCACTCGATTTTGGCTTGCGGAGCGCCGCTGTGGGCGGGGCCGAGGCGGCCGTCACGCAAGCGCGAGCCAACGAAGCGTTGACCCGCCTCGACGTCCAGAGCGCCGTGGGCACTGCGTTCTTCAACATCATGGCGGCAGAGCGCGCAGTCACAGCTGCGCAAGCCGATGTCGATCGACGCACGACTCTCGCGCGCACGGCGCACGCACTCGTCGACAATCAGCTGCGCCCCGGTGCAGAGGCGTCATGGGCCGACGCGGAGCAATCGGCCGCGCAAACGCGCCTCATCCAGGCACAAGCCTTTCGCGCCCTTGCCCAGACGACCATGGCACGCGTGTTGGGTGTCATGACCGGCCCGGTCGCGATTGAGTCCGCAAGTCTGCTCGATCAAGTTCCCATGACCGATCTCGCGACGGGAGCGGCCACGTCGCATCCGCTCGCCCAGATCCACCAAGCCGCCGTCGAGACGGTGCGGGCGCAGGAGCATGTACTGGCGCGGACCGATCTCCCCCACCTGTACGTGCAGTCGAGCGTGTTCGCGCGCGGCAGTGGCGCGAGCCCAGACGGATCCTTCGATGGCGGCGTCGACGGCCTCGGCCTCGATCGGGCGAATTGGGCGGCCGGGGTCCAGGTCGTGTTTCCAAACGTCTTTGACTTCTCCAGCCTGCGGGCCCGGAAGGCCGCTGTCTCGGCGTCCGAACGGGCGGAAAGCGCCTTGTACGACGAAGCCCTCCTGGCCATTACGAGTCAGCAGCAAGCGGCGGCCACATTGGTACAGGCCGCGCGCGCGGTGGCCGCCAACACCCCGGTTCAACTCGCAGCGGCCCGCCAGAGCGAAGCGCAAGCGACCGCTCGGTACCAGGCGGGGCTGACGGGCATCATCGAGGTCGCCGACGCACAAAGTCTCCTCGCACAAGCCGAAGTGCAGGATCAGATGGCGCGTGTCGACGTCTGGCGCGCACTGTTCGCACAGGCCGTCGCGCAGGGGAATCTCACGTCGTTCTTGAACCTCGTGCATCCGTAACTCAGGAGTCGTGGAGCCATGTGGTTGATTCGCGCCGCGCTCCGTCGTCCGATTACCGTGCTGGTCGCCGCGATCGCGGTGGCCCTCACCGCGGTGTTCGCCGTCAGTCGGATGCGGGTGGACATCTTCCCGGACCTCAACCTGCCGGTGATTTACGTCGCACAGCCGTACGGCGGCATGAGTCCTGCACAGATGGAGGGGTACATCACGTACTACTACGAGTACCACTTCCTCTACGTCAACGGCATCGAGAGCGTTGAGTCGAAGTCGATTCAAAACACCAGCCTGCTGAAGCTGACGTTTCACCCTGGAACCGACATGGCGCAGGCGCTCGCGCAGACGATCGGGTACGTGAACCGCGCGCGCGCGTTCATGCCGCCGGGAACCGTCGGGCCGTTCATCATGCGGTTCGACGCGGGGACCGTGCCGGTCGGTTATCTTGTCTTCTCGAGTGAGAGCCGCAGTCTCGGGGAAATCCAGGATCTCGCGCTCAATCGCGTCCGGCCGCAGTTTGCGACGCTCGACGGGCTGACCTCGCCGCCGCCGTTTGGCGGCAGCCAGCGGACCATCGTCATTCGGGTCGATCCCGATCGCCTGCGCTCGTACAGCATGGCGCCCGACGAGGTGATCCGTGCGCTCACGACGGGCAACGTGATCATGCCGTCTGGCAGTGTGAACATCGGAGATCTGACCCGCATCTCGCCGGTCAATTCCGTCGTGTCGAATATCAATGATCTCCTCGAGCTGCCCATTCGAACCGGTGCCGGCCCCACCGTGTTCATGCGCGACATCGGATCGGTCAGCGACAGCACGGACATTCCGACGGCCTATGCGCTGGTGAATGGCCGCCGCGCCGTCTACATTCCCGTCACCAAGCGCCCCGACGCGTCGACGCTGACCGTCGTCGCCGAGGTCAAGGCAAACCTCGGTCGGTTCCAGGCGCTCGTGCCCGACGACATCACGGTCTCCTATGAGCTCGATCAGTCGGGCAGCGTGTCCGGCGCGCTGCAATCGGTCCTGCGCGAGGCGGTGCTGGGCGCACTCCTGACGGGCCTGGTGGTGTTGCTGTTCCTGCGCGACTGGCGCAGCTCCGCCATCGTGGTCATCACCATTCCGTTCGCCTTGCTCACCGCCGTCGTCGCCCTCTGGGGCGCCGGCCAGACGATGAACATCATGACGCTCGGTGGTCTGGCGCTGGCCGTCGGCATTCTCGTCGATGAGGCGACGGTCGCGATCGAGAACATCCACACGCATCTGGCCCGAGGCACGCCGACCGCCCGCGGCGTTCTTGATGCGAGCGGCGAGGTGGTCGTGCCGCGGCTCTTGGCGATGCTGTCGGTGGTCGCCGTGTTCGTCCCTTCCTTCTTCATGACGGGAGTATCGCAATCGCTGTTCGTGCCGCTGTCGCTCGCCGTCGGGTTTTCGATGATCGCGTCGTTCCTCCTGTCGAGTTCGCTGGTCCCGGTGCTGTCCGTCTGGTTGCTCGACAAGCACCGTCAGTCCCCGGAAGGTGAATTGCACGCGCACGATTGGGTCGAACGACTCCGCAATCGCCTGGCGCAGGTGCTGCACCGCCTGGCCCCGGCGCGTGGACTGCTCGTGGCCGCCTATGCCATCGCGACCGTGGCGGTCGTGGCCACCGTTGGGCTGCGGCTCGGACGCGAAATCTTTCCAGCCTCTGGCGCGCACCAGTTTCAGTTGCGCTTCCGAGCGCCGGCCGGCACCAAGTTCGAGTCCACCGAGCAACTCGCCGGCGGCGTCCTCGACGAGATCAAGCAAGCGGCCGGTCCGGGTAATGTCGATATCACACTGGGCTACGTCGGCGTGCAACCCTCGTCCTATCCGATCAATACGATCTTCCTGTGGACCGGTGGGTCGCACGAGGGTGTGCTGCAGGTGGCGCTCAAGCCGGAGGCGCCGCTTCGGCTCAACGACTTCGAGGAGGCACTGCGCCATCGGCTCGCCGCGCGGTTTCCCGCCGCACAGTTCTCGTTCGAGCCTGGCGACATCGTGGGTCGCATCATGAACTTCGGTGCGCCGACGCCGGTAGAGGTCGCCATCACAGGTCCTGATTTCGCGGCGACACGAACGTATGCCGCGACCGTAAGAGATGAGCTGGCGCGGATTCCGACGCTCCGCGACCTGCAGGTCGAGCAGGCGCTCGATTACCCGGCGATCAATGTCAACGTGGATCGGCAGCGCGCCGGACAGCTTGGGGTCACCGTCGATCAGATCGGGCGGTCATTCGCCGCGGCGACCTCGTCCAGCCGATTCGTCGCCCCGAACTTCTGGGCCGACCCTCGAACCGGTATCGCGTTCCAGGTGCAAATTGAAATCCCCCAACCCCGGATGACGACCTTAGACGATCTGCGCGTCGTCCCGGTGACGGCGGATGGCGCGTCACACCCATTGCTCGGCGACGTGGCGCGGATTGAGAACGGAACGATCGTCGGCGAGTACGATCGATTCAACGGCCAACGAATGGTGACGCTCTCGGCCAACGTGGCCGGCGAAGACCTCGGGCGCATCGCGACCCGTGTCGACCAGGCCATCGCGCGGGCCGGTGCGGCGCCGCGCGGCGCAACGGTGATGGTCCGCGGCCAGATCGCGCCGATGCGGGAGACGCTCAGAAATATCGCCGCCGGTCTGCTCGTGGCTGTCGTGGTGATCTTTCTGTTGCTCGCCGCCAATTTCCAATCGCTGCGTCTCGCATTTGTGGTGGTCTCCACGGTGCCGGCCGTGCTGGCAGGAGTGGTTCTGATGCTCGCGGCCACGGGAACGACGGTGAACGTGCAGTCGTTCATGGGCGCCATCATGGCCATCGGAGTGGCCGTGGCGAACGCCATTCTGTTGGTGACGTTTGCCGAGGAGACACGGCGCCATGGAGGCACCGCGTTGCATGTGGCGATTCATGCGGCCAGGGCGCGCATGCGGCCGGTGTTGATGACGAGCGCCGCGATGATCGCCGGGATGGTACCGATGGCCCTCGCCTTTGGTGAAGGAGCCGACGCGACCGCGCCCCTTGGTCGTGCCGTGATCGGCGGTCTCGCCGCCGCGACCTTCGCAACTTTGTTTGTCTTGCCGTCGGTGTATTCGCTCGTGCAGCAGTCCGCCGGTATTGCCTCGGCCTCGTTGGATCCGGACGACGCAGAGAGCGCCCATCACGCGCGAGGAAGTGTATGAAGACCCGTATCAGTGTCGTCGAACTGCCGCTGATGGCAGCCGCAGCTCTCGTCCTCTCGCTCGGGTTGACCGCGTGCCGAGACACCGGGTCGGCGCAGGTTGACAAGCCGGCGGCACAGCCCGGCCCACCGACGATCGAAGTCGTTCGCGTCGTTGAACAACCGGTGAACGTGACGCTCTCGATGCCGGGCCAACTGGACCCCTACCAGACCGTCGCGATCTACTCGAAGGTGACCGGATTCGTGAAGGCGATCCAGGTCGATCGCGGATCGCGCGTCCGAGCTGGAGCGCTGATAGCGGAGCTCGAGGCACCAGAGCTTGTGGCCCAGCGGTCCGAAGCGCAGTCCAAGCTGCAGGGCGCCGAGGCACAACTGGCTGTCGCACGATCGAAAGCGGATGCCGACGCGAGCACGTACGACAAATTGAGGGCCGCCTCGGCCACCCCAGGCGTCGTCGCCGGCAACGATCTCGTCCTCGCGCAGAAGTCCGTGGAGGCAGATCAGAGTCAGATTGCGGCGGCGCAACAGAACATCGAAGGCGCGCGCCAGGGACTCCAGTCGATCACAGAAATGGAAGGCTACTTGAGAGTGACCGCACCTTTCGATGGCGTGATCACGGAGCGCAACGTCCATACCGGGGCGCTCATCGGCCCCGGCAGCGGACAGGCCGCGGCGATGCCGATGGTGCGACTCATTCAAAACGATCGCCTGCGGCTCGTCGTACCCGTCCCCGAAGCGTACATCGCGAATGTAACCACCGGGACCGTGATGTCCTTCACCGTGCCCGCATATCCAGCTCAGACGTTCTCGGGGACCGTCGCGCGCATCGCGCACGCCGTCGACGTGAAGACCCGGACAATGGCGGTCGAGCTCGAGGTCAGCAATACCGATGGACGGCTGGCATCGGGGACGTTTTGTCAGGTTCGGTGGCCCGTGCACCGGCCAGGCCCATCATTGATGGTGCCCACCGGCAGTGTGACGAGCACCACCGACCGTACGTTCGTGATTCGGATCCGCGACGGCACGACGGAGTGGATCGACGTGAGGACCGGGCTTGCCTCGGGACCACTGACGGAAGTGTTTGGCGATTTGCGGCCGGGCGACGAAATTGCGGCACGCGGGACCGACGAGATTCGCGCCGGCACGACGGTGCGCGTCAAGGAAGTGAAACCGGCCGCGTCGTAGCGTGCCGCGCACGACGTCCGTGACGGGCCTCGACCTAGGAGGCCAGCCGCTCCAGCTTCCGGGTCGCGAAGCGCGCCAGCAGCGAGCACACCAGCACGATCATCACGAGGACGAGCGCGCCGGCCCACGCCTGTCGATGCCAGTCCTCGTACGGCGAGATGGCGTACGTATAGATCTGCACAGTCAGCGACCCTATCGGCTGCCTCAAGCTGGTCGTGAAGAATCGGTTATTGAACGCGGTGAAAAGCAATGGCGCCGTCTCGCCGGCGATGCGCGCCAGCGAGAGCACGATGCCCGTGATGATGCCGGGCAGCGCCGCTGGCAGCACTACGCTAAAGACCGCTCTCGCCCGCGTCGCACCGAGCGCCAGTGCCCCCTCGCGCATGCTGTTGGGGACCAGCAGCAGCAGCTCTTCGGTCGTGCGCGCGATGATCGGAATCATCATGATGCCGAGCGCCAGGCCACCGGCCAGAGCGCTGAACTGCTTGAACGGCAGCACGGCGATTCCATAGGCAAACACGCCAATAACGATCGACGGCACGCCGTTGAGCGTGTCGGCCGCGAAGCGCCCGAGGCTTGCCAGGCGGCTCCCGGCATATTCAGACATGTACACGCCACTCACGATTCCGATAGGAATCGCCAGGAGCGACCCGAGCCCGGTCAGCATGAGCGTGCCGACAATGGCGTTCGCCATGCCCCCGCCAGGCTCTCCAACCGGGGTCGGCATGTGGGTGAAAAAATCGAAGTTGAGGGAACGAATCCCCTGACTGATTACGAAAAACAGAACCAGCGCGAGCGGCACGAGCGCCACCAACACACACAACGCGCAGAACCCGACGAAGAGCGAGGACAGGATCTTGCGCACTCTCGTCCGGCTCGAGCCGGACGCGGCGTGAGGCGACGCGATGCCAGGCTGAGTCATGCGGCCGACTCCACTGCAGGGACAGCCGCGGTGGCGGCACCGACCGCCTTCGGCTGACGCGCCATGCTCCAAATGAGCAGCCGCGACAGCGAATTGACGATGAGCGTGATGATGAACAGGACGAGGCCAATCTCGACGAGCGCGGCCAGATAGAGATCGTCGGCCGCCTCGGTGAACTCATTTGCCAAGACCGCCGCCATCGTGTACTGCGGCGCAAACAGCGAAGCAGAAATCTTCGGGCTATTCCCAATCACCATCGTCACCGCCATCGTCTCGCCGAGGGCGCGGCCAAACCCCAGCATGATGGCGCCGATAATGCCGGTCCTGGCGTAGTACAACGCCGCCCGAATCGCCTCGAAGCGCGTGGCACCGAGCGCGTAGGCCCCTTCCCGCTGCGACAGAGGAACCGACTTGAGAACCTCCCGTGCGACAGACGAAGTGAACGGAACGACCATGATGGCGAGAATCAGCCCGGCGGAAAGCATGCCGACGCCGAGTGGAGGGCCGCTAAAGAGCGGAAGCTGCCTCATCCAGCCGGGCGCCGCCACCTCGAGCGCTCGGACGGCCGGCACCAGGACAAAGATGCCCCACAGGCCATAGACAATGGATGGAATCGCTGCGAGAAGCTCCGTCAGGAACACGAGCGGTTGTCTCAGGCGGGCTGGCGCAAGCTCGGAAATGAAGACCGCGATCCCGAGAGCAACTGGGGTCGCGATCAGCAGGGCGAGAATCGAGGAATACAGCGTGCCCCAGATGAATGGCAACGCGCCGAATTCGCCGGCGACCGGATCCCAAGTCTGAGTTCGCCAGAAGTTCAGGCCGAACTTCTGGATCGACAACATCGACTGACGCGACAACTCAAAACCAATCGCGACGACGATGAGGACGAGCGCGAGCGCAAACGCGCCCGTCCCCATACGGAATCCGAGGTCACCAGTCTTAGCCTTGCCGCGCACGCCTGGCCATCTTATCCGAACTTGATTGCGCCGGCCGCACGAGGCGGCGCTACCCTATCTTGATCTTTGCCAGTGCAGCCATTTCGAGTTGCACGACGCTGGCCGGCAAGGGCGCGTAACCCAGCTCGTTGCAGAACTTCTGACCGTCGGTCAACGCCCACTTCACGAACTCCACCATCGTCTTGGACTGGGCCTTATCCTTCGGATTCTCGTAGAGCAAGAACCACGTGAACGACGAGATCGGATACACGCCTTTGCCTGGCGCATTGGTGATCGAGACGCGGAAGTCGGCCGGCATTGCGGTAGTGGCCGCCGCAGCCGCCGCGGTCACGGAGTCAACCGAAGACCTCACGAACTCACCGGCCAGGTTCTGCACGCTGCCATAGCTGATCTTGTTCTGCAGCGCATAGATGAGCTCGACGTAGCCGATCGATCCGGGCGTCTGTGTCACGAGGCCCGCCACTCCCTCGTTACCCTTCCCGCCGACACCGACCGGCCAATTGACGGCAGTGTTCACGCCAACCTTCATCTTGAACTCCGGCAACACTTTTGACAGGTAGTCGACCCAGATGTAGCTCGTGCCCGAAGCGTCCGACCGGTGAACAACGGTGATGTCGATGCCGGGAATGTTAACGCCCGCGTTGAGGGCGACAATCGCCGGATCGTTCCACTTGGTGATCTTGCCGAGGTAGATGTTTGCGAGTACTTGACCCGTGAACTTGAGCTCGGCGCTGACGCCTGGAATGTTATAGATAGGTGCGACACCGCCGAGCACGGTCGGGAAATGCAGCACTTTACCTGGCGCCGCAACGAGCTGGTCGTTGGTCATCGGACCGTCGCTTGCCCCAAAGAACACGGTCTGATTGGTGAGCTGGCGAATGCCGCCGCCCGACCCGATTGACTGATAGTTGATCTCCACGTTTGGGTGCAGTTTGTTGTATTCGGAGATCCACTTCTGGTAGATCGGATTGGGGAACGTCGCGCCCGCTCCGTTGATCTTCATCGTCTGCGCGGCAACCGCGCCCACCATGACCGCGACCACCGCGATCGTGGCCAGTACCCTGTGCATCGGCTTCATCGAGCAACCTCCACTTGAAGTCTCAGAAGGTGAACAAACCATGGACGGCGATCTTCTTGGTCGTTGTCTGAGAGGCATTGGCACCTGGGACACCGGCCCCAGGCACGCCCGGACCAAAGGTTTGAATGTCGTAGTCAAACAGGAGAGCGGCCGTTGCGCCGCCCGTGTGCGGGAACCAGTAGGCGACGCCGACAATCGTCCGGTCTCTCGCCTGGGAGTCGTAGGTGATGTTCGTGCCGGTCGGGTCCGGGACCACGACGATCGACCGGTTGTCCGGAATCAAATGATCGTACCGCAGTAATCCTTCCCAGCCGACGTTGCCTGTGCCCTGTTTCGGTGTCGCCCAGATCGAGTAGCCCTTGCCCTCCTGGTCGAACGGCGTTCCGAGGGCCGTGGTCTGATCGTGAGCATCCAAGTACTGGTAGCAGATGTTGACGTACTGGTGCTCGTACGTCAGCCCAGCGATGAGGCGCGTCCGTTCGGCGTTCACGACATAACTGTCCTTGTCATAGAAGAAGTGCGCCCGCAAACCGCGCAGCGTGGGATCCATCGTGGCGAACGGCCGAACCGAGCCGCGGAATTGAAATGACTTCTGGTCATTCGTTTCGGCCTTGTTGTACTTCTCGCCGTTGTAGATGCCAGCGTGAACATCTCCGTAATTTGACGGGAAGTTGTAGTGGAATGAAGCACCCGCGTCCGATGAAGAGAGGAAGCCGCCAGGACCGCCAGGGCCGATATTCTCGCGCTCCGAAAACACTGTTCCCTGAAACCGATAGCGGTAGATCCCTTCCTCGAAATCCACCCACGGCGTCTGCTGGATCCCCAAACGCACCCAATTCCCCTTGCTGTTCGTAATCCAGTCGTCGAGACTGAACTGCGCGAACGTGTACTTGATTCTGAAGATGTAACTGCCGCTGAGCGCTGGGGTCGCGTTGGTCTCGCGCGCGATGTCCGGTGTGATGCGGTAGCTGACGATGTGAGACACGTTGCCGGTGAAATTGAGGTACGTGCGGCCGATTTGGAACTGGCTCAGGCTGACCTGATTTCCGTCGGCGTCGCTTATCTTGGGACTCTGCTGGTACGTGAAGTCGGTGAACATGGTCATGCCGACCCGGAGCGACGGTGTGTCGTCAGGCGGCGTGAACCCGGCGGCCGGCGTCACCTGCGCCGACGTCGTACCAGCGAAGAGCACCATCGTGGCAATCAAGGCAAGAGTGCGTCGCAAAGAATCCTCCTTACTCACGGGAATATCATTTCTGTGAGCGTATGCCGCACACAGTAACGGCCCGGCATATCCGCAGTACTTCGCGTGTGTTACGCCACTGTTAATTCGTGCGCGTAACGTTGACGACGATGATTTCGTCAGGGGGTCGGGTTTGAGCGAGGAGGGAATAGAGACAAACAGGCAGCAGGCGGGCTTCGTTGTAGGCGCACACGATGGCGGTGACTGTCACCCCCTGTGCTCCTGACCGCAACCCCCTGCCATTGCGCGTAGGGTAACCGACCGATGTGACGGCTCTGCACCGACGTTGTCACATCGGTGCGACAAGCGCGTTAACCCACATTTAACCAAGTCGACACGAACACGTAACTTGCACCCCGTACGGTGGACCATCCGGGCATGCCTCCACACCACATTCTCATCGTCGA
>JBGPHH010000066.1:0-17076 GCA_041484265.1 Vicinamibacteria bacterium
AGTCTGAAGGCTCAAGTCTGCCTCAGTCTACCAACTGGGTTTGTAGTCGCTTCACGGTCGTCATCAGAGTCGCGATCAGCTGATCAGACTCTCGCAGCAATCGAGCGCGTCTATTCTTGTCGCCGAGTGATTTTGCTTCGGCCATTTGGAGCCAGTATTTGGCCTCGCGACATTCCTTGAGCGCGATCGCATTCTTTGCCGTGAATTCTCGACGGCTGTAGGCAGCTTTTGCCTCTTCTCGATTCGCTCCCACAGAGCCGGCGACATCAAATAGCTGGTAGGCGAGCCGTCGCGGAAGTCCAGGCTGTCGTGACAGTTCCTGGCAGAAATCGTACACGTCACACGCGAATTGAAAGGTTCGTTGGCCGAGATCTTCAGGCGGGCCGGAAGGCATCGTTCCGCCGCCTGTTCAACAATCAAGCCAGTTGGTGGACCGAGGCAGGCTTCAGACTTGAGACTTCAGACTTGCTGCGAGCTTCCAATTCAGTGAGCTGAAGGAGGAGCGAGTCGCCGAAGCTCGTCGAAGAAGTTGAAGACGAAGACAACCTTATCCTGCTTGGTGGCGGTCTGCTCCGGCACTGCCGCCACCGCGAGGCGTTCACCGTCCGGGTGCAAGTCGAAGGAGCGATTTCTTGTGAGGGTTAGGAAGTGCGTCTCAGACCAGAGCCGCGGTTTGTCCGCGCGGAAGGAATCGCCCGCGACTGAATACGAAGCGACCATGACTTGTCGGTCGGGAGTGCCATAGAGCAACTCAGATTTCGTTCGAGACCACGTCGCCCCAAAGCCGCCGCCGGTTGAGATCTGCCATTTGCCGCCGGGCCCTGGAAACGGCCGTACGAACACTTCTTGTCGTCCAGATTCGTTGGACGCGTACGCGAGCCATCGGCCGTCGGGTGAGAACATCGGCTCGAGCTCGTTCGCTGGCGTGTTGAGAAAAGCTGTCGCCTTGCCCGGCTTCCACCCCGTCGCTTCGTCCCCCTCAATCGGCAGAATCATCAAGTCGTTGGAGGTCTGCGGGTTCGACTCGAAGAAGGCCAGGAACTTGCCACTCGCATGCCACGAAGCCGCGTACTGTGAATTCTTGCTCTCGGTCAAGCGCTGGACGTCGCCCGTTCCGTCCGTCCTCCGCCAATAGAGGTTCAATGTCGCCTTATCGCCGCTGGTGGACGAGAACACCATCCGCCGACCATCTGGCGTCCAGACCGGTTTACGGTCATCCAAGCCGTTGAATGTCATCCGGGTCAGCGTGTCGCGCGTCCATTCGTACGTCCAGACCTCGGTTTGCTTGCCGTCGCTGATATCAACGGCAAGCGTCTCGCCAGTGGGATCGAAACGGGGGTTGCTCCAATCCGCAGGCATTGCGCGTAGCGTCGTCGTCTTGCCCGCTCGGTCCATCCAGGAGATCGGCGATGCATTCAAGAACACAGAGCCCGGCAGGTACACCAACGTGCCTCTGTTCGACACTGCGTACTGGGCACCGGAAACATTGTTGGTGGTGACGGCCTCCAACACGGGCACAGGCTGGCTTGAGAATTCAAGGCGAGCGAGATCGAATGGCACCGCGAAGAGCGTACCCTCGTGGAGGTACACGAGATGGCCGCTCGATAAGTATCGAGCGTAGTAGTAGCCGCCCTGCAGCAGGACCTTCTGGCAGCAACTGCGGCCAGCGGTGATTGAAGTCGCCGTTAGCGACCGTCGTCAGTAATTCCGCCTTGCCGCCCGCTGAGGACACCCGCCACACGCTCGTGCCGGTGATGCTGTTGGGCGCGAACACGATGGTGCCGTCTTCAGCCCACCAGCCGCCGCGGCCGTTGGAGGCCTCACACAGTGTGACGGAGGCGCCGCCCGTCACCGAGATCTTCTTGAGCTTGCCGCCCGCAAAAAACGCGACCCACTGCCAGTCTGGAGAAAAAAACGGACTTCCAGCGTTATCGGTGCCAGAGAGAGGCGTGGCTTGTAATTGATCGAGACGTCGCACGTAGAGTTGCGGTGTGCTACTCGCGCTCTTCTGTGCGACGAACGCCAGTGTCTGGCCGTCGGGCGAGAGAATCGCGCTGGCGCCGGTCGTGGTTATGAGCGACACCTCCGCACCGAGCTCAACGCTCAAACGCTGCGACAGTGGCGGTGGCGTCTTGCTCCACGGCGCCCAGACGACGAGCATGCCCACCGCGGCGGACGTCGCGATCGCAGTGGCAGCCCACGGCACCGCACGCTGCCATCCGGGCGGTTGCGGAACCGTCGTGAGCGACGCGGCTGCGCCGACGGGTGTAAGGCTCGCAGGATCCTTGAGGACAAATAGTGCCGTCGAGATGTCGGCGATTCGCTGGCGGCGATCCCTCTCGAGACAACCTTTAAGAAGGATGCGGATAGACGAAGGCACGTTCGGCGGCAGCGCGGTCCAATCGGGCTCCTTCGTCAGCACGAACGCCAGTGTGTCGGAGAGATCCTCGCCCTCGAACACGCGCTTGCCCGCCAGCATCTCGTAGAGCACGCACCCAAAGGCCCACACGTCGCTTCGCTTGTCCGCTTGGCGACCCTTCGCTTGCTCAGGGCTCATGTAAGCGGCGGTGCCGAGAATGACTCCGGCTTGCGTCGCCGCCAGACTCAAGGTCGGAGAGTTCGTGAGGTCCGTCGCACCCCGCGCCTTCGGCGGGACCCATCGCCTTAGCCAAACCGAAATCGAGCACCTTCACCTGACCGTCGGCGCTGAACGCGATGTTGGCCGGCTTGAGGTCGCGGTGTATGACCCCCTTCTCGTGCGCCGCCTGACAAGCGTCAGCAATCTGGCGGGCCACGTCCAGGGCCTCTTCCTCGGGAAGGCCTTGAGCCTTGAGTGCTGAGCCTTGAGCCAGCTTTTGCGCGAGCGTCTCGCCTTCGACCAGCTCCAGCACGAGGAACTGAGAGCCATTTGCTTCTTCAAGGCCGTAGATCGCCGCGATGTGGGGATGGTTGAGCGACGCGAGGACCTGGGCTTCTCGTCTGAATCGGGCGAGGCGGTCGGGGTCGTGGACAAAAGCCTCTGGCAGAACTTTGAGCGCGACGTCGCGATTCAGCTTGGTATCGCGGGCGCGATACACCTCGCCCATTCCCCCGGCGCCGATCAGCGCAAGGACGTCATAGCTGCCGAGGCGAGTACCCGGCGTGAGGCTCATGGCGTGTGACGTGCGGATTATACCCAGACGCCGGACACGTGTAAGTCTCAAGTCTGAAATCTCAAGTTTGAAGGCGGTTCAGGTTGCCCAGACGTGGGAATGAGGCAGACTTGAGCCTTGAAACTTGAGACTTACGAAGCTCGCCGCGCTAAGCCTTGAGCCTGGAGAATTCCTTCATAGGCGGGCGTGCGTAATGATGCTCGATGGCGGCGACGTCGAGATCCATCGTGTCCAAATCGGCGATCGTGAGCAGCGGGAACGGCGAGAGCGCCGGAGCATCGACCGTCTTGAAGTACGCGCCGCAACTGCCACAGAGCTCGATGCGCCGGTCCTTCCGCTCCTCATCCGGAGCGGCGGTGACGAACGCTTCGCCACTCTCCCCGCAGTACACACAAGCGTAGGTTGGCAGCTCCCATCCGGCCGCACAGAACGAGCACCGCAGCACGCGATGTCCGCCGACGACCTCGGCGAGGGCGGGCCACGAGCCGCACGCGGGGCAGTAGCCATGCGGCCACGCCTGGAGCGCGTCGAGGAGCGGCGCGCTCGGCGTGTTCGCAAACAGCGTCCGCTGGAGCGTGTGGGCCACCGGTCCCACAGCCAGCTCGGCCACCAGCCAGACGAGATCGGGCGCGAGCCCTCGGTGCGCGGCGCCTGAGCGGATGGCGTGCTGGTCGCGCGCGAGCGACGCGGTCAGCAGCGATCCGGCGTCCAGCGTGCCGTCGGCAATCGCCGCCCCGATATGGGTCGCCGCCTCGCCGGCTCCGCCCGCCGCAAGCGCGTCGCACAGCCGAAGGAGCACCGCCGCGAGAGCCTGCACGGGCAGGGGAATCGGCTCGCCCGCAAGCGCGGGCACGCCCCGCGCCAGCTTGGCCGCGAGGTACTTCGGCGGCAGCGACAATCGAGGCCGGCGGCCGCTGTCGATGGTATGGGCCAGATCGATCACGAGCGAGAGCAGCCGGCGCTGCAGGTCGATGGCCGGCCCAAGGTCCGGCCGGTGGGCGAGCACAGCGTCTGCCCGGGCGGCGGCCGATTCGAGGAGTGCCTCCCGGGAAGGCCAGTCGGCGCGGACATACGGCATAGTGTTGCAGCGGCTGACGTTAGTGCCGGGAGTGACACGGCGTGAAACCGGCCGCTCAGTATACCAACCGGGGTTCGCTGGTATAATGAGAGCCGTTCCAAAGAGAGGCGAACGAGGTATCCATGATTAACGTATCCGAAACGGCTGCGGCCAAAATCAGCGAACTGCTCGTTGAAGAGAAGAAAGCCGGCAGCGGTCTCCGCGTATTCGTTCAGGGCGGCGGCTGCTCCGGGTTCCAATACGGTCTGATGATCGAAGAGAACGGTCAGGGCGCTGGCGACCAGGTCTTCGAATCGCACGGCGTCAAGCTGTTTGTCGATCCCATCAGCATTCGCTATCTCAACGACGCCGAAGTGGATTTCGTCGACACGATGACCGGCGGCGGCTTCACCATCAAGAATCCGAACGCGAAGTCGACCTGTGGCTGCGGCCAGTCCTTCTCCGTGGAATAAGGGTCCCCTGTAAGTCTCAAGTTTCAAGTCTCAAGTCTGCCTCGTTCGCACCTCGGGGCGACTCAAGGTCTTCAGACTTGAGACTTCACACTTGAGACTTGATGTGGATCCTTCACTTCCCGATCTCTCCAATCTCCATCCGGTCGGTGGCAAGCGTTCGAGCAAACGCGACCGCATTCTGAACCTGTTTCTGCGTCAAGAAGGGCACCTGAGCGCGGACGATCTGTTTGATCTCGTCCGCCGCGTCGATCCAGGGATCGGCCGCGCTACTGTGTACCGCACGCTGCAGTGGATGGTCGAGGCGGGCATCGCGCGCAAGGTCGATTTCGGGGAAGGGCGATCGCGGTTCGAGCCATCGTACCGGCACCCACGGCACTTCCATCTCATCTGCACCAAGTGCCATCAGTCCTCAGAGTTTCTCAGTTCCGACGTCGAATCGCTCATGGAAGAAGTGGCGGCCTCGCGCGGATTCACCGCCGTGCAGTCCGTCGTCCAGATCTACGGGACCTGCGAAGATTGCCGCACGGGGCATAAGACGCCGCCGGTCGACGGGACCACGACCAAGCTGGTGTTCGCGCGCGATGCGCTCCGCATGGCCATCGCGACCGAGCGGAGCGGTCTGGAGTTTTACACGCGTGCCGCCACGACCGCCGGCGACGCGCGCGGGCGTTCCGTGTTCAAGAAGCTGGCGGCCGAAGAGAAGCACCATCTCGGTGTGCTCGAGCAGCGCTACCGCGATCTGGCCGCCAAGGATCCGCAGCTCGAAACGCGGCCGAGGTTCCTGTTTTTCAAGGGCGCTGCCAGCGGGCTGTTCGATGCCGGGGCGGAACGGCTGCGCCATGGCGTCAACGACCAGCAGGCCTTGCTCATCGGCATCAAGTGCGAGCGCGGGTCGCATCAGTTCTTCAAGCGGTACGGCGAACGCTTCGAGGAATCCGAGGGCCGGCAGGTGTTCCTCGAGTTCGCAGACGAGGAGCGGGAGCATCTCAACCTGCTCATGCAGGAGTACCGATCGCTGCGCCAGCGGCAGGGCCGCCGGCGGACGCGCAAGAGTATCAGCGCCGCCAAGCTCACGCATTGATCGATCTTCACACCCACACCACCGAATCCGACGGCCGGTGCAGCCCTCAGGAACTGGTCGCCCGCGCCGCCGCGGCCGGCGTCACCGTCCTGGCTGTCACCGACCACGACACGGTGGCCGGGTGCGAGGAGGTGGGTAAGAGCTGCGCCGCCGCACGCATCGAGTTCGTGCCCGGTATTGAGATCACGGCAGTCCGCCGGGGCGCCGATGTTCACGTGCTCGGGTATTTCGTCGACGTGGCGTCGGGGAACCTCCACACGTTCCTGACGGAACAACGGATCCGGCGAGTCGATCGCGTCCGCCAGATCATCGACCTGCTGAAAACGTTCGGCATCAATCTCGATGCAGACGCCATCGTGCGGCCTGCGCTCGAGAACCCGCGCAAGTCCGCGGGCCGACCGTGGATCGCGCGGGCGCTGGTCGCGGACGGCCATGTGGCGACGACCGACGAAGCCTTCGAGCGGTGGCTCGCGCGCGGCAGACCGGCGTTCGTCCCGCGTCAAGGCGCGCCGCCCGAAGAAGTCGTCGCGCGAATCCACGAGGCGCGTGGCCTCGCGTCGCTCGCGCATCCCGCGCTCCTCGGCGATGACACCGTGATCCCCACGTTGGTACGAGCCGGCCTCGATGCCATTGAGGCGTACCACACCAAACATGATGCCGACGCAACGAAACGCTATCTCGCGATGGCGGCCACGCTTGGCGTCGCCGTCTCTGGCGGTTCAGATTTCCATGGCGACCAGTCCCACGGCGCTCTTGCCCCTGGAAGCGTGTCGCTCCCGCGCGCCGAGTACGATCGACTAGTCCGGCTGAAGCCGGAGCTTGGTCTATGATGAGTCCGTGGGTCCAGCCCTTCTCACATCCATTGCCGTCGCCCTTCTCGGCCTCGTCAGCGCTGCCATCCTTGGCCTTAGCGGAACGGACGTCTCGCGCCATATTTCGTTCGGGATCTTCTCGACGCTCCTGACGCTGCTCGCGCACTCGATGATGATGTTTTATCTCATCGGCAAGGGGAAGGCGGTCAAGGACGCGATGAAGGAGGGCAATCTCTCGGGCGACCACTACCGCCGGATTGCAGCCACGCGGAAGCCGGTGTTTTCCGTCGGCACGCTGGCTATGGCTGTGACGATGGTGGCGGCGATCCTCGGCGCGAGCGTCGACGTGGGGGTCCTGCCGCCGATGGTGCACGCGACAATCGCGTACGGCGCGATCGCCTGCAACCTCGCCGCCCTCAAAGTCGAGATTAGCGCCCTCACGGAGTCCTCTCGAATCGTCGATGAGGTCAACAGGTTACTCGCGTAACTTGATCTTGTCACGCGCCCGAGTCGTCCTCTTCGACATCGACGGCACCCTTCTGCTGACGGGCCGCGCCGGGGCGCGCGCCTTCCTTCAGGCTTTTGGGGAGCTGTGCGGCATCCCCAGGCCGCTTGAAACGTTCTCCATGGCCGGCCGCACCGACCCGTGGGTGCTGGCCGAACTGGCCGCGGCCAACGGCGTACCGGCCGATGCGCCCGAGCTCTCACGGTTCCACGACGTCTACCTGAACTACCTCGAAATCGAGATCGAAAAACCGGGCCCGAGGAAGGGCCTCATGCCCGGCGTCCGACCGTTGCTCGACGAGCTCGCGGCTCGAGACGATGTGCACCTGGCGCTGCTGACCGGCAATTACGAGCGCGCGGCGCAGGTCAAGCTCGAGTACTTTGACGTATGGCGCTATTTTCGCGGAGGCGCCTTCGGAGACGCGGCGCTCGATCGCAACGTGTTGGTCCCCAAGGCGCTGGCGTCGGTGGCCGCCATGGGTGGACCGGCGATTAGCCCTGATGACGCCGTGGTCATCGGCGATACGCCCCTCGACGTCGCCTGCGCCAGGGCGGCCGGCGCGCGCTCGTTCGCGGTGGCGACGGGCAGTTACGACATGGCGTCGCTCGACGCCGCCGGCGCCGACGTGGTCCTGGCAGACCTCAGCGACATCGAGGCAGTGCTGCGAGCCCTACGAATTGCGGATTGATGATTGCGGATTGATGATTGGAGCTAGTTGATCAGCCTGACGTCGCCCGCGCGGGGGCCTTTCTGGGACTCTTCGATCGTGAATTCCACGCGCTGGCCTTCGCGCAGCAGTTCGAAGACGCTCTGACGGACCGAGCTGCGGTGGAAGAAGTGCTCGGTGCCGCCCTCGTCGCGGATAAATCCGAAGCCCTTGTCAATGAGGAGTCGAGCGATCGTTCCAGTTGGCATAGCAGGCCCAGACGAGAAATGACGAGAAATTTGCGCCAGTCTAGGCAGTTCGGAGGCTGAAGTCAAGCCAAAGGCGACCTTCTGGCGTAATCGCGGACGGCGCGGTCACCTGCCACGTTTCCTCGTCCTCATCCTCGTCATCATCGTCCTCATCTTCGTCGTCATCGTCATCTTCGCCGGGCTCTTTGTCGTCCTCGTCCTCGTCGTCGTCTTCGTCGTCGTCTTCTTCTTCGTCGAGGTCGTCGTCGACGCCATCATCGAGACGGAAGGGAGTCATGAGACCGGTTCGGTGGCCGGCTTGGCCTTCTCTCGGTTGGGCGGTGGGTAGGTGGACCAGAAATGCCGCCCGCAGCTGTTGCAGACCCAGAACTGGTCGGGCCGCCACGGCATGCCGGGCCCCGGATCGCGCATTTCCATCTGGGCGCCGCAGCGCTGACACCGGATCTGAAGATCGCCGTCACTCATGCACGCGATTCTAGCTCATACTCGGGTTCAGGGTTCCGGGTTCAGGAGTTGAACCCGGAACTTCTGAACCCTGCATGATCCCAGTCATCGTTCTTGCCGCCGGCAAGTCGACGCGTATGGGCAGGCCCAAGGCCAACCTGACGCTCGCTCCGAACGACGCAGCCGGCGAAGGTGGCGAGACGTTCCTCACACGAATTGTCCGCACCTTTCTCGATGCCGGCATTGACGATGTCGTGGTCGTCGTCGGGCACGAGGCCGAAGCAGTGGCGAGCACGTTCGCTCGCAGCGGTCTGCCGGCGCGGTTTGTGGAGAACGCCGACCACGAATCCGGACAACTGTCGTCGCTGCTCGCGGGCCTTCGCGTGGTCGATCGCCCGGGCGTCGTCGCGACCCTGGTGACGCTCGTCGATGTCCCGCTTTTATCGGCGGGGACCATTCGAGCTGTCGTCGATCGTTACCGGCAGACGCACGCTCCGGTCGTGCGGCCCTCGCGCGGCGCCGAGCACGGCCATCCGCTGCTCATCGATCGCTCGCTGTTTGACGCGTTGCGACACGCCGATCCGTTGACGGGCGCGAAGCCCGTCGTGCGAGCTCACGCGACTCGCGAAGGCGACATCGAGATCCACGACGTGGGAGCCTTCGCCGACATCGACACCCCCGCCGATTACGAAGACCTTGTCAAAGGCCGCTAGCCTTTGCCTATGAACTTCTTCAATTCCGCGATGGGAACCGCGCCGCGCCCGTGAATTGGCGCAATGGTGGCGACGTTCAACTTCAGTCGCTGGATTTCGTCGTACAGCGTGACGGCGTTCGGCGGAGGCGTCGCTGGCGGCGGCGCATCCGGCGGCCCGGGACTGAAGGCATCGGCCTCCACCAGGATCTTCGACTTTGGCAGATAGATGAGCATGTACTCCTTGGTGTGGGTATCGCCCGACGTGGGGTAGACCTCAATCGTCTGCTTGGCGTCGGTGATCACGTACTTGTCGGATACGCCCTGGAAGGTTGGCGTCTTGGGAGCCTTGGCCTGCATATCGGGGGCGATCGTCGCAGGCGCCATCAAGGTCTTCTCGAAATAGGAAACGTTGGACTGGTGCGTCACGATTGTGGCGCCCTCGGCCGCGTATGTTCGGAGGCCCCCTGTATGGTCGAAATGGTGATGTGTCGTCAGCAGGTACTTCACCGGCTTGTTCGGAACCAGCTTCTTGGCCTCGGCCAACACCGCCAGCGAGCGCGTCTCGTCCAACGGCGCTTCCACAATCGCCATGTACGCGCCAAATTCCACGACGAGACTGTGATGGGACCCGCCTGTCAGGTGCCAGACGCCGTCGGCCAGCTTGGTGGTTGTCACCTGCACGGGCGGGAGCGTCGCGCTTGCAACCGCTTCAGGCACGGGGAGGTCGAGGGGCGCGTTCGGCATCACGCTCGTGATGTTGAGATCCCAGATGGGAAACCCACCCTCGGTCTCCACGATCTTGGTGGGAAACTTGACGCCATTCGAATCCTTGTAGGCCGAGTACGTCGCGACCAGGTCGGTGTCTCCGAGAACCGGATTGGCGATTTTGGTCGAAACCTTCGTCACCATGTTCTGCGCGTCAATGGTCCCGTCCACTTTGAACTTGCCCATCGCAGTGAACGAAATCACGTCGGCGCCGGGCGTCTCTGAGAGCGTCGCATTGCCGGCAGCCAGGGCGGCCTTCACGAAGCCGTGCGGGGTCAGCCAGATCTGAAGCTGCCGCTCTTCCGCCGTCGCCAACTGCGGAGCAGGACCGTTGGGCCCCACGTTCCAGGCCTTGTCGCCGTTGACCTGCGTGTTCTGCTGCTGTCCGCCAAACGTCGGCTGCGCGAAGTTCAGTTCTTCGCGCGCGGACTTTTGCTGATAGTTGATGGTTCGCGAATAGCTGGTAAGGTCTCGATGGGGCCACTCCTCCCCAGCGAGCAGCGCTTGGCCAAAGTTACCGTTCACGCCGGTGCCCGAGTATTGAATCGAGTTCACGTTGCTCATCGCCGTCTGAGCAGCCTGCAAGACGCTGTTGGCGGTCTTGGGGGTGCTGCAGCCGGCCATCACCAAAGCCATACCGACGATGACCCACGACTTCTTGTCCATTACAACCTCCTTGGAACGATTTCCGACTTAGAAGACGATACCGGACGAACGATACGTTAACGCGCCAGCAAGACGACCGTGCTCCGCGCGTTGGCAATGTACTGATCGGACGGGTCGACGAGAACTTCCCGATCCGGCTCGGCGAGATCCTCGCCAGCCGGCAAGCTCGTGTCGATGGCCCGGTACCAGCGACGCGGTGCGGCAAGTGGCGGCAGCTTCACCCATTGTGGCTCGAAGTGTGCGTTGAGGATGAAGAACAGCCGGTCGACAGCGCGCGTCGCTCCGTCGTCGCCGCTGTCGAGCTGGCAACAGAGAATGCGCGCGTCCGGGTCGTGCCACCCCGGGTCGCCTCCGTCCGGTCCGTACCACGCAAGGTCCGGCACGCTGTCGGCGTCGAGATCCTTGCCGAGCGGAAAATTCCGCTGCTGCAGCACCGGGAAGCGGCGCGTGAAGGCGATCGCCTTTCGAAAGAACTCGACCATGTCGCTGTTTCGAGACACCGCGTCCCAGTCGAACCAGCTGACCTCGTTGTCCTGGCAGTACGCATTGTTGTTGCCGCCCTGGGATCGCGCGAACTCGTCGCCCCCCAGAATCATGGGCGTTCCCAAGGAAAAGAGCAGCGTGCAGGCGTTGTTCTTCATCAGCTGCCGGCGCAAGGCCAGCGTGATGGGATCGGCCGTCGCGCCTTCCACACCGCAGTTCCATGAATCGTTGTCGTTGGCGCCGTCCTGATTGTTCTCACCGTTTCGCTCGTTGTGCTTGTCGTTGAACGACACCAGATCGGCAAGCGTGAAGCCGTCATGGCAAGTGATGAAGTTGATGCTGTTGTAGGCGGAGCGTCCGTCCCCGCTGTACAAGTCTGCCGATCCGGTAAGGCGCCAGCCCATGTCGGCCAGTTGGCCCGGGTTGCCCTTGAGAAACCGGCGCACGGTATCGCGAAATCGTCCGTTCCATTCGGACCAATCCACGGGAAAGTGGCCCACCTGGTAGGTGCCCAGGTCCCACGGCTCGGCGATCAGGATCGCGCGACTGAGAACCGGATCCTGCGAGACCGCGTCGAAGAACGGCGCCGACGACCGGAACGCGCCATCCGCCGTGCGCCCGAGCACCGAGGCGAGGTCGAATCGGAATCCGTCGACATGCATCGCCTCGACCCAGTAGCGCAGCGAGTCCATGACGAGCCGGATCACGGCCGGGCTGTCGAAGTTGAGGCTGTTGCCGCACCCCGTGAAGTTCAAGTAATAGCGGCTCGGCGCGTCCGGCGGCCCCGTCAGGCTGTAGTACGCGAGGTTGTCCAGGCCTCGGAAGGAGATCATGGGCCCTCGTTCATTCCCCTCGCCGGTGTGGTTGTAGACCACATCAAGAATGACGACGATGCCGGCCCGGTGCAGCTCCCGCACGAGCATCTTGAATTCGGTCACCTGACAACCCGGTGTACGCCTGGTGCTGTAGGACGATTCGGGTGCGAAGAACCCGATCGAGTTGTACCCCCAATAGTTCGTCAGGCCCCGCTCGACCAGGAAATCGTCGACGTAATGCTCGTGGACAGGCAAGAGCTCCACGGCGTTGATGCCGAGTCGCGTGAGGTGCGGGATCTTCTCGATGAACCCGAGATAGGTTCCCGGGAAGTTCACGCCGGAGGATGGATGCGCGGTAAAACCCTTCGCGTGCACCTCGTAGATGACCAGCTGCTCCAGTCGAAGATCAGGAGAGCCGACGCCCTGCCAGTCGAAGCGTTCGTCCACGACGATGCCTTTGGGGACGATGGTTGTGTTGTCGCGCGTGTCGAGCGAGAGGTCGTCGGCGGCCGGATCGTAGGGGAGCAGCAGATTGTCGATGTTCTGGAACTTTCCAGTGACCGCCCTGGCGTACGGGTCGAGCAGCAGCTTCGTGTCGTTGAAGCGCAATCCCCCTTCGCCGCGATGCTCGCCGCGGACCTTATAGCCGTACAGCTGGCCGGCCTGTATGCCTCGGACCGCGGCGTGCCAGATGAAGCGGTCGCGGTGCGCGAGCCGAATGACATCGGTCGGCTCGCCGTGCGGCGAGTCGAACAGCAGGAGAAAGACGTCCGTGGCGTGCCTGGAATAGACGGCGAAATTCACGCCGCCATTGACCAGCGTGGCGCCGAGCGGGAACTGGCTGCCTCGGTCGACCGTTTTCGTCGTGCGATGTTCGAGGGGCATGTGCGCGAGCCCTTCACTCTAGCGCGGATTGCCCTCGGTCAACGATAATCGGCCATGCCCAGTGTGAGCCTGAGCCGCCGGCGAATGCTGCGAAGCGCCGGGGGATTCCTTGCGGCGACGGCGCTTCCTGCTGGCGGCGAAGCGATCGCCGTGCCCGTCGCGCAATCCGGATCGGCGCCCGCCGCCTCGTCCATGGACGTCACGCGCCGTGTGGCGCGCTATATGGTGGACGCGCGGGACCGCAACCTGCCTCCGCAGGTCGCACGCGAAGCCAAGCACCACATCCTCGATACGCTGGCCGCGATAGTGTCGGGCGCCCGCCTGAAACCTGGTGAGATGGCCGTTCGCTATGTGCGCGCACAGGGCGGCGTGCCGGAAGCGACCGTCTTCACCACCAACATCCGAACATCCGCCGTGAATGCCGCGCTCGCGAATGCGATGTTCGCCCATGCCGACGAGACCGACGACATCGAGCCGGTGACGAAAGCGCATCCGGGGTGTTCCGTCGTTCCCGCGGCGATCGCCGTCGGCGAGCGCGGCAACCGATCGGGCGCTGATCTGCTCAACGCCGTGACGCTCGGGTACGACATCGGCTGCCGCTGGCTCACCGCGCTCGGGCCGGCGGACGTGCGCGCCACGCACCGGAGCGCCGAAGGCGTCGGCGCCACCTTCGGGGCCGCGGCCGCGGCGGCCGCGATGGCGAGGCTCGACGAACAGGGGATGCGGTTCGCGCTCTCGTACGCCGCGCAGCAAGTCTCGGGCGTGTGGAGCTGGGAGCGCGATCTCGAGCACGTCGAGAAGGCCTTCGACTTTGCCGGGATGGGCGCACGCAACGGTGTGACGGCGGCCCTAATGGTCCAGACGGGATTCACCGGCGTGCCGGATGTCCTCGATGGCGAGCACAACGCGCTCGAGGCTCATTCCAGGGATCCGCATCCAGAGGAGATGGTGAACGGCCTGGGCGAAAGATTCTTCATCACGGACACAGCCATCAAGACATTCTCCGTTGGCTTTCCGATCCAGGCTGCCCTCGACGCCTTCTTCATCCTTCAACGCGAGCACGGCCTCACACCCGCCAACGTCGAAGCCATCACCGTCCGCCTGCCCGAAGACGGCGCCGCGATCGTCGACAACCGCGCGATGCCGGACGTCAACTGTCAGTATCTGATCGCGGTGGCGCTCGTTGACGGCGCACTCTCGTTCGACGCCAGCCATTCGTACGAACGGATGAAGGATCCGCAGGTGCTGAACGTGAAGGCGCGCGTGCGGCTGCTGGGCGATCGGGCGCTGATGGATCCGGCCGCGCCGAGGAGCGGCCGCGTCGACGTCACGCTCCGCGATGGCCGGACGGTCAGTCACTTCACACGCTACGCCGCCGGCTCGAAGGAGAACCCGCTCGATACGCAAGGCGTCGTGGCCAAAGCCCGCGGCCTGATGGCGCCGGTACTGGGTGCGACGAAGACAGAGGCGCTGATTCAGCGGGTGAACGCGCTGGAAGAACTGAAGAGCGTCCGCGAGCTCATGCCGTTTCTTTCCGCCACGCCACGAACCGGAACTCGATGAGCCCGGCCACCAGCGCGGCCTGCAACGCACTGCCGCCCACAAGGCTTCGCCAGCGATAGCCCGTCAGAGGCAGGTGTCTGCCGACCGCAACGGTGGCGGCCACGAGCAGGTCGCGCGGCCGGCGGAGATCGAGCAGTCGCGTCAAATCCACGTTCTTGACTTGTCGATAACCGAGCCGGCTTGCGTACGCATCCGCGCGAACGACGGTGACGAGCGACGGCGCGAGCCAGCCGGTCCGAACCTCGTCGAGCATCCGCCTCTCCCGTCTGGACAGCTGCCTCTCTGCCCGGTCGCTGAGGAAGTCGTCGCACACAATGAGCAGGCCTCCCGGCACGATGTGTTCGGCGGTGGAGGCGAAGTACCGTCCGGGATCGGGACTGTGCACGAATGCTTCGATCGAGAACGCAAGATGGGCAGGCTCGAGCGTGTGCGGCAGTTGAAGGAAATCACACTCAAGGCATTCGACCCGTTCGCCGAGGCCGGCCTGCTGAATGTTCTGTGCGGCGTACCGGGCTTGAACGCCGCTCAGCGTCACGCCGGTGCCGCGAATCGGTGAGTACGTGGCCAGAAAGATCAGGCTGGCGCCAATTCCGCAGCCAAGGTCAAGCACGTGCAGCGGTGCTCGAAACGAGCTGGATAGCTCCTGGAGCTCGTGAAGGACGAGGCGGTCGAGGTATTGAAAGGCCTCGAGCCGCGACCCAACGCCCGCTCCCCAGACAGCCCGGTGAATGGTGTTGGACTCGCGCGGGCGCCCAAACCACCGCGCGGTGTTGAGGTCGTAGTAGTCTCGAACCTCTTCAAGACCCGTGATCGAAGGATGCGGTCGCATGTCGCCTGGACCCGAAAGCTTGCCATAACTGCGGGTAACGGTTGGCAGCCGGGGCCAGTCTGCGAGCCGAAGGATGCTGGTTGCCGCCCCTTCGGCAAGGGTGTAGGATCCGCGAGATAAAGACTTTCACATGCGTGTCTTAGGCACCGTTCAAAGGTGTCCTGTTCCCTCGGCGGGGAGGTATTAGATATGACGGGCAGCAAGCCTCGGTATCCCGGAATCCGCGTGACCGCCAACGGCAACCAGCTGGTTTCCTACCACACCGAGACACGTATCGCCGACGCTGGGGTGTTTTATCCCATTACGCCTTCCACCGAGGGGGGCGAGCTGTACCAGCAGGCGTTTGCAGAGGGCAAACTCAATGTCTTCGGCCGCAACACGATCGCGGTCGAAGCGGAGGGCGAGCATGCCGCTCAGGGCGGCGCCATTGCCCATTCGGTCTGCGGCAAGCGCGTGGTCAATTACACCTCGGGCCAAGGCGTCGTCTACGGCCTCGAGCAGTACTACCACGCCCCTGGCAAGGGCTCGACGATGGTCCTGGAGGTGGCCGCCCGCGCCCTGACCAAGCACGCCCTGAACGTCCACTGCGGGCACGACGACGTCATGGGTGCGCTCGACACGGGCTGGATCATGGCCTTCGGTAAAGACGCCCAGCAAGCGGCCGACCAGGCGCTCATCGTGCGACGGGTCACCGAGCTCAGCCTGACCCCCGGGATGAACGTCATGGACGGGTTCCTGACGTCCCACCTCGAACGAACCTTCTATAAGCACGAGTCAGAGCTGATCCGGCAGTACCTGGGCGCGCCCGACGACATCATCGACTGTCCGACCGAGGCCCAGCGGCAGCTGTTTGGCCCGACGCGTCGTCGCGTTCCCCGCATGATCGACCTGACCAACCCGGTGCTCCTCGGGCCGGTTCAGAACCAAGAGCACTACATGCAGGGCGTTGTCGCGCGCCGGAACGAGTTTACCGAGCCGATTCTCAAGTTCTTCGAGAAGGCCTACGAAGATTTCGGCGAGCTGACGGGGCGCTACTACGGCCTGGTCAGCCAGTACAAGACCGACGATGCCGACACGGTGTTCGTGGCGCTCGGATCGGCGGCCGAGAACATCGAAGCTGGTGTGGACTACCTGCGCGAGAAGCGGGGCGCGAAGGTGGGCTCGGTCCACATCAACGTCTTCCGTCCGTTCCCTGAGGCGGCGGTCATCAAGGCCCTGGTCGGCAAGAAGAACGTCATCGTGCTCGAGCGTACCGACGAGCCGATGGCCGGCGACAACCCGATGGGGCGCGACATTCGCACGGCGCTTCACCGGGCGCTGCAGGGCGTGGAGGGCCTCCCGGCCATCTCGGCCGACCAGATGCCCCGGCTCTTCGGCGGGATCTACGGTCTCGGCTCCAGAGACTTCCGTCCGGAGCACACGATCGGCGCCTACGAGTTCGCCATCGGCCAGCGCACGCGTAAGGATGGGAAGCGCGCCTCCGACGGCGTGTCGTTCATGGTGCTCGGCGTGGATCACCCCTACGAGGTCAAGTCCGACGACACGCCCTCGCTGTTGCCCGACAAGGCGGTCGCAGTCCGGTTCCATTCCGTTGGCGGCTGGGGCGCCATCACGACCGGCAAGACCCTGGGCGCGATTATCGGCGACCTCAACGATCTGCTCTACGAGCGCGACCATGTCGTGGACGAGTTCGGCAATCCGAAGGAGCTTATCCACGTCAGCGCGAACCCGAAGTACGGCTCGGAGAAGAAAGGCGCGCCCACGGCCTATTTCATGGTCGCCGCGCCCGAGCGGATCCGCGTGAACTGCGACCTGCGACACGTCACCGTCGTGTTGTGCTGCGACCCGAAGGCCTTCACCCACACCAACCCGCTCGACGGGATGGCCGAGGGCGGCTGCCTGATCTGGGAGTCCGACGAGACGGGCAAGAACGCCTG
>JBGPHH010000067.1:0-17070 GCA_041484265.1 Vicinamibacteria bacterium
CGTCCTCGAGGCCGACCGCCAGACGATCGTCGCGCACCTGCCCGTGGACGGCGTGACGCTCTATCAGAGCCGGCTGGGACCGGCCGGACCGACACACACCGCGCTCGCGCGTGCTACCCTGACGTGATGCCGGTGGTCATCGTGCTCGCGGCGTATTGCATCGGGTCGGTGCCGTTCGCGTGGCTGCTCGTGCGGCGCTGGGGAGCGACCGATTTGCGGCACGTGGGCAGCGGCAACCTCGGGGCGGCCAACGTCCTGCGGGCGTCCGGTGTGTCGGCCGGTGTGCTGGTCGCGGTGCTCGACGTCGCGAAAGGGGCGGCCAGCGTCCTGCTCGCCCAGAGCGTGAGCGAGGGGGCGGGCCTGCCGGCCGTGGCGGGCCTGGCCGCGATCGTGGGTCATATCTATCCGGTGTGGCTGCACTTCCGCGGCGGCAAAGGCGTGGCCACGGCATGCGGCGTGTTTTCGATTCTGGCCCCTGTAGCCGCCTTGCCGGCGCTCGCCATCTTCATCGGCGCCGTCTGGCTGACCAAGTACGTCTCGCTGGGATCGATGCTGGCGTCACTTGCCCTGCCGACGATTGCCTATGCCACGGGCAGTCCGACACCGGTGGTGGCCATGGCGTTCGGGGCCTGCGCGCTCATTGTCTTTCGGCACCGATCGAACCTCGTCCGCTTGCGCATCGGCACCGAGCGGCGCTTTGGTCGGAGAGCGCAAGAAGCGCCGGCAGCCCGCACTAGATAATGTCCACCGTCACGGTTCTCGGAGCGGGAAGTTGGGGGACGGCGCTGGCGGTCCATCTGGCGCATGTCGGGCACGATGTGCGTCTGTGGGCGCGCGACCAGGCCCTGGTCGACGAACTGACCGCGCGGCGTACGAATATCGTGTACTTGCCCGATATCGAGCTGCCCGAACGTATTTCAGTGACCCACGGTCTTGACCGCGCACTCGGCCACTCGGAGTTGGTCGTGTCCGCGGTGCCGTCGCACGGCTGTCGGACAGTGATGCGGGCGGCGAAACCGTACGTGAAGGCGGGCGCGACGATCGTGAGCGCGACCAAGGGGCTCGAGGCGGACACGGTCGCGCGCATGTCCGAAGTCATTGCGGATGAGATCGGATCGAGTTGTCCCGTGGTGGTCCTCTCGGGGCCGAGCTTTGCCGCTGAGGTCGCGCGCAAGTTGCCAACGGCCGTCGTGGCGGCGTCGACGTCGGCCGAAGCGACCGAGGTCGTGCAGGCGGAGTTTCGCAGTCCCTACTTTCGCCTGTACGGCAGCACCGACGTCGTGGGCGTCGAGATCGGTGGGGCCCTCAAGAACGTCATCGCCATTGCGGCGGGCGTGGTCGATGGCCTCGGCCTGGGCCACAACGCGCGCTCGGCGCTCATCACACGCGGACTGGTCGAGGTGACGCGTTTGGCCTGCGCGGTCGGCGGCCGGCGCGAGACACTCGCCGGCCTGGGCGGCCTGGGCGATCTCGTGTTGACGTGCACCGGCGATCTGAGTCGCAATCGCCGGGTCGGCATGGAACTGGCGCGCGGGAAGAGTCTCCAGGAGATTCTGGCCGGCACGAAAATGGTGGCCGAAGGCGTGCGCACGACCGGCGTCGCGCTCGCCCTGGGTGCCCGTCACGGCGTGGAGCTCCCCATCGCCACCCAGATGGCCGAAGTGCTCGCAGGCCGCGCGGACGTTCGGACTGCGATCGAGACGCTGATGCTTCGCCGCCAGCGGGCCGAGGCCGAAGCACGGTGACCCGCCGTTGACCGGGTTTCTGTCCCGCATCCGCGACGGTCTCTCACGCACAGCCCAGCAGATCGTCGAGCGCTTCGATGAGATCGTTCGGCGAGCTGACGAACCGGGGCCGCGCGGCCGTGCGGTCGACGTCGAGACCATCGAGGCTCTCGAGGAGCTGCTCATTTCCGCCGACATCGGCGTAACGGCCACCGAGCGGATCCTGACGGCGGTCAAAGGCCGGGCGCCGAACGGCCTGGGGCTGCGCGACCTGGTCAAACGCGAAATCCGCGACATCTTCGCCGCCGTGGACCTGCCGCTCGTGGTCGTCCACCATCCGAAGGTCACACTCGTCGTTGGTGTCAACGGCACGGGCAAGACGACGACGGTCGGGAAGCTCGCCAACTTGCTGAAGAAAGCCGGCGAGACGCCGCTCATTTGCGCGGCCGACACATTCCGGGCGGCGGCGGTGGAGCAACTCGAGATCTGGGCCACGCGGGCCGGTGTGGACATTGTGCGGGCGCGCTCGGGTGTCGATCCGGCCGCCGTCGTCTTTGACGCGATCGCCTCGGGGAAGGCCAAGCGGCGGGATCCGATTCTCGTCGATACGGCCGGTCGCCTGCATACACGCGCCAACCTGATGAGCGAGCTTGAGAAGATTCGGCGGGTCGCCGCCCGCGAAGTCCCCGGTGCGCCTCAGGAAGTGCTCCTCGTCCTCGACGCCACGGTGGGGCAGAATGGGATGACACAGGCGCGGGAATTCATGGGGGCGGCCGGCGTCACGGGCATCGTGCTCACGAAACTGGACGGGACCGCCAAAGGCGGCGTGGCCGTGGCGATCGCCCACGACCTGAAGCTGCCGATTCGGTACGTCGGCATCGGCGAAGGCATTGACGATCTCGTGCCGTTCGATGCGGAGGAGTACGTGAACGGTCTGTTCGAAGAGAAATGGTGATCGGTGACGTTCTGTTCTAGATACGCGCGAGGGCCACGGCCCGAGCGCGTCAGGCGCGGGGGTGGGGCCCCGCGCTAGTGATGAATGTCGGGCCTCACGCCATAAAGTAATGCTGGATACCGATTACATGGACCGCGCGCTGTTTCTCGCCGCGCGCGGACGCGGACGGACGAGTCCCAACCCCCTCGTGGGCGCGGTCGTCGTGTCGTCGGACGGCGTGGTGGTGGGCCTGGGCTTTCACGAACGCGTCGGCGAGGCGCACGCTGAAGTCCGCGCACTCGACATGGCCGGCACGCGGGCGCAGGGCGCCACCCTCTACTGCACGCTCGAGCCCTGCTGTCATCACGGGCGGACGCCTCCATGCGCCGGGCGTGTCGTGGCGGCCGGCATTGCCCGTGTGGTGGCCGCGAGCGAAGATCCGAATCCGCGCGTCGATGGTCAGGGCTTCGAGTACCTGCGTGCACACGGCGTCGACGTCGAAACCGGCATCGGGCGCGGCGCGGCGGTGGCGCTCAATCAGCCGTTCTTTACGTTGATGCGCGCGGGCCGTCCGTTCGTTGTGCTGAAAGCGGCGACCAGTCTCGACGGTCGGATCGCTGCAGCGCCGGGGCAGCGGACAGCGCTCACGTCTGCGGCGGCCAATCAGCACGCGCAGCGCGTGCGGGCGGAGATGGACGCCATCGGAGTGGGCGTCGGGACGGTCCTCGTCGACGACCCGCTGCTGACGGTGCGCGACGTGTTTCGGGCACGGCCGCTCGTGCGGGTCATTTTCGACCGGCACCTGCGAACTCCGCCCGACGCTCGTGTGCTCTCGACACGCGAGGCGGGGCCTGTCATCATCGTGACCACGGAGGAGGGCGCCTCGCGTGCCCACCTCCGCAAACCTCTGGAGGATCGGTGCGTGGAGATTGAGGTGGCGCGCGATGGATCGTGTGGCGCCGCGCTTCGGCAACTGGGGGCGCGCGACATCACGTCGCTGCTCCTCGAAGGCGGGGCGGCCCTGCACGCGGCGGCATGGGACGAGGGGCTTGTCGACTACGTGCGCTTGTATGTCACGCCGCACACCCTGGGCCCCGGCGGCGTACCCCTACTCGATGGCCGGATGTTCTCCGCGGGCTCGCTCCTGGAACGGCGTGTCGAATCACTGGGACCTGACGTGATGATCGAGGGATATGTTCACGGGCCTCGTTGAAGCGATCGGCGAGCTCGTCGAACGAAAGCAGACGAGCGGCGGATGCCGACTGCGCGTCGCGTCGCCCCTGGCCCGCGAGCTGTCGCCGGGAGACAGCGTTGCAATGAACGGCGTGTGCCTGACGGTCATTCTGGCCGAAGATCACGAGATTCATGCCGATGTGGGTCCAGAGACAATCCGCGCGACTACACTCGGCGCGTTGGCGCGCGGCAGCCTGGTGAATCTCGAGCGCCCCTTGCGTGCCGACGGCCGGCTCGGCGGGCATTTCGTCCAAGGCCACGCCGACGCGGTCGGTCACGTCGAAGACCTGCGTCCCGAGGCCGACTTTCACTGGCTGACGGTCAGTTTCCCGTCACACTTGGCGCCTTTCATCGTCCATAAGGGATCGATCGCCGTGGATGGCGTCAGCCTGACCGTGGCGGGGCTCGGCTCGGACCGTTTCGACGTGCAGCTCGTGCCGTACACCATGACGCACACGAGTTTTAGTCGCATACAAATCCGCGACCGCGTCAACCTCGAGTGCGACGTGGTGGGCAAGTATGTGGTGCGCGCCGCGGAGCTGGCGGGTCTCACGCTGGTGGGCGTTCGACCCGGACAAGTGGCTCATTAACGTCCGGCCCCAGCCGGAACATTCCATCCTGGACAGATTGAAGCAGTCATGAAGAAGCTCGAAATCGCCAAAGGTGCTCGCAAGCCGGCCACACCATTCGCCCGAATCGAGGACGCGATTGACGCCATCCGCGCAGGCCGGATGGTCATCGTCGTCGACGACGCGGATCGGGAGAACGAGGGCGATTTGACCATCGCCGCGGAGAAGATCACGCCGGAAGGCATCAATTTCATGGCGCGATTTGGTCGCGGCCTCATCTGCCTGCCGATGACACCCGATCGTCTGGACGCCCTCGAAATCCCGTTGGTGGTCCGTGACAACACGTCGCGCTTTGAAACGGCGTTCTGTACACCGATTGATGTCGTCAGCACCACGACCGGCATCTCGGCCCAGGATCGTGCGGCGACCGTCCGGGCGGCGATCGATCCGGCCACGCGTCCGGCCGATCTCGCGCGGCCCGGCCACGTCCATCCGCTGCGCGCGCGTCCCGGCGGCGTGCTCGTGCGCGCGGGCCAGACCGAGGCCGCCGTCGATCTGGCGCGCATCGCCGGCCTGTATCCTGCCGGCGTCATCTGCGAAATCATGAACGAGGACGGCACAATGGCGCGCGTGCCACAACTCACGAAATTCGCCAAGCGTCATGGCCTGCCGATGATCACGATCGCCGACCTGATCAAGCACCGGATACGCACCGAGTCGCTGGTCAAGCGCGTGGCGTCAGCCAAGCTGCCAATCGATCGCCACGGTCCCTTTCAGATCCACACATTCGAGAGCCAGATCGACAGCCAGACCCACGTGGCGCTGGTCCGTGGGGAGATTGGGGACGGCAAGAACGTCCTCGTCCGCGTGCATTCCTGCTGCCTGACTGGAGACGTCTTTCATTCCGCCCGCTGCGACTGCGGCGCGCAGCTCGACGCGGCCATCGAGCGCATCGCGACCGAGGGACGGGGTGTGCTGCTGTATCTCGATCAGGAAGGACGCGGCATCGGCCTGACGAACAAGATCCGGGCCTACGCGCTGCAGGACGACGGCTTCGACACGGTCGAGGCGAACGAGCGGCTGGGCTTCAAGGCCGATCAGCGCGACTACGGCGTCGGCGTTCAGATTTTGCGCGAAATCGGCGTCCGCTCAATGCGGCTGTTGAGCAACAATCCACGCAAGCTTGTCGGAATCGAAGGCTACGGGCTCTCAGTCACCGAATGGCTGCCGCTCGAGATTCCGGCGTCGGATTCGACGCGGCGCTATCTCAAGACGAAGAAGGACAAGATGGGGCACAAGCTGTCTTCTGTGTAATGCCATCGAGAGTGCTCTTCGACGGGGTCTGCAACTTGTGTAATGGCCTCGTCCGGTTCGTGATCGCTCGCGATCCTGCCCGTCGTTTCCAGTTCGCTCCTCTGCAATCTGACTCCGCCGAACGCCTGATTCACGAGGCCGGCGGCGGCGCCGCGGCAACCGACAGCCTCGTGCTCATCGAGGGCGAGGGTGTTCAGATGTACGTCCGGTCGACCGCGGCCCTTCGAATCGCACGAGGGTTAAGCTGGCCTTGGCCGCTGTTGTACGCGTTCATCGTCGTCCCTCGTCCGGTGCGCGATTGGGCGTACGACGTCGTGGCGCGTCACAGGTACCAGTGGTTCGGGAAACGCGACGTCTGCATGACGCCGACCGTGGAGACGAACGGTCGGTTTCTGTAGCCACGCGCGTTTGACACTGCGGCGGCGGTAAACTACGATAAGCGTTTGTCGTAGAGCATTTTAGCGCGATCATGTTTCAGTCCCTCAGCACGCGTCTGCAGGACGTGTTCAAGACGCTTCGCGGCCAGACGCGGCTGACCGAAGACACCGTCGAAATGGCGCTGCGCGAGATTCGGCTCGCGCTGCTCGAAGCCGACGTCAACTTCAAGGTCGTCAAGGCGTTCATCGATCGCGTCCGCGATCGGGCGATGGGGCAGGACGTGCTCCGAAGCCTCTCGCCGTCGCAGCAGGTCGTCAAGATCGTTCGCGACGAGATGGTGGCGCTCTTCGGCGACGCCGAAGGGGGGCTGCCCTCGACGGCCAAGCGCCCGCGCGTCGTGCTCCTCCTCGGGCTGCAGGGCGCCGGTAAGACGACGACCGCGGCGAAGTTGGGCAAGTGGCTGGTGAAGCAGGGGCGCCATCCCCTGCTTGTATCGACTGACGTCAAGCGGCCGGCCGCTATCGAACAGCTCAACGTGGTCGGGCGGCAAGCCGGGCTGCGCACGCACGATCCGGCCGGCGAGATGGATCCGGTGGCGCGCGCGGCCGGGGCGGTCGCCGAAGCGAAGAATCTGGGATTTGACGTCGTCATTGTGGACTCCGCCGGCCGGCTCCATATCGACGACGATCTGATGACCGAGCTCGTCGCGATCAAGAATGCGATCGAGCCGTCCGATCTGCTCTATGTCGCAGACGCGATGACGGGGCAGGATGCCATCAAGAGCGCAGGCGAATTCCACCGCCGCGTGGGCGTCAGCGGTGTGGTGCTCACCAAGCTTGACGGCGACGCGCGAGGTGGTGCGGCGCTGTCGGTGGCATCGGTCGTGGGCGTGCCGATCGCGTTTGTCGGCACCGGCGAGCGGCTCGAGGACCTCGAGCCCTTCCACGCCGATCGCCTGGTGTCGCGCGTGCTCGGGATGGGCGACGTGCTGTCGCTCATCGAGAAAGCCGAGGCCGCAATCGATCGGGACGATGCGGAGCGGCTCGAAACGAAGATTCGGGCGAATGAGTTCACGCTCGAGGATTTTCGCGACCAGCTCAAGACGGTCCGTAAACTCGGGCCACTCGAGCAGATCGTCGGGATGCTGCCGGGGATGGGCAACATCAAGGCTCTCGCGGAGAACAAGCCTGACGAGAAACAGCTGTCGCGGATCGAGGCGATCATCAGCTCGATGACACCCGACGAGCGGCGCCGGCAACACATCATCAACGGCAGCCGCCGGAAACGGATTGCCAAGGGCAGCGGCACGTCGGTCGAGGATGTGAATCGCGTGCTGAAGCAGTTCGTGCAGATGCAGAAGATGCTCAAGTCACTCGGCGGAATGGCCGGCCTGGCCGGCGGCGGCAAGAGGGCGCGGCGCCAGGCCATGCAGATGATGCGAGCGAGACAGTGAATTGTTGATTGCGGATTGTTGATTGATGATTGCTAGTTCGGGATTGCTGATGACGGAATCGTTCTAGAATCCGCAATCAACAATCCGCAATCAGCAATTCAAGAAGGAGCGAGATGGTAGCCATTCGTTTACGTCGGGCGGGCTCGAAGAAGCGGCCGTTCTTTCGCGTCGTAGTGACCAACCAACGCGCCGCGGGTGTGAGCAGCTTCGTCGAGATTATCGGGCACTACAACCCCCGGACCAAGCCCGCGCTGGTGGATGTGGACACAGCGCGCGTTGAGTACTGGCTGAAGAAGGGCGCGCAGCCATCCGACTCGGTCCGCACGCTCATCGCTCGGCATCTGACGGCGAAGCCAGTCGCTGGCCAGGCCGAGGCTGCCGCGGCTCCTGGCGCTCGATGACGAGCGTCGGCGGCATCGGGGCGGTCGTCGAGGTCCTTGCGCGCGCGCTGACCGATCGGCCCGACGACGTGCGCGTCGTCCTTACGGAGCGTCAGGCTGCGATGCTTGTGGAGCTGTACGTCGCGCCGGGTGATCTGGGGAAGGTGATTGGGAAGCAGGGACGCACTGTCGCGGCGCTACGAACGCTTGCGGCGTCGGCCGGCGAGCGGGAAGGCAAGCAAGTGACGCTCGAGATTCGAGAGGGAAAGGCGTGACCTGGGCGGAGATGGCGGTCGTGGGGCGAATCGCCAGAGCGCACGGCATTCGGGGGCAGGTGATCGTCAACGTTGACACGGATTATCCCCAGGCGCGTTTCCAGCCGGGCGCCGAGCTGTTCATCGATCGCGAAGGGATCGTCGAGCCGGTCGTCCTGACGAGCGTGCGGTTCCATCGCGAGCGGCCGGTCGTTGGCATCTCGGGTGTGGGGACGATGAATGAGGCCGAAGCGCTCGCGGGCCACGAATTGCGTGTGCCAATCGATCGACTCGCGCCGCTGCCGGATGGCACCTTTTATCGGCATACCCTGGTCGGCTGCCGCGTTGAGACGCGCGAAGGCCGGCCGATCGGCGTGGTTCGGGACGTGGAAGGCACGCCAGCGAGCAGCCGCCTCGTTGTGACGGCGTCGGGCGGCGACGTGCTGATTCCGCTGGTGTCGGCCATTTGCACCGAAATCGATCCGGCCGTCGGGCGGATTGTGATCGATCCGCCCGAGGGCCTGCTGGAACTCAACGAAGGGTCCGGCTAAAGCCGGACACGACGTACCGTAGACACTACGTACTGTAGATGTGGTGTCCGGCTTTTGCCGGGCCGTGATCATGACGTTCGATATCGTCACGATTTTTCCGCGCGTGGTCGAGCAGCTGCTGGCGGCTGGGGTCCTCGGGCGGGCCATCGAACGGGGCGGCCTCGACGTAAAGGTCCGCGACCTGCGCGGCTACACGACCGATCGGCACCATGTGGTAGATGATGTGCCCTACGGCGGTGGACCGGGGATGGTGCTGAAGCCGGAGCCGATATTTCGTGCGCTCGATGCGGTGGAGGCAGAACGCGGACAGCCGCTGACCGTGATCCTGACATCGCCGCAAGGTCGCCGATTCACGCAGGCTGATGCGCGACGCCTGGCGGCTTGCGAGCACATGGCGCTGCTCTGCGGCCGCTACGAGGGGTTCGACGAGCGCATCAGGGGGCGGGCGACCGAGGAGCTGTCGATCGGCGATTATGTGTTGACCGGTGGCGAGCTGCCGGCGCTCGTCATCTTCGAGGCGGTGGCGAGGCTGATACCGGGTGTGGTGGGCGACGAGCAGTCGGTGGCTGACGACTCCTTCAGCCGAGGATTGCTCGACTTCCCGCAATACACGCGCCCGGCCGAGCTGAAGACGGGTGGGGCCGACCCGACGTTGAAAGTGCCCGAGGTGTTGCTGTCGGGTCATCATGCGGAAATCCGGCTCTGGCGGAAGCGTGAGGCCGTCAAGCGGACGCTGGCGAGGCGGCCGGACCTCCTGGCCACGGCGAGTCTGGACGAGGAAGAGAAGGCGATCCTGCGTGAATTGCAGGATGGTAGAACTGGGGGATAGTCATGGGCGCGATTGACGTCGTTGAGAAGTCCCAGCTGGCCGAGCGGCCGGCGATGAAATCTGGCGACACGGTGAAGGTGCACGTCAAGGTGCGCGAGGGCGATAAAGAGCGTATCCAGATTTTCGAAGGCGTTGTCATTGGCTTGCACCGGGGTGGCACGCGTGCGTCCTTTACGGTGCGCAAAGTGTCGTTCGGGCAAGGCGTCGAGCGAATCTTTCCGCTCCATTCGCCGACGATCCAGAAGATCGAGGTTGTGCGGACGGCAAAGGTCCGGCGAGCGAAGCTGTACTACCTGCGAGATCTGAAGGGCAAGGCTGCGCGAATGCAAGCCACGGCCACGACCGTGGAAGGCAAAAGTTAAAACTTTTTCCTTTTCACTCTTAAGTTTCCGTATGGGTCGCGTTTCGGCCACGCGCACTCTTGAGAACGCGATGCGCCGCGTCGGCTTCGTGCATGTCGCGGGCGTCGATGAGGTCGGCCGGGGATGTCTGGCTGGTCCCGTCGTAGCGGCCGCCGTCATTCTCAGCCCGGATCGGCACATCGCGGGCGTCTCGGATTCCAAGCTGGTGCCCGAAGCCGAGCGCGAGCGCCTCTTCGACGAGATCGTGCGCGACGCGGTCGCCTGGGCCGTCGCGTCGGCGGACCCGGCCGAGATCGATCGCATCAACATCCATCAGGCCTCCCTCCTGGCCATGCGCCGGGCGCTCCTCTCGCTCGTGCCGCTACCCGACCTCGTGCTCGTTGACGCGTTCTTCGTGCCCGATCTGCCGATGGCCCAGCGGGGGGTCCTGCACGGCGACCGGCGCTGCGCGGCGATCGCCGCCGCCTCGATTGTCGCCAAGGTCACGCGCGATCGTCAGATGCGTGCTCTTCATCATCTCGACTCGCGCTACGGATTCGACCGCCATAAGGGGTACGCGACGAGCGATCATCTTGAAGCGGTCGCGCGCTTCGGATACTCGGACCTGCATCGGCGGTCGTTCCGCCCCCCGACGCTGTTTGATACGATTGATTGACCTGTGGCCATCGATCGCACTGACACCCTGCGAAATGCTGAGAAGCTCGCGCGGCAAGGCAAGCTGGAGCTCGCCGCGGCGGAGTACCTGCGTGTCGTGCAGGATCAGCCGCGCGACTGGAATACCGCCAACACGCTAGGCGACCTGTATGTCCGCATTGGACAGACCGACAAGGCCGTCGAGCAGTTCAGCCGTATCGCCGATCACCTGAGCGGCGAAGGGTTCTTCCCCAAGGCCAGCGCCCTCTACAAGAAGATCCTGAAGCTGAAGCCGGACCACGAGCGATCAATCCTGCAGATGGCTGAGATCGCCGCGAGCCAGGGGCTGCCGGCCGACGCGCGCGCGTATCTGACCACAGTCTTGGAGCGGCGGACAGACCGCCGCGACAAGCGTGGAATAGCCGAGGTACGGGTCCGACTCGGCGCGCTCGACCCAACGGATTTCGCGAGCCGCCTGGCGGGGGCCCGTGCCCGCGTCGAGTTGCGCGACGTGCCGGGCGCTATTCGTGATCTGAAAGAGATTGCCAGCGACCTGACCGGCAAGGGACAGGAGGCGGAGGCCTTCAAGGTGCTGCGTGAGGCCGTCAGCCTTGATCCTGGGGATCGCGAGCTTCGCGCGGGTTTGGCTCGGCGCGCAGTTGCGCGAGGCGATTTGGCGACGGCCGGCGAGTTTCTCACCGCCGAGATCGCGGGCGACGACCCGGAGTTGCTGCTGGTGGTCGCCGGTATTCGACTTCGAGGCGACACGCCGGATGAAGGGCTCGAGATCATCAAGCGTCTGCTGGAGCGACATCCCGATCGGCGTGAGCAGATCATGCACCTTGCCCTGAGCGTCGCCGAGCGGGCGCCCGAACCTGTCTTCAACATCACCCAGCTGGTCGTCGACCCGATGATCGCGGGCGGAGACCTCGCCTCGGCTGCTGGCGTGTTGCAGGAGTTTGTGAACCGGGCACCCAACTACATTCCCGCCCTCCTGCGGCTGGTCGAAATCTCGGTTGACGTCGGGCGCGAGTCGATCATGTACGGCGCGCAGGCCCAGCTGGCAGATGCGTATCTGACAGCTGGATTGGCCGCCGAAGCGCTCTTCATCGCCGAGGATCTCATGGCACGCGAGCCGTGGGACACTGACAACGTCGAGCGCCTCCGACGCGCCCTTGAACTGGCTGGCGAGCCTGATCCGGCTGGCCTCATCGCCGAGCGCTTGAGCGGCCGGTCGCCGTTCATGGCGACCGACATGTCGGGTGATGCCGACTTCTCTCCATTCGATTCACACGCGCCTGACGCTGACTTTCAACCGACCGGGCCCCTCGCGGCGCCAGTGGAGGAGAAGGGCGAGAAGGCGCTGACTCAGGAGCCGGCGGCCACGGCGCACGCCGAGGCGGAGACCGTGGAAGTGGATCTGAGCATCGTGCTCGATGCCGGCGAACCGTCCGACGCGTCAGAGACACCGGCGACCGAGAGCCCCGATCTGGATGGTGTCTTCAAGCAATTTCGCGGCGAGGCCGCGCGACGCTCGGCTGTGGAGACGGCCGAAGCACGCTACAGGCTCGCCCTGGAACTGCGAGCGGCCGGCGATCTTGACGGCGCGGTCTCGGCTCTCGAGGACGCTGCGCGGGTCCCGAAGCTGCGATTTGTGGCTGCGGCGCTCCTCGGCCGCCTCTGCCGCGATCGTGGCATGGTGGCCGAGGCGATCGACTGGTTCGAGCGCGCGGCGGAGGCGCCGGCGCCGAACCCCGACGACCTCCACGAGCTGCTCTACGATTTCGCCGATGCGCTCGAGAAACACGGGGAGATCGCTCGAGCCCTGGCGGTGAGCCTTGAGTTGCAGGCCGAGGCGGGCGCCTATCGCGACATCGCGGAACGCGTCGATCGGCTGAGCAAGGTTCAGGCGAGAGGGTAGCCGTCTGGCCCGCCGATTGGTTTCTGTGGCGCTCTTCCTTGAGGTCGGCCTGCTGCTGGCCGTGCTGCCGTGGTCGGCGTTCTGGGAGCAGAATTACTTCGCCGACGCGTGGCCCGTCCTGGGAACGATTATCAACAACAACTTCGTG
The DNA here is from genome assembly GCA_041484265.1 of Vicinamibacteria bacterium. Lineage (GTDB taxonomy): Bacteria > Acidobacteriota > Vicinamibacteria > Vicinamibacterales > CAVVIG01 > 2-12-FULL-65-11. The sequence goes on from JBGPHH010000067.1 coordinate 12,684, forward strand.
CGCGGTGCGGTCAGTGGTCTCGGCGTCGTGAATCTGGTCGCGGGCTTTGCCGATCTTGCCGGGGTGCTGATAGCGCGCGCGCGGCCCGACGTCTCCCTGGACGAGGGGAACGGCCGGTCGCAGTGACGCTGTGTCTCGTCACCGATCGTCGGCGCCTCTGCGCCGACGCCACGCCGTTCGACGTCGCGCGCCGTTGTCTTGTTGAACAGGCGCGGTTGGCCATCGCGGCCGGTATCGATCTCATCCAACTGCGGGAGCTCGACCTCGACACCAGCGTGCTGGCGGCCCTGGTCATTGACATCGTGCGGCTGGCCCATGGCACGGGCACGCGCATCGTCGTCAACGATCGGCTGGACGTCGCGATGACGTGCGGCGCCGCCGGCGTGCATCTCCGAAGCGATTCGATGCCCGCCGAGGCCGTTCGCCGGATCGCCCCGCCCGGATTCCTGATCGGGCGTTCCGTCCATCGGTCCGACGAGGCGGTGGCCGCTGGACCTGTCGACTACCTCATCGCCGGCACCGTGTTTCCGACTTCGTCAAAGTCCGGCGAACGCGCTGGAACAGGGCCCGCAGCCGATCGCCTGCTCGGCCTCGCCGGTCTCGGGCTGATCGCGCGAGCGGTCCGGGTGCCGGTACTGGCGATCGGAGGTATGACGGTCGAGCGGGCCGTGGCGGTTCGAGCGGCCGGCGCGGCGGGCCTGGCAGCCATCGGGCTGTTCATCGACCAGACGCGTGAAGGGCCCTGTCGCGCGATGCCGCTCGGTGAGGTGGTCGAAGCCCTTCGCCGGAAGTTTGACAGCGTCGAACGGGCTTCCTAACATAGGCGCGGCCCCCCAGCCATGGTTGTCGATAAACCCTCCAACGACTGTGGACGTTCGCTGCGCGAGGCGCGCGAGCGCCGGGGCGTGACGTTGCGTCAGCTTGCGAACACCACGAAGATCTCCGTCAGCGCGCTCGAAGCGCTCGAACGCAACGACCTCTCGCGCCTGCCGGGCGGCATCTTCAGTCGCGCGTTTGTCCGGTCTTACGCTTCAGAGGTGGGCCTCGATCCGGAAGAGACCGTCCGGGAGTTCTTGGCGCAGTTTCCTCACGATACGGTCGCCGCGGGCCATCCGACCGCAGAGCCGGTCGAGGATCACAGCGAGGTCGAGAGCGATCGCCGGATGGCCACCGCGTTTCTGTGGCTGATTGCGCTGAGCGTGCCTGTGGCGGCGGTGATCCTCTACTTCGGGATTGCCGGACGTCAGGCCGCGGTGGTCGCGCCACCCGAGCCTCCGGCTCTCGTCAAGACGGTAGCCGAACTGCCGATCGCGCCGGCGCCGCCCCCGGCCGAGCCGGTTGCGGCGAAGACCGCCCTGAGTGCGCCGACTGAACAGCTCGCAGTGAAGGTGTCGACGACGAGGCCCTGCTGGCTCGCGGCGACCGTCGACGGTGAACGGGTTATTGGGCGCATCCTGCAGCCGGGCGAACAGCAGTCCTTTGACGTGCGGCGTGAGATCCTGTTAACCGCCGGTGACGCTGAGGCGCTCAGCATTACTCTGAACGGCGCCGCGGCGAGGTCGCTTGGCAAGTCGGGCGAAGTCGTAACGACCAGGTTCACTCTGACCAACTTCAAGGATTACCTCGCAAAGCCGTGATCGGTCCCACTCCATTGCTCGATTCCTTCAGGCGTGGTGAGGTCCCGCGCGACGTGAAGATGATCGCGGCGGCCGGTGCGCTTGCCCCACGGGCGTACGAGCAGTTGTCGATCCTCGTGCTGCTCGTCGGTGACTCTGATGCCGAGGTCAAGAGTCTGGCCGAGGAAACGTTGAATCGGATTCCGGCCGAGGCGCTGCGGACGTTCCTCGCGCAGCCGGACATTCCACTCGAGCTTCGAGATTTCTTTGTGAACCGTGGCGTGATACCAGTCGATATGTCGGCGATCCAAGCCGCAGTCGCCGACACGCCAGGCGTCGAGGACCCCCTGATTGATACCGAGCCATCCGACGTACCCGACGACCCGCTCGATGACACGTCCGAAGACGCCGAGGCCCGGCGACAATCCATCTCGCAGCAGCTGTCGGCTATGGGGTTCACGCAGAAGTTGAAGGCGGCGGTGAAAGGCACGCGCGAGATGCGGTCGATCCTCATCCGGGACCCGAGCAAGATGATCGCCGCGGCGGTCCTGAGCAGCCCCAAGGTAACCGACGCGGAAGTGGCGGGTTTTGCCCGCATGGGGAACGTGTCCGAGGACGTTCTCCGAATCATCGGCAACAATCGCGCGTGGCTCAAGAACTACAGCGTGGTGCTGGCCTTGACGAAGAACTCGAAGACACCGGTCGCGATGTCGATGAATCTCATGAACCGGCTGAGCGATCGCGATCTGGCGACACTCGCCACCGATCGGAACGTCCCCGAAGCGCTGCGGGGCGCTGCCCGGAGGCGGGTGGCCGCCGCGAGGCAGGGATGAAGGCAAAAGTTAGAAGTTAAAACTTAAAAGGACTCAGTCCTTTTAAGTTTTAACTTTTCCCTTTTTACTTCTCCGGTTCCAGTCCGACCGCATTTGCGACAGTCCGTCCATGTACACTGCCGCCCGCTCGCGTTCTTCTTCGCTGGCCATAGACTTGAGGAGATCCAGCGCCTTCGCCAGATCCTGCTGAATCCTCTGTGCGGTTGTCTGGTAGTACAGGCGTTTGATCTCGGCCAACTTCTGGTCCGGCGTCAGCATCGGAAGGCTAGTCAAATCGCAGCCCTTCCATCTCGATGCGGTAGTCGAGGACCCGGGCGCCGCCGCTCGCGAGCGCGTCGACGATGGCCGGACGCGCGTGGGGCGGCCCGTAGCAGAACAGGCACCCGCCGCCGCCGGCTCCGCAGACCTTGGCGGCTGTCGCCCCGGCAGCCGACGCGCGGGCGACAAGGTCGTCGATGGCTGGCGTGGTCACACCAGGAGCCAGACGCTTCCGGTTCTCCCACTCGGTCGCGATCTGTCGGCCGACCTCATCCCAGTCGCCCGCAATGAGGGCCGTGCGCATCGCCGCAGCCGTGTCGCGGATGCGCTCGAAGCAGTCGAAGATCTCTCGGTCGCCGTCGAGATGACGCTTGGTGATCATCCAGTTGTTGGTGCCCGAGTTGCGCGGCAGGCCGGTGTAGGCGAGTACGATCCGCCGCTCGAGCTCCTGAGGATCGACGGCGAGCGGCACGCGCTCCACGCCGTCGGGACGGAGCTCGATCGCTGCGATGCCGCCGTAGAGGGCGGGCCGGTAGTCCTGGACGCCCGTGGGCACTCGAATCGTCTGACACTCGACGTTCATGGCGATCTCGAGCAGGTCCTCGGCCTTGGTCGGCGCTCCCGTCGCCCGACTGAGCGCACCGCACACGGCGATAGAGAGCGCCGAAGACCCCGCGATGCCAGCCCCGGCCGGCGACTCGCCGCGGGTCGTCAGTACCGCGCGGTCGAGACGGTAGTGGCGGGCGAGGAGCGCCACAAGCGCGAGGTCGCCTGAGCCGTCGAGCTCGGACCAGTGGTGTACTGAGAGGTTCCGGTTCGTGTCGATCGACCGAATCTCAACGCCCGCGGCGTCGCGTGACTCCACCGAGACGTGCGCTCGCAGGCTGATCGCCGCGTTCACGGTCGAGGCGCCCTCGTGGAACAGGTACAACGGCCAGATGTCGATGGTGCCGCCCGCGAGGTCGATGCGGGTAGGCGCGGATACGGCGATGCGCACGTCGGCGAATTATATGCTGGAGCCCTGAGCAGATTAGAATCGTGGACATTATGTCGCCTGCCGCGCTCCGGCATCAGATCGGACAGCTCCTGATCGCGGGCTTCGAAGGAGCCGCGGTCCCGGTCGAGTTGAAGGCGATCGCGCGCGAGTTCGGTCTCGGCGGCCTGATCCTGTTTGCGCGCAACATCGAGGCACCCGAGCAGGTGGCCGAACTGAGCTACGAGGCGGCGCGACTGGTACCGGACCTGCCCCTCTGGGTGAGCGTCGACCAGGAAGGCGGCCGGGTCGCGCGACTCAAGGCGCCATTCACCGAGTGGCCCCCGATGGCCACGCTCGGCCGAAGCGGCGACGAGCGCCTCGTCGAGCGCTTTGCGCGCGCGATGGCGAAGGAACTGCGAGCGGTCGGAATCACGCTCGACTACGCGCCAGTGCTCGACGTGCACACCAATCCCCGCAACCCGGTGATCGGCGATCGCGCGCTCGGGGAGAAGGCGGCCGAGGTCGCGCGGCTTGGCGGTGTGATCGTCAGGACGTTGCAGCAGGAAGGCGTCGCGGCCTGCGGTAAGCATTTCCCAGGGCACGGCGACACGGTTTCGGATTCGCATCTGGAGCTCCCGCTCGTCGAACATCCGCCGGAACGGCTGCGCGAGGTCGAGTTCGCGCCGTTCAGGGCCGCCGTCCAG
>JBGPHH010000068.1:0-16990 GCA_041484265.1 Vicinamibacteria bacterium
CTCCCGACGACTCGCGCGAACTGATCTGTAGAACATCGGAGTCCTGAACACTTCGTTTCGCGAGGCAAGAGTCATACCCTCGACTGCCAACCCGGAAGTTGCCAAGCGCCGGAAAGGCTTCGCCGCGCGCCGAAAACAGTCACCGAAAATTCCGCACCGGGCGCTCATTATTCCCCGCGCAGTGCGCATTCTAGTCAGGCACGATGCGGCCCCGCCGTCGTCGCAGTTCAACGACGAGGCGGCAGGATTTGTGCGTTGCACAGCCGGAGAGGTCAGTCCAAAGGAAATCTGATGGCTCGAAGGCTGCCGGTTCCAGAGTCTCTTCGATTTGAAAATATTGCCCGCTGGGCGCAGTTCCGCGACCGTATTGCGATACCGGTCGTGGCGCCGCCTGAGGCAATGTTTCGGGCGCTCGAAGAAGTCGTCCTCCCGGATATGAAGGTGGCTTGGCTCCTTGGAGAGATCCGCTACCTGCCCGCGCGGATGGTCGGCCGCAACCCGCCAGGCGACGCGAGCGAGGCATTTCTGTCTGTTCTGAAGAAGAGCGGCACCCTCGTGTTGGAAGATGACCGGCCGCGAGAAATCATTACGGGATCTGCCGGGCAACTCCATCGCGTGATCGATCAGGCACCCGTACTGTTCAAGAACCGCGAGGCGTTCGACGCGTTCGCGGACGCAAATCACGAGAAGCTCTTCATGAGCCTTCGGGTCGCTCCGACGGGGTTTCCAGGGGAATCCTGGCTGGTGCTGGAACACGCCACTCGTGCGCTCTCGACTGACGCCGAACGCAGATTCCGGAGGTACTGGCGGATCATCAAGCCCATGGGTGCGTTCGTGAGCCGTGAGCTGCTGCGAGCGGTTCGCACGAAGGCGCAGCACTTGACGGTCGAAGGGCCACAGAGACGGACCGCATAACACATGAGCAAGACCATGATCGCCGTTGCTCTTGTTGGCCTCGTGCTCGGACCAGCCATCGTGATCGTGCTCGCCGGACAGTACCGTTTTCGTGTGCTGGTCGACGCCGAGCGACGGAGTCTTCTTTCAAGCAGCGCGGCGAGCGTAGGCCCCAAGCAGTTACAGGCTCGTTGGGACGGCCTGCCCGAGCCCGTCCGCCGGTATCTCCAGTACGCAATACGCGAAGGCGCGCCCGCGGTCCGCACCGCACATCTCCGGCATGGCGGGGACTTTCGCACCAAGCCTGACGACAGCTGGTTTGCCATCAAGGGTGAACAGCATTTCACGGTTGCCAAACCGGGCTTTGTCTGGAACGCGAGCATCTGGCCCGCGCCGGTCGTCTCGATCGACGCTCGCGACCGCCTGCTGTCCGCTCGCGGGAACATGCTCGTCAAGCTCTTCTCGACCTTTGCGATCGCGGACGCGAGTGGCGCCGAGATCGACCAGGGCGCCCAACTGCGCTGGCTCGGCGAGTGCGCGTGGTTTCCGTACGCCTACGTCGGCGATGACGTTCAATGGGAACCGATTGACGCGCGTTCGGCCCGCGTCACCCTGCGGCGGGACGGGTTGCCCGTGACGGCAGTCGTGACGATTGACGATGACGGAAGGCTGACCGAGTTGCGCGCCGAACGGTATCGAGACGTCGGCGGAGGCAAGTCCGTACTTGGCCGGTGGAACGGCCGGTACTCCGACTATCGCCAGTTCAATGGCTTCCGTGTGCCGACGTCTGTCGACGTCACGTGGGAGCTCGAGGACGGACCGTTCACCTACGCGCGCTTTCGCGTGACGGCGCTCGATTACAACGGTGAGCAAAAAAAAGAAAGGCGCACGGAGCATACAACCCCGCGCGCCATGAGTGGTCCGGCTAAAGCCGGACACTACGTTACGTGAAAGTGACGATGCCGCTGATCGCGGTGCGGTCGGCCGCCGTCTGCAACGCGTCGCGCGCTTGATCGAGCGGGAACGTCTTGCCGACGAGCGCCTTCGCGTCGAAGCGCCCGGTCTCGATGAGCCGCACGAACTCGGGGATGTCGCGCATTGTGTTGACGCCGGCGAAATTCCCGGGGATGTGCGTCTTCAAGGCGTTCGACCACTGTCCGGCCGGGAACGTGATCGTCGAGCCCGGCGGCTGACCGACGCCGCAGGTCCTGATGACGCCGCCCGACGGGCAAATCGTCCATGCCAGCTGGAGCGATTCGACGCCGGTCGGATCCGGACTGACCTCCACCTTCGGCGGGAAGCGATCGCCGCCCACCGCCTCGAGCGTGTACATCGGACCGTAGGCCGCCACATTGGGACCGCGGCCTCCGGCGTACGATCGCTCCATCCCGTTCTTGCACAATCCCCGGATCTTGGCGATGAGGTCCGCGTTGTTCACGCCTCGATCAACATTGGGGTCGATCACCGTCGTCGCACCGACCTTCATCGCCAAATCGCGCCGGTAGCGTACCGGCTCGACGACGATAATCTGCGCCGCACCCTGGATGCGCGCGCCCTGAACGGCGCTCAAGCCCAGAGGCCCGGCGCCGAGCACCAGGACGTCGGTGCCGGCTTCGACCGGCATCCGGCGCATCGCCAACCCCAGACCGCACGACATGACGCACGACAACAGGGAAAGCTCGGTGGCCGACACGCTGGAATTGATAGGAACCGTCTGCTCTTCCCACGCGACCATCATCTCGGCAAAGCCGCCGAGCGTGCCGTTGACGGGGATGCCGTCGGACGTATCGGCGACCGGGAACACCGGCCTGCCGGCGCCGACCGCGCACGCATCACCTCGCCCGTGGAGACAGAGCCAGCACTGCCCGCACTGTGCCGTCACGGGCACGACCACGCGGTCGCCGACCTGAACGCGCCGGACGGCCGAGCCGACTTCCAGCACGATGCCGACGGCGCCGTGCCCCTGGATCGCAGCGGCGGGAGGTGCCGGAGGTGCCGCGGGAGCGGCAGCAGCGGGCGCCGCGCCGCGACCACCCGCGGCTGGTGCTGCGCCACGACCGGCCGCGGCAGCGCCCGCCGGGGCAGGGGCCGCGCCGCGAGCGCCCGGGGGCGGGGGAATGGTCAACGCATTGGTGATGGTGTAGCAGGCCTGTGCCGCCTGGGTCCGGATGACAACCTCGTGCGGCTGAATGGCCCGCAGCGTGATCGTCTCGAGGGTGGTGTTCTGCCCCACGCCATTGACCGCGGGCCGGCGGATGAGTGCGCGGAACTTCGTGCCCGCCATGCTCCGGCCAGACGTAATCACGGCCGGGGCCTGTCCTTGGGCCAGCGCAGGTGCCGCCCCGAGCAGCGTCGCGCCTCCGCCGACCACCGCCGCTGCGCCCTGTTTGAGGAGGTCGCGTCGGGAAACTGAATGTTCCGAGGGCCCGTCGGCGTCGCCGAACTCTGAATTGCGCGGATCCGTGCTCATAGGCTGTCCCCTCCGCGGCGAAGTATTAGTCCGAGCCGTGGAACTGTCAACTAATTGCTGAGGGGCACATCAGAGTCGCGCCGTTCACATGAAGCTGAACCACCCTGTGATGATGTACTTCTCTTCGGTCGGAGAGACCACGCCGCGATGATGGTGCGTCCAATCGGCCGGCCAAATCACCGTGAGTCCCTTCCTCGGTTGGACCGTGATGCCCTGGTAGAGAAACTCGGTTCCGCCGGCGTCTGAGACATCATTGAGATAGGTCATGAAGACGAGGTGTCGAGCCGCGCCCGGCATCCCTTTTCCCCGCCGTTCACAGTGCCAGATCTTGTATCCACCGCTCGGCTCGTAGTGCTGAATGTTGATCTTCTCGGCGATGCCCCACGCATCCACGGCGGCGCTGGCTTGATATTTCTCGACGTACTGCTGGCAGACGCGGGTGAGGTTGTTGAGGTACTTGAATACCGGAGGATCAGTGAAGTGCTCGTAGTCGATCTGCAAATCGACCGAGTCCTTGACGTCTTTGTCCACCTCGCCGTCGCCAATTTGCCCGGCGACCCTGGTGGAACTGCTGTTGAAGTAGTCAATCAGCCCGTCACAGACGTCGATCTCCTCGAGGTACCACGCGCCGATGAACGAGCCCGGCCCACCAAGATCCACTTCAACCATTTAGACTCTCGCAAGAATTGAGTCCTGCGCGCACGTGACGTTTCGGCCAAAGAAATCCGTGTAGTAGGTATCAACCTTGTAGCAGTCAGGTTGGTGTCCGAGAAACGTAGCGATGTCGTCCTGCTTCCCGGCGCTGTCCTCAATCACCACATAATCGCCCTGCCTGATATAGGAATGGAAATGACTCAGCACCCCGTACACGTTGACATGCGCGTCTTCGATGAGCATCCACGGATGAGCGGCATTCCTCAACAGGTCCTCATCGAAGACGGTGTTGATGGTCCGGCAATCTCCTTGGACAAAGCGAATCTTGTCATGCTGCAACTCAGGTTTCTTCACATCTACTGAATAGACAATGGCGTTGATTCCAAACGTTGTCGTCAGGTCAGCGAGCCAGATGGCGCTCGCTCCAGTTCCAGAACCGAGCTCGATGATGGTCCTGGGCTTGAGCGTCCAAAGCAGCATGGTGTAGATGCTGAAATCATAGACGGTCTTGAAGAGGGGCATCCCTTTCCACTGCATGCAATCGAATGCCCCCTGGCTCATGATCAAGTCGAGATGATTGATGTCGCATCGACTCTCGCCTGGCGCAGGCCGGGATCGTTCTTGGAAATCGACAAAACGCCCTTGGCCCCGTCGGCTCAAGAACAGTTGCAGTCGTTGAAGACCTAACCGAAGTCCGTCAATACTGCCGCTCAACTGCACGAGGCTTTCTTCCCATGGCAGCGCTTCGTCGAGTTGTTCCAGCCTTCCAATCAAATCGATCAAGGCATGATCACAGAATGTGCCGACGCCATTCTGAGGCCCTTCGATTTTCGCCTGGAGTTCTGCCGGCAGCCTTCTGCTAGCCTGTTTCAACGCATCTCCCCGCAAAAGTGACGCGGGCTGCTGAGGACTGCGCATCTGGTTACCTCGTCACGGACGCTGCCGCGTCTCCCGGTACAGCTTCGCCAGGTTGACGCCGACCGTAGCTGAGACCACGTTGAGGTTCAGCTGGACGCTGCGGCTGAAGCCGACCGACAGAGAGAAATATCCTGTCGGGGTGATGTCGATTGAGGTGCTGAATCCATGGTCAGCCGTTTCCGATGCGGTTGCTGGTGTCTGTGCCGCCGCTTCGAAAGCCCGCAGGCGCTTTGGCCCCACGGGTTGGCCGTTCGCCTTGAGAGGAACAAAGAGGCTGATGATCGTCTGATCGCCCCACGGAACGGTGTCGTAGCCTGAGAGGTTCCAGCTGAGCGGCCCCCACACGTAGAGATCCACGCCGCCGTCCACATGCGCCACCTTGCCGACCGTGGTGTAGGGAAGGGCCCGTGACCGTGTGCTCCCGCCCGCCCCCGCGATTGTGGCCGTCGCACTGCCGGCGCTGAGACTATCGCCCACACCAGCGTCGACAAACGGCGCAAGCCAACCGAAGAGATGATCGACGTGGCTCGTCCAATCCCACGTCACCTGTCCCGCGCCCAGGCCGATCGTTGAATCGCCGGTCGGTGCGGCGACAAGGCCGGTCGAGAGGAAATTGATGCGGTCCGACTCGATCATGTAGGAAAGGCTCAGAGATCCGTCGCCTATTCCGCGGTGGGACGTGGCACCTTGTGCGGTCGAGGACGCGCTCACGAACTCGATGGGCACGCTGACGTTCACACGCCATTTGCTGAAGTCGTACCCGATGCGAGGAACGAACTGGACGAATGGTCCCTGCGGCGTGTGGCTGACCTCGAATCTCACGCTCGCGGCAACGCCTGTCGTCGATTGCCCGGCGGCGCTTGCTGGGAAGACGCCGTGCCACACGAGCAACAGGACGGTACCGACCGCGGCTCTCATTTCCTTGATGGGTCCTCCTGATCGTTCCGGCCGATAGCGTTGCCCCGCCGTTCGAAGTACAACTCGAGGGGCTCCAACACGGCCAGCACCACGAGTGTCAAGAGCGTGGCGACCGTGGCGATCGCGTATGCCCCCGCACCGGCTGCCATGCCGACCGCCGCGTTGACCCAGATGGTGGCGGCCGTCGTCATCCCGTGCACGCTCTTCCCGCTCCTCAGAATCGCACCGGCGCCGAGAAAGCCGATGCCGGTGACGATCTGCGCCGCAATGCGGTCCGGCGCCCCGACGGCCGTTCCAATCTCGAGCGACATGGTCGTGAAGAGCGCCGACCCCAGTGCAATGAGGATGTTCGTACGCAGGCCTGCGGGCTTCCGCCGGTACTCGCGCTCCAATCCGATCGCTGCGCCAAGTGCAGCGGCGAGCAGCAGCCGTTTGACCAGATCGACGGGTAGCATTGGCCAACAGCATACACGGATGCGGTTGGCGGCCAGGGGGCATCGGGGGCCTTAGCGCCGCCGGGCTTGGCGGCTCTTGGGCCCTGCCTCCTCGGGGGGAAACACATCCCTCACCGCCTGCAGGAACTGCAGGATGGTCGGTGAGGTTTCGCCTGCCCGGCAGGCGATCTGGACGTCGAGCGTTGCGCCCGGCTCATCGAGCGGGATGACGGCCATACCGCTGACCGGCACGTAACTTCGACTGATCGCGCTCTGGAGCGCGAGCGCGATCCCTTTCCCGGACGCCACGGCGAGCATGGCAGCCTGTGACCCGGGAGTAGCCGGCTGCGTGATGATGGTGGGCGTGATGCCAGCCGCCGCATACAGGGCCAAAATCTTGTCGTAGGCGCCGGGAGCCCATTCCCGTTCGTGGAGCAGTAGAGGCTGGTCGGCGAGTTCTTTGAGGCGCACAGACTTGTGTTTCGCCAGGGGGTGGCGATCGCACAGGATCACCACGAATCGCTCTTGAAACAGCGACTCGCACTGCACGCCGGGATCATCAAAGACATGGCGTAACAGCCCAACGCAGATCTGCTTCTGGCGCAGCGCGTCGTATTGGCTCGACGAAGGGAGGTCGGCACCATCGATCTCGAGCGATGGATCGCGATCGGCCAGATGCATCCGGACGCGGTTGATCACATCCCACAGCCCCCACGCCATGCCGACCTTCACGGTGTTCATCACGCCGGTCTTCGTGGCGCCGGCCATCGTCAGGAAGCCGGCTGCTTCGAGAAGGACGGTTCGCGCCTGGCTCAAGAGCAGCACCCCTTCGCGTGTCAGATCGACGCCTTGGCCGGTGCGCCTGAACAGGTCGACGCCGATCTCCTCTTCGAGCTGCTTGATTTGCCGGCTGAGCGGGGGTTGGGCGACGTGCAGTTTCCGCGCAGCCTTCGAGAAACTCCGCGACTCGGCGACCGCCACGAACGCCCGCAGATGACGTAGATCCATCGGCCTCCTAGATCGAACGAGTATGGGCCAACCCCCTCAGGGTATTGGACATATCCTTTCAACTCGAACACTTTACCCCGATCCCCCGGGACGATGGGCGGGAGCAAAAAGTAATTAAGGAGAGACGCCGATGCCCGTCTGGAAGATTCGCAGGAGGGTATACAGTTACCCGCGGCGGGCACAAGGCATGAGAGATACTCTCGCGGCGATCGTGCTGGCTCTGGCGGTCTTATCGAGCGGCCGGGCGGACACCCAGTCGATTATTGAGCCCAACTCTCAGCCCAATCCCTACAAGCTCGTGATGAACTGGGCCGAGCTCCCCGCGGACATGAAGTGGGGACAGGTGATTGCATTCGACATCGATCGCGACGGCAACATCTACGTCTTCCACCGCAACGACCCTGGCATTCTCAAGTTCAGCCCCGCAGGCAAGCTGCTCAAGAGTTGGGGCGAAGGCCTGTTCGTGCAGGCTCACGGCATCACCGTCGATCGATTCGGATTCATCTGGACCGCCGACTCGGATGCCAAGGACGGCAAAGGCGGCCAGGTACTGAAGTGGGACGCCAACGGCAGGCTGCTCATGGCGCTTGGCAAGAAGGGCGTGCTTGAGGAGAGTCCAACAGGAGAAGCGTTTGTCGGTCCCACCGGTGTGGCCGTCGCGGCTAATGGCGACATCTTCGTGACCGACGGCCATAACCCTGCGCAGCACGGTAATCATCGTGTCGTGAGGTTCTCGAAAGAGGGGAAGTTCATCAGGTCGTGGGGCAACCATACGGGCTCGGCCAACGGTGAAGTCGACGATCCTCACGGAATCGCCATGGACTCACGGGGCCGGTTGTTCGTCGCCGATCGTGGCAACAGGCGGATCGACCTCTTCGATCAGGATGGCCGCTTCCTTGAGGCGTGGACGCAGTTCGGCACGCCCGAGAACATCTACATCACGAGCGATGACACGCTGTTTCTGACCTGCTCGGCCAACCCCGGCGGAAGAAATCCCACGCCGTATCAGCGAGGCATCAGAGTTGGAAGCGCCAAGGACGGATCGGTCAAGTACTTCATTCCGGACGATGGCGCCGCCGGCCCGGTCGGGCTTGGTGCGGACACCAAGGGCAACATCTACGCGGCGGACGTCGGTATGACGGTCGGCTTCGACAAGATGATGAAGAAGTACGTGAGGCAGTAGTCACGGCTGGAGGAGGATCAGATGGAGTTCAAATACGGCGCGGATCACACGCACGCTGACGGAACCGATTCGTCCTTCTCCCGGCGCGCGATGCTCAAACACGGCGCCGCGGCCATCGTCGGCGGCGGCGCTGCGCTCCTCGGCGCGCCTGCCCTGGCCCAGGCGCCCGTGCCCAACCCGGCCATTGCAGCAGCCCAGGCCGCTGCAGAAGCCCAGCGACAGGCGGCGGGCAAAACGGCAGGCTCGAAGTTCCGCGCGCTCGTGCGCTACCAGAACAGCCTGTCGATGGAAACCCTGACGCTCAGTCCGCTCCACCCGCAACAGGTCGTGATTCGGAACCAGGCGTGCCAGACCTGCTACACGACGACGGGCGCGCTCAACACGACCAACGCGGCCATGCTCGCCAACGTCGCCGGGCACGGCGGCGTCGGCGTCGTCGTTGAGGTCGGTTCGCAGGTCAGGCGCGTGCAGGTGGGCGACAAGGTCATCATGGCCATCACGCCGAATTGCGGGACGTGCTTCAACTGTCTCAACGGCCGCGGCGATATCTGCTCGATGTTCGGCCGCCCGAACATTCCATCGGCGACGATGGCGGATAACACACCGGTGCGAATGGCGAACGGGCCGAGCGGGTACTCGGAACTCCTCGTGACCTGGGAGGAGTTCATTGTCCCTGTCTTTACGAACGTGCCTGTGGCGGAGCTCTCGCTGCTCGCGTGCGTCAGCACGACCGGTCTCGGTCTGGCCATGTGCCGCTTCCCGATTGAAGCCGGATCCGACGTTGCCGTCTTCGGTCTGGGCCCGGTGGGCATGAGCGCGCTCCAGGGCGCACGCATCCAGGGCGCGAAGACCATCATTGGGATCGATCCGATCAAGGCCCGCCGCGATCTCGCCATGAAGCTCGGTGCGACCACCGTCGTCGATTCGAATGCTGAAGGGCAGAATCTGGTGCCGAAGCTCCGCACGCTGACGCCTGACGTCGTACCGCCCGGCCGCTTCTTCACGGGGCAGCGCGCGGCGGGCCCGACGTACGTCATCGAGGCCGTGGGCGTCACGCGGTTCCCGTTGCCAGCGGGCGTCGAGCCGCCGACGGATCTGACCGGGGTCCAGGCGCTCAACGACTGCTACAACGTGGTGCGGGGCGGCGGCATCCTCAGAACGTGCGGCGTTTACGGCGGCGGCGGCGGTGCCCCCGCCCCGACGGTCAGCTTCCCGGCCGGTGGCTGGGCGAACAGCAGCAAGACGCATGTGCCGGGCAATTATGCCGGCGTGCAGGCGCTGCGCGACATCCCGCGGTTCGTCCGGTTGATCGAGAAGGGACTGTTCGACGCCAAGTCGATGGTCGGTCAGACCTTCGCTGGCGACAAGATGCGCGACGCGGTCCAGGTCGCCGCCGATCGGTCGAAGATCACATCCGTCGTTCTCTTCGATGCGTAGGAGGGTTTGAAGATGCGGCGACTAACATCAGCGGTTCTCTTCGGAGCTGTTGCGGCCGGTATTGTCGCCGTGACGATCAGCGCGCAGGCGCTCCATGTCGCGCTGCCTGAAGGCCACGAGTTCACGAACCCTGACCGACAGGTGTTCGCGCTCTCGCCGGACGGCACACGCCTGGTCTACATCGCGAAGGCGACGCTGTTCGTCAAGGGGATCTCCGATGCTCAACCCGTGAGCATTCCCGGACCGCTGGCGGGACGAGGCAAGTCCAACCCGGTCTTTTCGCCTGACGGACAGTCGGTGCTGTATTGGGCGCAGGACGGCGCCGTCCTGGAGCGAGTCCCAGTGACTGGCGGCACGCCGGTCACCATAGCAAAAGCCGATCAGCCGTTCGGTATGAGTTGGGCCGCCGACGATCAGATTCTGGTTGGCCAGGGCGCGAAGGGCATCATGCGCGTGTCCGCCAAAGGCGGTAATCCCCAGACCATCGTGACGATGAAGGCGGGTGAGCTGGCGCACGGTCCACAGATGTTGCCCGGTGGCGATGCCGTGCTGTTCACGCTCGGGAAGGAGTCCGCGAAGTGGGACGAGGCTCAGATCGTCGTGCAGTCTTTGAAGTCCGGAGAACGGAAGACGGTGATTCCGGCCGGCCGCGATGCGCGCTACCTGTCGAGCGGGCACCTGGTCTATGCCCTCGGCGGACGGATTAGGGCCGTCCAGTTCGACGTGAAGAGCCTTGCCTCGACAGGGCAAACGCTGTCGGTGGCCGACGGTGTCCAGATGGCAGGCGCCACCGGCACGGCTCAGTTCAGCGTGTCGGCGAGCGGTTCGCTCGCATACGTCTCGGCAAGCGTGGTTCCCGTCCAACTCGGGCTGGTGGGCCTCGATGGCACGCGCAAGATGCTCGGCGAAGTGCCGCAGGGCACATCGGCTCCGCGGGTGTCGCCTAATAGTCAGCAGGTGACGTTCGCAGCTGGCGGAGATATCTACGTGGCCGAGCTTTCCAACCTGGCGGGGGCGCGCCGCGTCATTTCCAACGGGACGTTCCCGCTGTTCAGCCCGGACGGCCAGTGGCTCGCCTTTGGGTCGCTCGGCACGAAGCGGGACGGCGGCATGGAGGAGCTCTTCATGCAGCGCGCCGATGGCTCCGGTCAGGCCGAGCTCCTCGTCAAGCCAGGCCGCGCTCCGGAAAGCTGGCCCGCGGGCGATCAGGGTTTCTCGTTCATCTCGCATCGCGGGACCGCGAACAATTACGACCTCTGGACCTACTCAGTGAAGGACAAAGAGGTGACGCCGATGGCCGTCGTCGACGTCAGCGCGCAACTGAGCAGCCAGTTTTCTCCTGACCTGCACTGGTTCGCCTACATGTCGAGCGAAGTGGGCGACTGGCAGGTGTTCGTGCAACCGGTGCCGAACCCGATGGCCGTGAAGTACCAGCTCACCAAGCAGGGTGGACGGTTCCCGATGTGGTCCGCCGATGGACGGCAGCTCTTCTACGAGAACGACGGACGCATGTTCTCGGCTCCGTTTCAGGCGGGCGCTCAGCCGACGATCGGCAAGCCGGTCGAACTGGCAGTCCGCGGGTTCATCCAACCGCTGATTCGCCGCAACTACGACATGATGCCGGACAGGAAGAGTTTCCTCATGTTGTTTCGTCCTGGTCCTCAGATCGAGGTTGTTTCGAACTGGACGGCTCAGCTCAAGCAGCTCGCTCTGGCTAACTAGCACGAAGGAGAGAGCAGGGAACGATGACCAAGTGGTATCACGGCGTGGCCCATTTCTTCGCTGGGATATCTCCTCGTCTATCGAGTCGGTGGGTTTCAATTGAGCCGAACTCGTGACGCCCTCGTGATTGGCGCCGGGGGGTTGCTGACGGCCATAATGTTGTCGCGCGCGTTTGGCGCGATTTTTGGTGGATTATGAAACATCTCGCCATGACCATCGCCAGCGCTGTGGTTGCCGTGATATTGGGTCAAGTCAGTCCTCTGCTCGCTCAGGCCAAGGATCCGCTCATCGGCGTCTGGGTTTTCGATCGCGGCAAGTCGAGCTTCAGCCAAGGCACGGACATCGGGAAACGGATCTTGACGTTCGAGGCGGTGAAGGACGGCATCAAGCACACGACCGATACCACCGAGAACCTCAACGTCGGCGGCGGGGGCTTCTCGTTTCCGGATTCGTACCAGGTCGTGTACACCTTCAAATTCGACGGAAAGGATAACCAGGTCCTCGGTGCCAGCCTTGACACGGTGTCGTTCAAACGCGTCAACAGCAGCACGATCGAGCGCACCGGGAAGATCATGGGAATGGTGGTCGAGACTGCGACGTGGACGATCTCCCCCGATGGCAAGATCCTGACCATGACGACGAAGGGCACGAGCGACGGAACAGAGTATACGAGCGTTCAGGTTTTCAACCGCCAGTAAGCGCATCACAGTTGACGTTGTTCAGTGAGGATAGCTCTCAATCTTATCGGTGGCCTGCTCCTGTTGATGGGGACGACCTGGTTCCTTCAGGGGATCAATGTCCTGCCAGGAAGCTTCATGACCGGCCAGGTCCGATGGGCCGTGTACGGCGGTGTGGCCGACGTTGTCGCGCTCAGTCTGCTGGTTGCAGGTCATCGCCGGCGCCGCGACACATCGGCGTCCTAGCATGAGCTCCAATCGCTCGGCGCCGGTCTCCGAAGTCAAGATCCCAAGAGACGATCGTCCGCCGCTCGATGCGTGTTTCGTGACTCCACGGACGTCGACGCCAGGTGCAGCCGTCGTGGTGATTCACGAGGTCTTCGGCCTCAACGCTCACATCCGCCGTGTCGCGAGCCGATTTGCCGATGAGGGCTATGCGGCGCTCGCGGTTGATCTGTTCTCGGGCGGCAACAGAGGGCTCTGTCTGTTGCGCGTGATGGGCGGCATCATGCTGCGGCCCCTGAACAACAGCGGGTTGCGCGACCTTCGCGCATCGATCGATTGGCTGGGTCAGCGGCCTGAAGTGGACGCGTCGCGCATCGGCGTGATCGGTTTTTGTATGGGCGGAGGTTACGCGCTGGCGCTGGCGTGCGTTGACGATGACGTCAAAGCGGCCTCAGTGTTCTACGGCATGAACCCGCGGCCGCTGTCGGCGCTGGCTCGCGCCTGCCCCATCGTCGGCAGCTATCCTGAGAAAGACTTCACGCGAAAGGCCGCCATCAAGCTCGAGGAGGAGTTGACGCGCTGTCGCATCGCGCACGACATCAAGATCTATCCGGGTGCTCGCCACTCATTCTTCAACGAGGACGGCAAGACCTACGACGCCGGCGCGGCGACCGACTCGTGGCGTCGGAGTCTCGACTTTTTCGCCGCACATCTCGGCCCGACGTGAGAGCCGCGTGGTTCGACCGGATCGGCGCGGCCCGCGAGGTGCTGACGGTCGGCGAACTGCCGGACCCGACACCCGGCATCGGCGAAGTTCGTGTCCGCGTGCATGCCTCCGGCGTGAACCCGTCTGACACCAAGACGCGATCGGGATTTCGTGGCGCACGGATGGCGTTTCCGCGCATCATTCCCGGTCAAGACGGTTCGGGCGTCATCGATCGGGTCGGGGGCGGTGTGTCGGACAGCCGGGTCGGCGAGCGCGTGTGGATCTATGAAGCGTACCGTGGCCGTCCGTTTGGCACGGCTGCCGAGTACGTGGTTCTGCCGTCGCAGAACGCGGTCAGGCTGCCGGATGCCATCGACTTCGATACAGGCGCCGGGCTCGGTGTGCCTGCGATGACCGCCCACCGGTGCTTGTTCGCAGACGGCGGTATTCACGGCCGTACGGTACTGGTTCACGGCGGCGGCGGAGGCGTCGGCAACGCCGCGATCCAGCTCGGTGCCTGGGCCGGCGCGCGCGTGATCGCCACCGTCAGCCGTCCAGAACAGGAGGCTGCAGCACAGAAGGCCGGCGCGCACATCGTCGTCAACCGCAAGCGCGAGAATGTGGTCGAGTCTGTTCGCGCCGCGACGAGCGGGGACGGCGTGGACAGGGTCGTCGACGTCGACTTCGGCCAGAATCTCGAGCTGAACCTCGGCATGCTGAAAGTCGGAGCGACGATCGCGACGTATTTCTCGTCACCGATCGCCGCCGATCAATTCCCGTTTCCTCAGCTGATGGCGAAATGCATTCGCGTCGATTTCATCCTGGTCTACACGATGTCTCGGCAGGCGCACCTGGATGCGATTCAGGACGTGACGGCCTGTCTGGAAGCCGGAAAGTACCGCACGCAAGTCGGCGCACGATATTCTCTCGAGCAGATCGCTGGCGCTCACGACGCGCAAGACTCTGGTTCGGTGGTCGGAAAGATTCTTCTCGACGTCAGATGAACAAGAACCAAGCTTTGGAGCCTTCGGGAGGATCAATGTCCATGAAGGGCCCGTGGATCGTCATTGCGGCCGTCTTGTGTCTGCTACCGGCTCAGTCCCGAGTCGACGCACAGAGCGGACAGAGCACCGAGCACTGGGTCGGCACCTGGGCCACGGCCGTTGTGGCGCGTGCGCCGGCATCGCCAGGGCCCGGCCGCGGCGGACCCGCTGCGCCCGCGATCAATTTCAACAGCCAGACGCTTCGCCAGATCGTACACACGACCATTGGCGGAAACCGTGTGCGGGTCACGTTCAGTAACGCTTTCGGCACGGCGCCGCTCGCTGTCGGCGGCGCCCACATCGCACTCCGGGATAAGGACGCCGCCATCATCCGTGGATCGGATCGCGCGCTGACGTTTGCCGGCAAGACGCCGACCACGATTGCAGCTGGAGCGGTCGTCGTCAGCGACGCCGTCGATCTCACCGTGCCGGCGCTTGCCGACCTCGCTGTTGATCTGTACCTACCCCAGGACGTGCAGGCCTCGGTCTCAACGCTGACGACACATACCGGGGCGCTCCAGACCAACTACGTATCGACGAGCGGCGATTACACGGGCGCTGCCGAGTTGCCGGTGCTGACGACGACGGCGGCGTGGTTTTTCCTGGCGCGGGTCGAAGTGATGGCCCCGCCGCAAGTGGGCGCGGTGGTGACGTTTGGGGATTCCATCACAGACGGAACCCGCTCGACGCCCGACACCAACAGCCGCTGGCCGGATCAGTTTGCCAAGCGCTTAATAGCGCAGAACGCCCGGATGGGTGTGTTGAACGAGGGGATCGCCGGCAATCGCGTGCTGTCGGACGGCGCCGGCGTGAGCGCCTTGGCGCGTTTCGATCGCGACGTCCTGATCCAGACCGGCGTCACCCACGTGGTGGTACTCGAGAGCATCAACGACATCGGCCTGGGGCGCGACAACCCGGCGCCAACTGCGGACGATCTGATCGCCGCCCACCGGCAGCTCATCGAGCGCGCGCACGCCAGGGGACTCAAGATCTTTGGCGCGACGTTGACGCCGTTCGAGGGCGCCGCCTACTGGACCAAAGAAGGCGAAGCGAAGCGGCAGGCGCTCAATACCTGGATCCGAACCGCCAAGGCGTATGACGGTGTGATTGATTTCGACGCCGCCGTTCGGGATCCGCAGAGCCCGACAAAGATTTTGCCGCAGTACAACCCTGGCGATAACCTGCACATGAACGACGCCGGCTATCAAGCCATGGCGAATACCATCGATCTCGCGTTATTCAGGATGGGGGTGCAGCGATGACGATTTCTCGACGTGACGCGATTCTCATTTCGGGTTCGACTTTGGCGGGGGTGTCCCTGGGAGTGCTGACGGGCGAGAACGTCCAGGCACAACAGGCCCAGGCGCCACAGGCAGCGCAGCCGTGGCCCGACCAGCTTGTGGAGCGGCCCCTGCGCGCGGGATTTCCGGCACCGCTTCCCCTCAACGCGGATGGCTCGGCGCCGGAACATGCGGCGAGCGAGGCGGGGCCCATCACCGATCCACTCATGTGGCGCAGCGCGGACCGCCAGGCGCCCAACATCGAGTTCGACTACCAGAAGATGCAGATCAAGGTCGATACGCGCGGCCTCGCGAAGCTCGCAGGAACACTGCACTTCGCTGATCTCGAGAAACTGCCGCGGGTGTCGCACACGTTTCTCCTGCAGTGTGGCGCCGCCAACCCCCGCGGCGTCGTCAAGTGGACCGGCGTCCGCTTCAGCGATTTCGCGGACATGCTGGGTCTCGTGCCCGGGGCGCAGTATTGCCGGCTCGTCGCCTCTGACCGCCACTACGTCGACGAGCCAATGGAGACGATGAGGCACCCGCAGGTGATGCTGGCCTGGTTGATGAACGACGCGCCGATTCTACCCAAGCACGGCGCGCCTCTCCGGCTCATCGTCCCCTTCCGGTACGGGAACCGGAGCATCAAGGCGATCACGGAAATCGTGTTTGCCACGCCGAGCCTTCCCATGCCGCCGTTGCCGGCCTAAGAGCGCAGCGCGACAGGGGGTAGTGGGTGGGGCAGCGTCACAGTCTGGAATACGTGAAAAGGTGGGAGGCATGATGGTGAGGAAATATGTGGCCGGTGTCGCGCTGGCCTCGGTGATGGTCTGGACGGCTGCGGCGCAGGACGCGCGGACGGTGATTAGCGATGCCTCGAAGGCGATGGGAGTCGATCGGTTGAAGACCGTACAATATTCCGCGACCGGTTTTGATTTCGCGGTTGGTCAGGCGCCGACCCCCGCCTCGCCGTGGCCGAAGTTCATCGAGAAGAGCTATACACGCGCCATCAACTTCGAGACGCCGACTTCGCGCGTGGACCGCGTGCGTGCGCAGGGCGAGAACCCGCCGCGCGGCGGCGGCCAGCAGCCAGTCGTCGGCGACCAGACGCAGAACCAGACGATCGTCGTCAACGCGAACACGCCTTGGGTGCAGCAGCTCGAAATCTGGATGATGCCCCACGGCTTCCTTCGGGCGGCGGCTGCGCGGAACGCCACGATTGATGTGGCCGCCGATCCGAACGGCAGGAAAAGCCGCGTCATCAAGTTCATCGGCGACAACAAGGCGGCGGTGGTTGGGTATTTGAACGAAGAGAATCTGGTCGAACGCGTCCAGACGATGATCGACAACCCCCTGCTCGGCGATATGCCGTTCGAAGCGCGATACAACGACTACAAGGACGTGGACGGCGTCCAGTTTCC
>JBGPHH010000069.1:0-16903 GCA_041484265.1 Vicinamibacteria bacterium
CTCCTTCTCCTGCTCGGCGAGCGCGTGCTCGTAGAGCGCGGCCCTGAGCATCTTCATCGCGGTCGCCTTGTTCTTGTGCTGGGAGCGCTCCTGCTGGCACGCGACGGCGATGCCGGTCGGGAGATGCGTAACGCGCACCGCGGAGTCGGTCTTGTTGACGTGCTGGCCGCCAGCGCCCGACGAGCGGTACGTGTCGATGCGCAGATCCTTCTCGTCGATCTCGATTTCTACGTCTTCCGGAAGTTCCGGCCAGCAGTACACGGACGCGAACGAGGTGTGCCGCCGCGCTGCCTGATCGAACGGCGAGATGCGTACGAGGCGGTGTACGCCAACCTCGGCCGACAGCAGCCCGTAGGCATATTCGCCCGTCACGGTGAACGTCACGCTCTTGAGACCCGCCTCTTCGGCCGGTTGATAGTCAATGATTTCCCGTTTGAAGCCGCGGCGCTCGGTCCATCTCAGGTACATCCGGAGGAGCATCTCCGCCCAGTCCTGCGATTCGGTGCCACCAGCGCCCGGATGGATTGTGACGATGGCGTTCTTGCGATCGTGCTCGCCGCCGAGCATCTTCTTGATCTCGCCGGCCTGCACTTCCCTGTCGAACGCATCGAGCGCCTGAGCGAACTCGGCGTCGACCGACTCTCCAGCCTCGGCCCATTCGACGAGCACGGTAAGGTCGTCGCTCTTCTTCTTGAGCGACACGATCAGATCGCGATCCTGCTCGAGCCGGCGCCGGCGCTGCAGGACCTTCTGGGCTTCGGCCTGGTCTTTCCAGAAATCGGGCGCCGCGGTGCGGGCCTCGAGACGGGTCAGCTCTTCGTCTGGGTGAGCGGCCTCAAAGATAGCTCCGGAGGTCGGCGGCGCGCTTGTTGAGGTCTTCGTAGCGGTGCATCAGATCGTCGACGGTAGGCATGCGTTCCATTCTACTCGCGCCGCCCGCTCAATCAGCAATCAACAATCCGCAATCATCAATTCGACGGCGCCAGCATTTCTGTCAAGAGACGCGCGTCCTCTTCGCGCGGAAAGTCCAGACCGAGGATCTTGGCCAGCGTGGGCGCAATATCTTCGGGACCGCATTCGGCCGCGTAGGTACCTGACTTGATTCCATCACCCATGAAGACGATCGGCACGTGGCGATCGTAGTCCCACGCCGTGCCGTGGCCCGTGCCACCGGGGAGGCCGCTGAGATACACGTACTTCTTCACGAGAACGTTCAGATGCGGACTTCTGCTCTGGAAGAACGCATTCTGAAACAGCTTCAGGAACGGGTCCGTCGAAGCGCTGTTGCTCAAGAGATCAGACTGCGTGTACACGTGTTCGACAAGGCCCGTTGACATGAGCGCGTCAATCGCGGTGCGTTCGACCTCCTGGCGGTCGAGGTGGTGCTGCCGGATCACGGCCTCATCCAGGTAGAAGTCTGGGGCCGAAAAGTTGGCAATCAGGCCGTCGACGCCAGGGAACTTCCGCGAGAATGCGCTCCGGACGGCTCGATTGAGCACTTGGGGAGAGTCTCGACGCGCATCAATGCCCTTAGCCTGCAGCGTTTCGACCAGTGGAAGGGATCCGTGATCCGCCGTCAACACGACTAGCGTATTCGCCAGGCCAACCGTGCGATCGATCTCCTTGAAGAGTTGGCCCAACACGAGGTCGAGACGAAGGAGCTGGTCCATCACCTCCTGGCTGTCCGCACCGTACGTATGTCCAACGATATCCGTTGCGGAAAAGCCGACCGCGAAGATGTCGGTGTACTCGTCACGGCCGAGTTGATGCGCCTTCATGGCTTCGAGCGCGACCGACAGCGTCACTTCGTCGGCAAAGGGCGTGCGGCGCAGGTCGTCGTAGAACTGCGGGTCTCCAGGAATACTGCGGAGCAAGTGCGGGAACACCGTGTCCTGTCGATCGAACTCACCTTCAACCGCATCCGGCCCCGCGTACTTCTCGTAGACGGCGGCGTCTGGCAGCAGCCGCTTCCACGGCTTGCCCGCATAGGTATCGGGCAGGCGTCGGTCGTTCCACTGCACCAGCCATCCGGGCGCCTTGCTCATGTAATAGGTGCTCGTGATGAAGCGTCCCTGGGGGGTCTCGTACCAATACGCGGCGTCGCCGCGCCGTCCGGCCATCAAGATCGCCGCGCGATCCTTGAGCGACACGCCGACCACGCGAGACTGCGGGCTCTTCGCTTTCATGACGTCTCCGACAGTGAAACTGAGCGCATTGGCGGGAGAAGCTCGGCGTCCGTCGCCGCCGAGCGGCGACTGGACCGGGTCGTCCACCACGTTGACGACCTTCTTCAGCAGGGGATCCCACCAGTCGTTGGCCACAATGCCCGAATGGCTCGGATGCCACCCGGAGAGAATGACGGAATGCCCCGGTCCGGTCTCGGTGGCCGCATGCCGATAGTTCGCGTTGCTGAACACGGCGCCGCGTTCACCCAACGTTCGCAAGCCTCCCGTGTAGAGCGGTGCGAACCGGGTCAGGTAGTCGAAGCGCATCTGGTCGATGGCCAGCACCAGCACCAGCTTCGGCCGCTGCGGCGCCCGCTGTCCCGCCACCGGCGCGAGGCAAACGAGTGCAATCGCCAGGGCCACCAGGAATCGCGCCTTGTTCACGGTCACACCTAACCTCATCTAATCAGTGACGGCTCATCACGAAGCCGCGAAGAACACGAAGCACCTAAAGGGATTAGACCACAGAGCGCGGTAGATCCTCATGCTTCGTGGGCTTCGTGTCTTCGTGATGACGGTCGCCGCTATCGAGCATGTCGCCAGCCGAGCACCAGAAGCGCACCTGTCAGAGCCACGCATGCGTATGCGAATGCGTCGCCGATCTGCGAATAGAGCGTCGACGTGCGGAGAAATCTGGCGTCGCCCACGACGACGGCGGATTGGTAGATGTCGCTTCGCGCGAGTACGCGGCCGTACGGATCGACGATGCCGCTGATCCCCGTGTTGGCGGATCGCACGAGATATCGGCCGGTCTCGATCGCACGCATCGAGGCCTGCTCGAAATGCTGATACGGCGCCGACGTCGTCCCGAACCACGCGTCATTGGTGATGGTCGTCAGCAACTCACTGCCGCCGACGACGAACTGCCGGATGAGATCGGGATAGACGATCTCGTAGCAGATCGCCGTGCTGATCAGATGGCCGCGGACCGGCAGCATCACGGCGCGATCGCCGGCGGAGAAATCGGAGACGGCCTCAATGAGCGGCGCCACAAAGAACAGGACCTGCTTGAGCGGCACGTACTCGCCCCATGGCACCAGATGCATCTTCCGGTACACGCCGACCGTCGTCCCATCGTCGCCCACCAGAAACGCGGCGTTGTAATACCTTGTCGCGGGACCGCGTTCGACCTGATCGCTCCCCAGCAGAATCGGCACGCGCGCCTGTCGCGCGATCGCACGGATCTGATCCGCGTCGGCTCGATCCTCCTCGAAGCGAAACGGTGTTGACGCCTCCGGCCACAGCACAAATGTGGCGCCGTCGCCGATCGCCTGCCTTGTGAGACGGACGTAGTCTTGAAAAATCGACGCGGCGTGGGCGGAATCGTACTTCTGCGCTTGATCGATGTTCCCTTGAATCAAACCGACACGGACCGGGTCTCCCACTTTGGTCCACTCGGATCTCGCCACTCTGAGACCGCCCCACAGCGACAGGCCGGCGAGCAGTACCAGCATGGTCACGACGTACGGTCCGGCCGCCTCCGCGCTTTGCGCTCCGGCGAGCCCCGCCGAAGCAAAGCGAAGACGGGCTTGAGCAGGGCGCAGTGCCAGCATCGCCGCTGCCGCGCTGACCCCTGCGACGAGAGCCGAGACGCCGTAGACGCCAAAGAGGCTCGCCACCTGCGCCACCGGAAGCACGGTGACCTGGCTGTAGCCGAGCAGCACCCACGGGAAGCCGGTCATGATATATGTGCGTCCCAGTTCGGTCGCGACCCACACGATCGGCGTCGCCATCAGGGCCTGCGCGCCATAGGCCATCACCAGCCGGCGCGTCACTGTCGTGAAGATCGCAGGAAAGAACGCCAGGTACGCGACAAACGCCGCGTTGAGCGGCACGGCCACCCAGGCCGGGAGGTCTCCGTACACCGTCATGACGCCCGTGAGCCAGTACAGAGTCCCGGCGAAATACACAAGTCCCGTCGTCAGACCAAGCACGAACGCCCGGCGCAGGCTGATGGCGCCACCAAGGACCACGAGCAAGGGGGTCAGCGCAATCCATCCAAACGCGGGAGAGCCGAATTTCGGGAAGCTCAGCGCGAGAAGGACACCTGAAAGAACGGCGAGGAGGACGCCACGGATGCCTTCGAATCGAGGCGGGGGCACGCTCCTAGGAGTGTACTACCTCGGTGCGTTAGTGCGTCGGTGCAAAGGTGCGTAGGTGCAGGTGCACTCTAGGACTGCCCGCCTGATTCGGACGCGAAGCGATCGAGGCGGCGATACAGCGCGCGGCGGCTCAAGCCGAGCACCCTGGCGGCTTCGCTCTTGTTGCCCTCGACCTGGTTGAGGACGCGAACGATCTCTTCCCGCCCTGCGGCAGACAACGGCACAGGATTCCGTGCGGGCGCCCGCGCGGCCTGTGCCGGGGCGGGCTCCGGGGACGTGACGGGTGGCACCGAGCGCTGTTGTGCCGACAACGCCGACTGCACCTCGCGCTCGCTGAGCAACCGTCCTTCGCTCAGCAGACATGCCCGTTCGATCACGTTGCGCAGCTCCCGGACGTTGCCCGGCCACGCCGCCTCGTTGAGAAGCCGTTCGGTGGCGGGTGTCACGCCGGTCAACGGGCGCTTGTAGCGCTTGGCGCACTCACCCACAAAGGCAGCCGTCAAATACGGAATGTCGTCCCGGCGCTCCCTGAGCGGCACCAGGTGGATCTCGATGGTGCTCAGGCGATAAAAGAGGTCGCTGCGGAACCGTCCGGCGGAGGCCTCGGCCCGCAGATCCCGGTTGGTCGCGGCGATGAAGCTCACATCCACGTTCCGCGCCTCGACCGAACCCACGCGCTGCACTTCCCCATTCTCAACCGCCCGCAGGAGCTTCGCCTGCAGCGCCAGCGGCAGCTCGCCGATTTCGTCGAGAAAGATCGTGCCGTGATCCGCGTGCTCGAGCATCCCCGGCTTGGTGTCGGTGGCGCCGGTGAAGGCGCCGCGCACATGACCGAACAACTCGCTCTCGAACAGATTCTCGACGACCGCCGAGCAGTTGACCGTCACCAGCCGCCGCGTGCGACGCGGTCCGACCTCGTGCAGCGCCCGCGCGACGAGCTCCTTGCCGGTGCCTGTCTCCCCGGTGATGAGCACGGTCCGCAGGTGCGGCGCGAGGCGCCGGATGGCGTCGAACAGCTCCTGCATCGCCGGGCTGCGGCCGATCATGCCGTGGAACTTGAAGCGGTGGGCCAGATCGGCTTCGACCGAGAGGAGTTGTTCCCGGCGTTCGATGGTCTTCTTGACCGTCAAGAGGAGCTCGCGCAGCCGATCGAAATCGAACGGCTTGCTCAGGTAGTCGAGCGCGCCCAGTTTGACGGCTTCGATCGCGGTGTCGACGCTGGCGTAGCCGGTCATGAGGATGACCTGACAGTCCGGTTCGACGGCGCGAATCTCCCTCAGGACGTCGAGTCCGCCCACTTCCGGCATGCGCAAGTCGACGAGCGCGACATCCGGCTTGAGGTTGTGCAGGGAAGCGATGGCCTCCCGGCCGTTGTGATACTGGACCACCGAGAACCCCAGCCCGTCGGCGAAGCGCTCGACGAGCTTCAGAATCGGCACCTCATCGTCGATGATCAGCAGCTTGGGGCGGCCAGTCACTCGGCCTCCTCTTCTCTGGCGATCAGAATCGTGCCCATTCACCGGTAAGTGTCGTTTTCTTTGTGCAAGCCGTATGTCCGTGTTTGTCCGACACGACGCCCAGATTCGCCAAATATCCGTGTTTGACCTACAGTTTGCGGGTCAGGATGGACAGCGCCCAGGCGTCGTGGTGCCAAATCCCCGCGTAACCCCCCGAAAGGGCTCGCCTCGAGGGACGCACGCCGGGATGCAGCGGTCACAGGATCAGCTGCGCGGTCTGGCGGCGAAACTGAACGCGGCTCGCGAAGCGGAACGCACGCATCTGTCGCGCGAGCTGCACGACGAGCTCGGTCAGACGCTGACGAGCCTCAAACTCGAGCTGCTGCGATTGGTCAAGATGGTGGACTGGTCGCGGTTCGGCGTCTCGACGCTCGATCGCGTGCAGTCGCTCATCGGCCTGACCGAAATCAGTCTCGAAACGACGCGACGGCTTGCGACCGATCTGCGACCGCCGATGCTCGATCATCTCGGGCTGGCCGAAGCGATTCGGTGGGAGGTCTCGCTCGTGCAGGCTCGCACGGCTATCCGCTGCCGCAACGTCGTCCGCGGGAAGACGCCGAGGCTCGACGACGATCGGGCGACCGGTGTGTTTCGCATCTTCCAGGAGGCTCTGACGAACGTGATTCGCCACGCCGAAGCCAGTGTTGTCAGGATTGCCCTTCAGGAGACCGGCAAGAGGCTCGTGCTCTCCGTGAAAGACAACGGCCGCGGCATTACGCCGGCCCAGAAGGCGGATCGCTCCTCGATCGGGCTGGTCGGCATGCGAGAGCGCGCCCGGATGCTTGGCGGGACGCTCAATATCTCCGGCAAGAAAGGGAAGGGCACCATGGTGGTGCTCAAGATCCCGACGGGCGCCCGCGGGCCCCGGGAGGCTATGAGCGTCGCCCACCATGCGCATTCTGCTCGTTGACGATCATCCGGTTGTCCGCCAGGGCATCAAACTGATCGTCACCGATCGGTGGCACGATGCGGTGGTGGGTGAGGCCGACTCGGCCGATGCTGGACTTCAGCAGATTCAACAGGACGATTGGGACGTAGTCGTGCTGGACATCTCGATGGCAGGCACGAGCGGCCTGGACCTGCTGAAGACCCTTCATCAGCGATACCCGCGGCTGCCGATTCTGGTGCTCAGCATGCACCCCGCGTCGCAGTTCGCGCGACGCGCAATCGGCGCCGGCGCCCTCGGATATCTGACGAAGGACAGCGCACCGACGGCGCTCGTCGACGCGATCCTGCAGGTGCGGCGCGGGCATACCTACACGAACGCCGCCACGAGGAGTGCACTCGCGGACGCCAGCGTTCAGAGCGCGCTCCCGCACGACGCGCTTTCCGATCGCGAGTATCAGGTCCTTCGCATGATCGGATCGGGCCGCACCGTTTCGCAAATCGCGGCCAGTCTGGCGCTCAGTGTGAAGACCGTCAGCACCTACCGCGCGCGCGTGCTCGACAAGTTCGGCATGGCGACCAACGCCGAACTGATGCGCTACGCCATCGAGAACGGACTGGCCGAGCCATGACGCGCTGCTCAAAGTTAAAAATGAAAACTTAGAAGGTAAAAGGACAATGACCTTGCTGACTCAGCGAATCAGGGTCCTTTTCAGTTTTCAGTTTTAACTTTACCGAGTGATCCAGGGCTTGAACTGCTCTTCTTTTTGCAGCTTCGCGGCGATCGTTTCCGCCTCTCGCTTTGTCCCGAACTTGCCAACACGCACGCGAAAGACCATCGGTGTGCCGGTGGCGGGCGGCAGGACGAATGCCGTATACCCCTTGGCAGAGAGGCGTTTGGCGACGGCGTCGGCTTCCGGGCGCGCATTGAGCGCTGCAACTTGGACAGCCCACCCCTGCCCTGGCGTGGTCGCCGAAGCCGGGGCCGCAGCGGGAGCGGGAGCCGGAGCGCGAGCTGGCGCCTTGGGCGACGGCAAAGGCACCGCAGCCGGCACCGGCTTCAGACTTTCTGCTGGAGGACTGGCCTTCTGGAGTCGGTTGAAATAGCTGAGATCGTCGACGGCCGGCGGGGCTTGGGCAACGGTCGGGTCGGAACCCGGTGCCGGTGTCGCGGCCGGCGCAACCTGTCGCGGCGTCGTTTCTTGGGCGGCGCTCACGGCAGCAGCATCCGCGGCGACCTCCCCGCGCTCGGCCCGCACGCCGCGGCCGACAAACACGCCGCAGAGGAAAATTGCAGCCGACAAGGCTGTGACAGCCATGAACACAAACACCAGCTGCTTGCCGTTCAGTTGGATTTCGCGGAAGCCGTCGTCTTGGATGTCGGAAGCCAAGATGGCGGGGATTGTACCACGGCTTCCGAGCGACCGACCGGCTGCCGCATCAGGCGGCTTGCGTTCGTCGCGCCTCGCTCGTCCCAGCCAACGCGACCGTCAGGGTGCACGTCGCCTCGCCGACACCGCGACACGCGACAACTTCCGCCCGCGCCGGCAGGCCGAAGAGCGTCAGCAGCCGCGTGAACGCCGCGGCATAGAAGCCACAGAGCGGCTGCGGGACCCGCTCGCGGACGGTGCAGAAAATTGACGCGCGAAGGTCGACGCTGGCGGTGCCGCGCCGCACGCGCGACACCGCACGGCTTCCCCGGTACGTGCTGCGCACGAGCTGGCCCGCCACACGCAGGAGGAGACGACCGCGCAGCCAGACCGGCGCCGCTTTGACCAGGGTCCGGCGAACCGGCGACATCGACTCTACGGTCCATTCGGCGGCGTACTCACCGGCGCGCGTGGTGATCCGGTTGTAGGCCTCGCCTTCCTGGCGGAGGAAGCTGAGCACGGCGTAGAGCGGGGCGAGTCCGATGGTGCCCTCCCGCATCCCCTCGGCATTCAGCCAGTTCTCGTAGAACCCGAGACGCGTCGGCAGAATATCGGCAATGGCTTGATGAAGACTCGCGACGAGGACGCGGCCGATGCCTGGATCACGCATATGCGAGGTGCGAGGGTGCGAGGGTGCGAGGGCGCGAGCGTGCGGTGCGTGGGTGCGACGGTGCCAAGACGCTCAGGTGCTGTAAGATCGAGCGGTCATGTGGAGCGCCGCAATTCTCGCTGGCGGAAAGGCTTCCAGGTTCGGCGGTCAGGAAAAGAGTGCGCTGGTCGTCGACGGCCGCACGATCCTTGAGCGCCAGCTGTCGGAGTTGTCGCCCGTGGCCAGCGAGATTCTGATCGTCGGCGCGGCCGGCGCGCCCGCCGGCGTCCGGGTGGTGCCCGACATCGTGCCGGGAGCCGGGCCGCTCGGCGGCCTGCACACCGCGCTGACCGAAGCGGCTTGCGAGGTTGTGGTCGTGGTGGCGTGCGACATGCCGTACGTGTCGGGGCCGTTCATGGCGCACCTCGCCGGCCTCGCCGCCGATGCGGATGCCGTCGTGCCGCAGACCGAACGCGGGTATCATCCGCTGTGTGCCGCCTACACTCGCGCCTGTCTCGTCCCCATCGCGGAGCGCCTGGCCAACCGACGCCTCACGATGATGGATGCGCTCGCCGACCTCAACGTACGGGTCGTCGCGGCTGAGGAAATCGAGAGGTTCGGTCGTCGCCACCGGCTGCTTGCGAATGTGAATACGCCAGCCGATCTCGTTGGCCTCGCGCTGCAGAGTCACGAACTGTAATCGTATCACGAAGTTACCGAGCGGTCCGTTACGCTCGGCATGCGACCCGTACATGATGCTGTCCTTACAGCGACACGTTCACGACGCCATTGTCGACGCCGTCTGCCGGCAGTACGGCTTGACTGAAGTGCCCCCGTTCTCCGTCGAGGTGCCACCCAACCGGGAGATGGGCGATCTCGCCGTCACGGTGGCCTTTCAACTCGCACGCCCGCTGAGGAAGGCACCGCGCGCGATTGCCCAGGAACTGGCCGGCTCGATCGGATCGATCCCGGCTGTCACGCGAGCGGTCGCGGCGCCCAACGGCTATCTGAATGTGTTCCTGGATCGGCGCGCGTTCCTCCTGGCCCGGATGCGCGGCGAGGTCGCGTCGGTCCCGGCCCGGGCTGACAAGACGGTCGTCGAGCACACGGCGATCAATCCGAACAAGGCAGCGCACATCGGCCATCTGCGCAACGCGACGCTTGGCGACACCCTGGCACGCGCCCTGCACTTTCGCGGCACGCCGGTCGAAGTCCAGAACTACATCGATGACACTGGGGTGCAGGTGGCCGACGTGGTGGTCGGCTTCACGGAGCTCGAGCACAAGACGATAGACGCCGTTCGTGCGATTGCCGACGCGACACGATTCGACTACTACTGCTGGGACCTGTACGCCCGCGTCACCGACTGGTATGGAGAAGATCGCGCGCGGCTGGCGGTCCGCGAAGCGGCACTCCACCAGCTCGAGGCCGGTGGCAACGACACGGCCGCCCTTGGCGCGTTGATCGTCGACCGCATCGTTCGGGCGCACCTCAAGACCATGGGCCGTCTCAACGTGTCCTACGACCTGCTCACCTACGAAGGCGATATTCTCCGGCTGCAGTTCTGGGCGCGCGCGTTCGAGATTCTGAAAGCCCAAGGCGCCATCTTTCTCCAGACCGAGGGCAAGCTGTCCGGCTGCTGGGTGATGCGAATCGAGGAGGAAGCCGGGGAGACTGAGGACGCCGAGCAGTCGCGCGAAAAGGTGATCGTGCGGTCGAACGGCGTCGTCACCTACATCGGCAAAGACATGGCCAATCAGTTCTGGAAGTTCGCGCTGCTCGGCCGCGACTTCCGGTACCGCTCCGCCGGCACACAGGCGGACGGACGGCCGCTCTGGTCGACCACGTCCGGGGAGAATGACGCGGCGGCGCCGCCATTTGGTCACGCGAGGCGCATCTACAACGTCATCGACTCGCGCCAGATGTACTTGCAGGCGCTGCTCGCCCAGGCGCTGCGTACGCTCGGCCACGCGCGCGAGGCCGAGAACTCCATTCATTTTTCGTACGAGATGGTGGCGCTGTCCCATGCGACGGCCCGCGAACTGGGCTACGACATTGCGCCCGGCAGCGAAGAAGCGACCAAGCCCTTTGTCGAAGTCTCCGGCCGTAAGGGCCTGGGCGTAAAGATTGACGACCTGCTCGATCTCCTCATCAACAAGGCGTCGGATGAAGTCGCCAAGCGGAATCCGGATTTCACGCCTGATGAGCGCCGGTTGGTGGCGTCGCAAATTGCCGTCGCCGCGATCCGGTACTTCATGCTGAAGTATTCGCGTGGCAAGATCATCGTATTCGACATCGAGGAGGCGCTCAGCTTCGAAGGCGATAGCGGCCCGTACCTCCAGTACGCCGTGGTGCGGGCCAACAACATTTTCAACAGGCTGCGGGAACGCGAAGGACTGACCGACGCCGATCTTGCACGAGGCCTCGACGCGCTGCCGGCCGTGGAATTGACCGACGACTCGAGCGACCTCTGGGCGCTCGTCCTTGAAGCCGCACGGCTCGACGAGATCGTCGACCAGGTGGTGCGGTCGCTCGAGTTCTCCGTGCTGGCAAAGTATGCGTTCGGCCTGGCACAGCTCTTCAACGCTTTCTATCATCGCCACTCCATCCTGAACGAGGAACAGACGGACCGACGAAGCTGGCGGGCGGCGGGCGTCGGGTACTTCCGTCTGCAGATGACGCGTGCACTGGACGTCATGGGCATTCAGGTGCCGGTGCGCATGTAACCATGCCCGTTATTGGCATCACGTCTTGTCACCGGCTCGAAGACTACCGG
Organism: Vicinamibacteria bacterium; assembly: GCA_041484265.1. GTDB lineage: Bacteria > Acidobacteriota > Vicinamibacteria > Vicinamibacterales > CAVVIG01 > 2-12-FULL-65-11. The sequence goes on from JBGPHH010000069.1 coordinate 11,525, forward strand.
CAGGCCATCCTGCACGTGGGCGGCGAGGTCCGGATTCTCGAGCCGACCCAGGGCCTCAACGCCGCACTGGCCGGCATCGACGGGCTGCTCCTGACCGGAGGCGATGATGTGGTGCCCGAGCGGTACGGCGAGGCGCCGCACCCCACGGTCGTCCACGTCAATCCGGCCCGCGACGACTTCGAGGTCGGACTCGTCGCCGCCGCACGCGAGCGCGATCTGCCCATCTTCGGTATCTGCCGTGGCATTCAGGTCCTCAATGTCGCGTGCGGTGGAACGCTGGTGCAGGACGTGCCGTCGCAGGTGCCTGGGGCCGTGTCGCACCGCCTGACGGTGCCGCCCAACGAACCGTACGCGCTCGCCCACGAAGTGTGGATCGAGAAGGACTCGATGCTGTCGACGCTGATGCGCGAGCGGCTGAGCGATGCCGATACGTGCGACGTCAACAGCCGTCATCATCAGGCGGTGAAGGACGTTGCGCCCGGGTTCCGCGTCTCGGCCACGGCGCCCGACGGCATCATCGAGGCGATCGAGGATTCGAGCCGGCGCTTCTGTCTCGGCGTCCAGTGGCACCCGGAGAATTTCTGGCGCACCGGTGAATTTCGGCCGCTGTTCGAGGGGTTCCTCGAGGCTGCTTCTGCGCCTAGGCGTACGTAGAATCCGGCTTTAGCCGGATCGTGGCAGAGCGTCCGAGACTGTCGCCAGGATCTCTCCGATCGTGTGCGTCGTCGAACCGAGGAACGGGTACTCTTCGACGTATCTCGCCAAGCCGGCCCGGAGCGGATTTTCCAACACATACCTCGCCGCGACCAATGTTGCCTCGTTGCTGCGAAGAACGCGCTCAACTCCGTATCTCTGCCACAAGCGATGGCCGAACGCCTTCGAATAGTGGAAGCCTGAGAACTGTTTCGCTCGGCTGATGAATCGACGGCAGTCCGACGAGTCGGACTGTCCTTCGATGAGCAGATGGACATGGTCCGGCATGAAGCAGTACGCAACAATTGCAAACCGTTCTTCGGCGGCACTTCGCGCAATCTGCGTCAACACGAGATCGACTCGCGCGCGAGTCGTGAAGAGATGTCGGCGTGAATCGGTGCAAAAGGTTAGGAAATATCGATGAAGACCGGTGTAGTCAAACGACGTCGAGTGGCCGGGGTTGCCAGTGAGCATGTCCATTGACTGGCAAGATGCGATCCTTGTCAGGCTGAAGCCGGACACGACGTACGTGACCGACGATCACCGATCGAAGACGGCGACTGTTTCGACGTGCGGCGTGTTCGGGAACAGATCGAAGCTGTCCACGCGCGTGAGCGCATAACCGCCTTCGACGAGGCGACGGGCATCGCGAGCGAGTGTGGCCACATCGCACGACACGTAGACAATTCGTGGCGCACACAGGCGCATCACGCCGTCCAGCGCCTCGCGCGACAGGCCCGTCCGCGGCGGATCGACAATGACGGCGCCGGCACGACCAGGTGGGGTTCGCAGAAAGTCCTCCACCGACTGGTGAATCGCGACCACGGCATCTCCCGACGAGGCTGCGTTCGCTCTCAGATCCGCGGCCGCGATACGGTCCCCTTCCACGGCAGTGACCCGCCCACCTCGGACCACCACCACCGGGATCGAGAACAACCCAACGCCGGCGTAGAGGTCGACAACGTCGCTCGATGACGGCACCTGGCCGACCACATGCGCCACGAGCGCGTGGAGCAGGTGCCGATTGCCTTGAAAGAACGCCAGCACATGGCGCCGCAGCGAGACGGGCCGACTGCCGCCGATGGTCAAGAGGTCGGTGACGTACGCGTCTCCGCGTGTGCCCGTCGCGGCCGACAGCCCGGTCAAACCTTGGGTGGCGCCGAGCGGGTCGAGTAGTTGCACGTCGATGGGATCTCGGCTGTCGAGGTACACCGCACGGGCGGACGCCTCGAGGTTCTCAGCCAGCTCAATCTCGCTGACCGACTCGATCCCAAGGGAACGAAGGACCGCCATGAGCCGATCGAGCGCGTCACAGGTCGCCGGAAGCAGCTGCCCGGTCTGTCGCACGTCGCAAAGCTCGTGCGTGCCTTCTCGGAAGAACCCCATGCGGCCGCCGCGCAGGTGTAGCCGCGCCCGCATGCGGTAACCCGTTTCGGCCGACGGGACGACCTGAACGGGGCCGGGCAGCGCCAGATGTCCGACGCGGGCGAACGCGTCTTCGACGACCCGCGCCTTCAACTCGAGCTGACGCGGGTAGGCGACGTGCGCGTAGAGGCAGCCGCCGCAGACCGGATCGCCAGGTACGGGCCGACGATCGCGCGACGGCTCGTCGATCGCCGTGGCGCAGGCATAGACCACTCCCTTTGCGACACGCTCGACACGAGCTCTAACGCGCTCGCCCGGAATCGCGCCCGATACGAGCACAACGCGACCGTCGAGGCGGGCGATCATGCGGCCGCCAGCGACGGGTTTCTCGATAGTGAGCAGCAGCTCATCGCCAGCCGACGTCATGGCGGGTTTCAGGAAAATGCGATCGTTGGGAGACCGAAGCGCTCTCGCAGCAGGCGGTCGGCAGCCGCATCGCGGGCGCGCGCAAACACGTCGGCCGCCATCCCGGCCCGGAAGCTCACCAGATCCTCGTCGGCCTCCCGCAGTAGCTCGCTCCGAGATGAGGCGTCCAGCGCCGACCGGGCCGCTCCAAGCATCTCGCGATCGAGCGTGGCCAGCCGCTCGACGAGCGCCTGTCGCGCTGCTCCGCGGACGCCGCCCGCCGTCTGTCGTGCTGCATCCAGCTCCCGCGACACGCCATCGAGTACGCGATCAAACGTCGCATCGAGCGCGCCTGAAACCCGCGCGGCTGTCAGGCGCCGCAGCACACGCTCCAAATGCGCCGGCAGCGAGGGGCCCGACGGACGACGGCCGGCGGGCTGATCTCCACCATTGCCGGTCTCAGCCGGGGTCTCCGCTGTCAGACCCGTCGTGCGGCGCCACTCATCGAACGCCTCGAGCACATCGGTCTCGCAGAAGTCGATCCGAACCGGCCGGCGTCGCGGTCCTTTCGCGTAATAGCGCTCGAAGTAGCGATCGACCCCTCGGCAGGCGATCCTGAGCGGCACGCCGCGCGAAGCCCAGCTCGACACCAGATCGAACGAAGGCCCGACGATGCGGATCAGGTGGCCGTCGTTCTTCCGGCAGAGGTGGGCTTCGATCTCTCGGCAGTAGTCAGGGGTTTGCAATCTGAAATCTGCAATCTGAAGTCTTCAATGTTGGTTTCGCTCCCAGATGATGCGCAATCCATGGAGCGTGATGTCCGGCTCGACGGCCTCGAAGACCGACGTTTCGGGGACGATGAGCGGTGCCAGGCCGCCCGTGGCAATCCCGGTCGCACGCCCACCCATCTCGTCGGCGATCCGCTTCATTAACCCCTCGACCATCGCGAGATACCCATAGAAAAGCCCGGATTCGATGGCGCCAACCGTCGTGTGACCGACGACCGTCCTGGGCTTGCGGACTTCGACACGCGGGAGGCGCGCGGCGCGCTGAAACAGGGCGTCGGCGGCGATCTGCGGCCCCGGGCAGATGACACCGCCCAGGTATTCACCCTTCGCCGTGACGACGTCGAAGGTTGTGGCCGTACCGAGATCCGCCACGATGAGCGGCAGGCCCAGCCGTCGTCCGTATTGCTCGTAGGCCGCCACGCTGTTGGCAATCCGATCGGCGCCGACTTCAGCAGGTCGCTCGTACAGAATCGGCATGCCGGCGTTGGTCATCGGATCGACGACGAACACGTCGAGCGCAAAATAGCGCTTCACCATGTTGCGCATGATCGGCGTCAACACGGGAACCACCGACGACATCACGGCCGCTTTGATGCTCTGCAGGTCGAGCTTTTCATGTGCGAAGAGTCCAGCGACCATCACCCCGACTTCATCGGCAGTACGTTCGCGTAAGGTGAGCAGCCGCCAGCTCACGACGAGAGTGTCGCCACGAAAGACCCCGAGAACAATGTTGGAGTTGCCTACATCAACCGCTAAGAGCATTCAGGTTCTCGAGGTTCACGGGGTTAGTGAACCTATGTCCAGTTCACTTCCCCAGCATCGATACGCTCGACGTGATCGCCGACTCTGACAAGCAACGCGCCGAGGTCGTCAATGCCGGCGGTGAGACCGGACCGCGAGCCCGACGGCTCGGTCCACGTCACACGCGCCCCAACGCTTCCAGGCGCGCGGCGGCGCCACGCGTCGAGAATAGCATCGAACCGACCAGCGAGCAGGTCCTCGTACCGCCGTCCGAGGGCCACCAGCGTCTCTATCAGAAGCGACACGCGATCGGTGGGCCGGCCGAGCTCCGCCTCGAGTGACGTCGCATGATCGCCGAGATCCGGCGGATAGGCCGCCGGGCCGACGTTGATGCCAAAGCCCACAATTACAGATCGTGGCCGCCGATCGTCAGGGGCTGTCACAGCCTCAGCGAGAATCCCGGCGAGCTTACGGCGACCAACCTGCAGATCGTTCGGCCACTTGAGGTCTACGGCGAGGCCGGTCGCCGCCTCGACGGCCTCGGCGAGCGCCACACCCGCCGCGATCGTCAGCAGCCGCGTCGCGCGCGCGACGTCGGCCCGGGCCCGCGCCGGCGTCAGCACGACGGACACATAGAGCCCGCTGCCAGCCGGGGAAAACCACACGCGACCGCGCCGCCCGCGGCCCGAGGTCTGCTCGTCGGCCAGCACCACCGCGCCCTCGCAGTCACCGTGACCGACCAGGGCGACCGCGACGTCGTTGGTGGACCCCACCGTTGGGAAGTACAGGACGCGGGACCCCAGACGGCCCAACCGAGGACGGGCGCGGTCCAGCATCGCCGCAAGGTCGGCCGGCAGCGGAACGCTGGCGCCAATATCAGAACTTGGAGTCATCGTTGTCCGTGGGAGAGACCAGGAACCAAGGACGAAGGACCCTAGATGGGCTCCATCTCGAAGCTGATATCGACGGCCGGCGCCGAGTGCGTGAGCGCGCCGACTGAAACGAAATCCGCGCCCGTCGCGGCGAGATTCGCGATCCGCTCGAGCGTGACCCCGCCAGAGATTTCGGTGCGGGCACGCCCGCGCGCGCGGCCGACGGCCTCGCGAATCTCGTCGGCGGTCAGGTTGTCGAGCAGGATCGTGTCTACGCGTGCACCGAGCGCTTCGTCGACCTCGACGAGACTCTGCGCCTCGAGCTCGATGGCCAGGTCCGGCCGCTGCTGGCGCATCCGATCGACGGCGGCCGCGACCCCACCGGCGAGCCGAATGTGATTGTCCTTGATCAGCACGGCGTCGTCGAGGCCGAAGCGGTGATTGACGCCGCCGCCGGCGCGAACCGCGTATTTCTCGATCGCGCGCAGACCCGGCGTGGTCTTGCGGGTGCAGAC
>JBGPHH010000070.1:0-16753 GCA_041484265.1 Vicinamibacteria bacterium
CGTCGACTACCGCGTCTCGTTCACGCCGGAGGAAGTGGCTGGCAAGAAGGCGTTCTATAACTTCAAGGTCCAGGATCCGCGCAGCCCGCAGCGCGAGGGCGTGAGCGTGTTCTACCAGGACCCGACGGGCCGCGTCTTCCACACGTACTCAACGTACGCGCGCGGCATCGAGCCGCTGAACGTGGACTACCAGTACCTCGACCTCGTTCCGAAAGGACGGGATGAGAACGGGCGCGGCCCGTTCTGGGTGCGCCGCCATGACGAGTACGGCAGGTAACCGGGGCTCGAGTCACGCGCCGGCCGGCAAGCAACTGCAAGCATTGCCGACACTTAACAGCTACTTTCAAGAAGAGACGTTGAGCCTGTCGATCTCGCGGCCCCTCGTTCGACGTGTAGATAGAAGGGAGAGACGACAATGCGATTCATGGTGATAGTCAAGGCCGACAAGAACTCCGAGGCAGGGGTCCTGCCGGACAAGCAGATCCTCACCGAGATGGGCAAGTTCAACGAACAGCTGGTGAAGGCAGGCGTGATGCTCGCGGCCGAGGGCCTCCAACCGACGTCGAAGGGCGCGCGTGTCAAGTTCTCGGACGGAAAAACGAAGGTGACCGACGGGCCCTTCACCGAGACGAAGGAGCTCATCGCTGGCTTCTGGCTCTGGCAGGTGAAGTCGAAGGAAGAGGCGATCGAGTGGCTGAAGCGGGCGCCGTTCGGCGGCGGCACCGAGGTCGAGATTCGCCAGGTGTTCGAGGCCGAAGACTTCGGCGCCGATTTCACGCCCGAGCTCAGGGAGCAAGAGGAGCGCCTGCGCGCGCAGGTAGCCGCGAAGCCGAAGCCGTAGCTTCCGTCTTGCGCCTGGGAGGTTGAAGATGGTGTGATCGGCAGCCGTGACGGCTGCCGATACCCATCGCACCATCGACGCGGTCTGGCGGATCGAATCGCCGAAGCTCATCGCCGGCCTCGCGCGGATTGTGCGCGACGTCGGGCTGGCCGAGGATCTCGCGCAAGAGGCGCTCGTCGCCGCGCTCGAGCGGTGGCCAGAGTCGGGCGTCCCGGACAACCCGGGCGCCTGGCTCATGGCCACGGCCAAGCACCGGGCGATCGATCTGTTCCGCCGCACCAAGCTGCTCGAGCGCAAACACGAGGAGCTTGGTCACGAGCTCGAAGCCAAGCAGGAGACGGCTGCAGGGGATCTCGACGCGGCGATAGACGAAGACATCGGCGACGATCTGCTCCGCCTCGTGTTCACGGCTTGCCATCCCGTGCTCTCGTCCGAAGCGCGCATCGCCCTCACACTCCGCCTGCTCGGTGGTCTGACGACCGAAGAAATCGCGCGGGCGTTCCTCGTCTCGGAGCCGACCATCGCCCAGCGCATCGTCCGGGCCAAACGGACCCTTGCCGACGCGGGAGTGCCCTTCGAGGTCCCTCGCGGGGACGAGCGTGCCGCGCGTCTGTCGTCAGTGCTCGAAGTCATCTACCTCATCTTCAATGAGGGCTACTCAGCGACCGCTGGCGATGATTGGCTGCGACCTGCGCTCTGCGAGGACGCGCTGCGTCTCGGCCGCATCCTGGCCGAGCTCGTTCCGCGGGAGCCCGAGGTCCACGGTCTCGTCGCCCTGATGGAAATCCAGTCGTCGCGCTCGAAAGCACGAGTGGCTCGGTCCGGAGAGCCCATCCTGCTCCTCGACCAGGACCGCGCACTTTGGGATCAACTTCTCATCCGACGTGGTCTCGCTGCGCTCGAGCGCGCCGAGAAGCTCGGCGGGTCGCTCGGCCCATACGCGCTTCAAGCCGCGATCGCCGCCTGCCACGCCCGGGCACGCACGGCGGCGGCGACCGACTGGACGCACATTGCCGGGCTCTACAAGACCCTCGCGACGCTTGCGCCCTCCCCCGTCGTCGAACTGAATCGTGCGGTCGCCGTCGCGATGGCGTTCGGCCCGGCCGCGGGCCTCGAGCTCGTCGACTCGCTCACCTCGGAGCCTTCGCTCAAGGCCTATCACCTCTTGCCAAGCGTGCGTGGCGATCTGCTCGTCAAGCTTGGCCGCCTAGACGAAGCGCGTCCGGAGTTCGAGCGAGCGGCCGCGCTCACGCGCAATGCCCGCGAGCGCACGCTGCTGCTCGCGCGCGCCGGCGCGTGCCGTTCATGACCTGTCAAGCACCCGCGTTTCCTGCTGTAAGTTAGGGACGGCCTGCATGCCGCGCACCGAACGAAAAGGGCACCACTCGGTCTATGTCATTTACTTACGCAATCCCAAGGGTGACGGGAAGGCCGGCTACTACGTCGGCATGACCGGTCTGTCGCCCGCGGCCCGCTTCAAGAATCACAAGTCGGGCCACAAGGCGGCGAGGGTCGTGAAGAAGTACGGCGAGCGCCTCGTGCCGAAGCTGTACGCCCATCTGAACCCGATGCCCTTCAAGAAGGCGCAGGAGATGGAAGTGCTGCTCGCCGACAGCCTGCGCAAGCGCGGGTACATCGTGTTCGGCGGCCACTAGGCGACGAGCCTGATTGGCTCGTCGGCCTACTTCGCCCGCTTCGCCACGAGTTCCTCAGTTGCAAACCCGCCGACGTCGCGCGTGAACTTGATCTCGTCGTTGGACGTCACGGTTCCGGAATAGGTGACCTCAATCGTCATCCCCATCACGGTCAGACTCTCGACGAAGCTCACCTTGTCGCCCTCGATCTTGCCGTTCTTGAGCTCGGATTCGCCGTTGTCAGACTTTGCTTTACCGGTCAGCTGGTTGCCAATGACTTTGAAGTCGTACGTGTAGTTTTGTACGCCGATCTGGGTATCGAACGATGCCTTCCACGTGCCACTGATGTCTGCCGCGCGCACTGAAGACACGAGGAGCAGAATCATCACGGCGATCACCGACAAGGCCGTCCTCTTCATGGTGTCCTTTCGAGGCGACTCCCATTGCCGCGGGGTCGCCGTCTCGTCCGGAGGGAAGCATCCCTTGACGCCACCTGGCTTGTCCAATACTTTTCCTCGCCGTGGCGATTCGCGCGCTGTATGCTCGGAGACCTGCCATCGGAGGTGATATCGATGAAGCGTATCCGCCATATTCTCTGCGCGTCGGATTTCTCAACCGCCTCGCGTCGCGCCTTTGCCACCGCGGTCACGATGGCAAAGACGCTCGACGCCAGGCTGACAGTCGTCCACGTGATTGCACCGATGATCGCGACGGCGCCCGAGCAGTACGTCGATGCCGTGACACTGGACCAACTGCGCAAGCAGGAGCGGCTGTGGAGCGCACGACAAGTGAAGAGGCTGGCCGACAGCGCGAAGAAGGCCGGCGTCAGAGCCTCGGCGCTCCTGTTGGACGGCGATCCTGGCGAGCAGGTTGTCCGTGCCAGCCGGTCCAAGCGAGCCGACATCATTGTGGTCGGCACACACGGACGCCGGGGATTCTCAAAATTCCTCCTTGGGAGTGTGGCGGGGCGCGTCGTCGCGATGGCCAAGTGCCCAGTCGTGACAGTCCGGGGCAAGTAGCAGACGCGCGACACAGGCGAAGTGTTGTGCCGACCACTGAAATTCCGCGCGAAACCTGGGTCGACGAGCTTAATGAGTTCACGACTCTCCATGAGGGCTGGCTCGTCTCGATCGACGTCCTGGGCCAGGAGATCGGCGCTCAGGTGGAAATCAACAATCTGCCGCTCCTTGGCGTCTCGGCCGATCGGATCGATCACGACGGCACGATTGCGGTTTCTGTGGCGCGATCGACCACCGAACACTTCACCCATCTCATCCGCGCGGTGACGCGCATCTACGTTAAGCGAATTGACGACGGGGCCCAGGCCGCCCTGCGGATCGACTCTCTCGACGGCACCACCACCATCCTGCGATTCCGCGCACCGGTCTTGCCCCACACCGTGCGCGGAGTTGTGCGGCGATAGCGCTCTCCCGCACTTGTGCCAGAACGTCTCAACGAGGACATTGCCGGCCGGCTCGAGGAAGTAGCGGGGCTACTGGCCGCACAGGGCGCCAATCGCTTCCGCGTGCGCGCGTATGAACGCGCGGCCGGCGCCGTGCGGAGGCTGCCTCGGCCCGTCTCGGACATTCTTCAGCAGCACGGACTGAAAGGCCTGCGGGCGGTGCCCGGTGTGGGTGAGAGCATCGCGCGCGCCATTCGGGATCTGATCGCACGCGGTCGCTTGGCGATGCTGGATCGACTGCGTGGTGAAAGCGAACCGACGAAGGTTCTCGCCTCCGTCCCAGGCATCGGGCGTGAGCTGGCCAGCCGCCTGTATTCCGATCTCGGCATCGAGACACTGGAAGACCTCGAAGCCGCCGCGCACGACGGACGGCTCGAGCAGGTGCTTGGCTTCGGCCGGAAGCGCCTGGCCGGCATCCGTGATTCACTCGCGCATCGGCTCGAACGCGTCAGGCCGCCCACGGCTGCGCGCAATGGTGCGCCTTCGGTGGAAGAGATCCTTGATGTCGACCGCGAGTACCGCGAGAAAGCCGCGGCCGGCGAGCTCGTGAAGATTGTACCCCGGCGATTCAATCCCTCGCGCGTCGCCTGGCTGCCCGTTCTGCATACGACACGCGGACGTCGCCACTACACGGCCCTTTTCTCCAACACCGCATTGGCGCATCAATTGGCCCGCACAGACGACTGGGTAGTGATCTATTGGGACGATGGCCGCGGAGAACGGCAATGCACGGTGGTCACGGCCGCTCGCGGCCCGTCGAAGGGGTGTCGGATTGTCCGAGGGCGGGAAGCCGAGACGAACGGACCCGCAGGGGATACTAGCGAATTGCGGCGGGCCAGGCCGATCCCCGGTCAGCGAAGCTGACCGGGGATGCCTGTCATCACATGTAGACGCTTACCAGCGAGGCTCGCGGCGGCTGCCGCGCTGACTTCCGCCGCCGGCGCCGGCGCCCGCATACTCGGGCTTCGGACGCGCTTCATTCACGTTGAGGGCGCGGCCACCCACCTCGTGCCCGTTCAGCTTCGCTGCCGCCGCTTGCGCTTCCTCGTCTGTGGCCATTTCCACAAACGCGAAGCCGCGCGCGCGGCCCGTCGCCATGTCGCGCATGACGCGCACCGATTCGACGGCACCAAAGGGTGCGAACAGCTCTTGCAGCTCGTTCTCACCGGTTTCGTATGGGAAATTTCCGACGTACAACTTCCGACTCATATTCTCGACTCCTTGCGCGCTCGATCTGAGCGCGGTCCGCGACCTCAAAGGGACACGGACGCTTGAGGAAACTCTCCTGAGTGGACTATCCACTCACGCTTGACGATCACGCAATGAGGAGCGAGGCAGGGACGGCTGGATCGACTCTCGAAGGCGGAACTAAGCAGCAGGTAGAACTTCCAACGAGTGTGTAGTTTACTCGATCGCGCTCGAGTACGCAACGACTGGTGACGTCCTCGCTATGAATATTCGGGTGAATACATGAAGCGAGCCGCCGCTGCGCGGAGATCGGCCGGCTGAGGGATCGTCGAGTGCCCCTGCGCGTAGGCGACGGCCGCGACTGCGACCGACACCGCCATCGCCACTTCGCGCATGTGTGCCGCCACGGGAAACGCACGCCCCTGCTCGAGATCGGCCTCAGACACCTGATCAGCGAGCGCGCCGGCGGCCGCGAACAGCATCTCATCGGTGACCCGTCGCGCGCCGGACAAGAGCAGGCCGAGCCCCACGCCTGGAAAGACGTAGGAATTGTTCGCCTGCCCGGGCGAGCGCGTGCGCCCGGCCCACGTCACCGATCGGAACGGGCTGCCACTTGCGAACACCGCGCGGCCGTCGGTCCACGCATAGGCGTGTTCGGCCGTGCACTCGGCTTTGGACGTCGGATTCGACAGCGCGAAGACGACCGGCCGCTCATTGAGGCGTCCCATCGCTTCGAGAACGGACCGGCTGAAGATTCCGGGCTGTCCGCAGGCACCAATCAACACGGTGGGCTTGAAATCCTCCACTGCGGTCAGCACGTCCGGCATTGGCGCGCGGTCGTGGGCGAATGGCCGCTTCTGCTCGGACAAATCCTGACGACTTGTAATCACGGCACCCTTGGAATCGATGAAGAGACACCGCTCTCTCGCCTGGTGCTCGGATAGCCCGTCGCGCTGCATCGCCGCAATGACGATCGTGCCGATGCCGAGGCATGCTTCGCCCGCGCCGACAAACAGGATCCGCTGGTCGACGAGTCCTCTTCCCGTGATGCGCCCCGCCGAGCGAAGCCCGGCCAGCCCCATCGCCCCGGTGCCTTGCACGTCATCGTTGAAGCAGCACAATTGGTCGCGATACCGCTGCAGCAAGCGGAATGCACACGTATTGTTGAAGTCCTCGAACTGCACGATGGCGCCAGGGAACACCGCCTGCGTGGCGGTGACAAACTCGTCGATCAGCGCGTCGTAGGCGTCGCCTGTCAGGCGCGACTGCCGTTCACCCACGTACATCGGGTGACTGCGCAACGACTCGTTGTCGGTCCCCACATCGAGCATCACTGGCAGGCCGAGCGCTGGTGACACTCCGGCGCACGCGGTGTAGAGCGAGAGCTTGCCGATGGGAATGCCCATGCCGTTTGCGCCAAGGTCGCCGAGACCGAGGATTCGGCCGCCGTCGGTGACCACGATGATGCCGACACGCTCGTGCGCCACTGCTCGAGCACCTCTGCGACGCGGCCGCGGTGCTGTGCCGCTGAAATGTACAGGCCACGGGGCCGCTCATAGATTCGACTCCAGTCGAGGCAGGCCTGACCGACCGTCGGCGTGTAGATGATCGGGAGGGTTTCTTCCAGATGATCGAGCACCACGCGGTAGAACAGCGTCTCGTTCTCGTCCTGCACCGCTCTGAGATAGCGGTACCGTTCGAGCAGTTCGGGCTTGTCGCGCATGTTCTCGATCACCCGAGCCGCCTGTTCGGGCAACGATTCCGCGCGAGGTGGCAGCAGACCGTCAATCTTCAAGCGGACACGCTCGTCGCGCGTATACGCGGTGCCCTTGTTGACACTTGGGTCGCGCAAATATCGGTCGCCACCATCCGCCATGTCCGGACACTATACTGCGGTCACCGTGATCAAGGCGCCGTACCGTTCTGCTCGCCGCGTCGTTCTCGCAGGCATCGCCGTCAGCGGCGTTCTCGCGTGCAGCAACATCACCATCGGCCTTCTGGCGCACTCCACGTCCGTGGTGGCGACGGGGTTCGAGTTCGCCGGCGATGTGCTCGCGTCCAGCATCATCCTGCTCGGGATGGGGGTGGCCGCTCGGCCGGCTGACGACAATCACCCGTACGGGCACGGGCGCTTCGAGACCCTGTCCGCGTTCGTGGTTGGCGTGATCCTCGCCGCCGGCGGCGTGCTGATCTGCTACCAGTCGCTGCAGGCCATTGGCGCGAAGCACGCGCCGCCCGGCGCGAGCGCCGCGGCGGCGCTCGTGGGGGCCATCGGGCTGCGCGGCATCATGTCGTCGGTGAAGTTCCGTGTGGGTCGCCGCCTTCGCAGCTCGGCCCTGGTGGCCGACGCCTGGAACGACGCGGTCGATATTCTCTCGGCACTCGCCGCACTGACGGCCGTCGGCCTCGCGACCTACAACCCCGACCGATTCCTGGCCGCTGACCACTACGGCGGATTCGTCGTCGGCATCGTGGTCGTCATCACCGGCATCCGCGTCGTGCGCGACGCGTCGCTCGAACTGGCAGACACGATGCCGTCGCCGGAACTGACCGGAGAGATTCTGCAGGTCGCCAAGTCCGTGGCCGGTGTTCGGGGTATCGACAAGGTGCTCGCACGAAAGTCAGGCCTGCAGTATCACATCGACCTGCACATCGAAGTGGACCCGACGCTCACGGTCGCCGCCTCGCACGCGATTGCGGGGCACGTGCGGTCCACGCTGAAGCGCAGCCTGCCGTGGGTGGCCGACGTCCTGGTTCACGTTGAACCGGCAGACGGTTCGGCAAGGTGAAACCCTGCCTGATGGTTTACTCCGAGCCGTCGGCGCGAGTCACATCGACCTCACGCTCGTCGCCACGGCCGGAGACGCGCACGCGCCACGGATTGCAGCAGACCTCGCAGTCCTGGACGAAGCTGCCCTTCACGTCCGGCTCGAGGTAGATCTCGAGCTGTTCGCCGCAGTACGGACACACGACCAGGAATTCTTCATTCATTGAGCAGTTCGTTTAGAGGCTTCGCGCGAGGCGAAATCCAAAATCGTTGTAGCGGAAGGACGGATCGAGCTTGCCGCGCAGGGTGACGCGGCAGATCGTGCGCGCGTGTCGCCACGAACCGCCGCGCGAGGTGCGGCGCACGCCGTGGTCGGGGCCCGCGGGATTCCGCTCCGGCGATCGGCTGTAGTAATCCTTGTCGTGCCAGTCGGCGCACCACTCGTGGATGTTCGAGGCGATGCCAAAGAGACCGAAGTCGGTCGGCTCGCCGAGCGTCACCGGCCACGGCGCCTGCAGCGGACCGCGGCCGCCATCGGGAATCCACGCTGGCGTGGCGTCACCCCACGGGAGGAGGGCCTGCTGCCGCCCGCGCGCGGCGAATTCCCACTCAGCTTCCGTCGGCAGCCGGACCGGGCGCCGGTCCTCTTCGGATCGCCAGGTGCAATACGCGACCGCGTCGATCCAGCTCACGCCCACGACAGGAAGATCGGGTCGCGCAAACAACGGCTGCGACCAGTCCTTTGGCCGCTCGTGATTCGTGGCACCCACAAAGGACTCGTACTCCGAGCGCGTCACTGGACAGACACCGAGCTCAAAAGGATCGACGAACACGCGGTGCGGCGGCGCCTCGTCTTCGTGCCCGAGCTCGGTGCCCATGGTGAACCAGCCACCCGCAATCGGCGCAAAGTCCGGCGCAGAATCCATCGTTCTACGCCTTCGGCGCGCGGCTCGTGCGGAGGTAGTGGGGACTGTATTCCAAGCCGTACGGCGTCGTGAGCTTGGTCTCGGCCTTGTGGCGATTGAACTCCTGGCCGGCCAGACGGATCGCCTCCAGTTCCTCCGCGGTGCACTCGCGCATCGTGATCTCTTCGCGCGGGACGAACACCACCTGGCCAATCGGCAGGCTGTGCGATCCCGAAATCCCCTCTCCCGGCTGCAGGACGTAGCGGAATTCCGACTGGTGCGGATACCAGTCGGTCTCGACGCGGATGACGAGCATCGGCGCAATCGGCCGCTCGATCATGTTGAAGATCGGGGTGTACACGGTGTCCCAGCCGGGCGGCGTCTGGAAGTTCCACGCGCCGCGCAGCGAGACGGCCCCCGCCGGCGTGTTGAGATCCTCGGGCACGATGAAGGTCCGCGCCATCTGCAGGGCGTTCTCCCGCGTGGTCGGCGCCTCGCGGGTCAGGAACTTGACTTCTTCCTTGAACTTGCCGACGCCGCCCACTGCCGTCTGAAAGGTGACCGACAGGATCGGCTCCCATTTCCCTCCCGTGGGATTCACGTAATAGATCAGCCGGTATTGGCCCTCTCCGTGGTACTCGATGTGGAACGACTCATTCGCCACAAGCGGTGGATAGACCATGAAGCCAAGCGCGCTCCCGGCTTCGAGCACGGGACAGTGGCGCGCGTGCTGCGGCAGCAGCGGCCGCTGAGGCTCGCGACGCGGTTTTAAACCCACGCCAGGACGAGTGGAGTTGGGGAAGAGTCGAACTTCCATGCGCGTATCTTAGCCGGGAAGCTAGAATCGCCGGAAGATGCCCGCCGTCACGCTCGGCTGGCTCTGGACGCCCCCGCCCTCGAAGGTACGGACGCCGGTCGTCGCCGGCGCGC
Organism: Vicinamibacteria bacterium; assembly: GCA_041484265.1. GTDB lineage: Bacteria > Acidobacteriota > Vicinamibacteria > Vicinamibacterales > CAVVIG01 > 2-12-FULL-65-11. Next base: position 9,728 of record JBGPHH010000070.1, read on the forward strand.
TCAGGCTCGACTGGATGCCGGTCAACGGACTGTTGCTGAACTGGATGGCCGGGTTGTTCGCAGACGCGCCCGAGCCGGCCGGCGTCAGTGTGAACACACGAGGACTGGTATCGACGAGGGTGTCGATCGTGTTGTGGCTGAGGTAGAGGCGGGCATCCAGGCGGACGCCCCAGCGCGGCGACACGTAATACTTGAGTCCGCCGCCGATCACGCCTACGAACACGTGGTTTCCCGTGACGTAGCGCAGCGTCACCGAATCCGTCTCATGCACCGGTGTCGGGCCGGCCAAGGAAAACTGATAGCTCCCTGTCAGGCTCGTGCTGGGCGCGTCACCGAGGTTCGAAATGACGCCGGCACCCACGGTCACGTACGGGATCATCTTCTGGTCCTGCTTCAGTGCGATGTTGACCGCACCGGTCGTAAAGAGTTGGCGCCCGGGGCGAATCGTCTTGGCATTCGCGGTCACCGTCGAGCCGCTGAAGCCGGGACCCGAGAAGAACCCATTCCAGGCCGAGATGAAGGTCGCGCGGCTGGCCTCAATTCCGCCCGAGCCGGCGCTCGTGAGATCGAGCCGGCCAAAGCCGTACTCCACCGTCGCTTCCGCGGTGAAGCGGGGATTGATGATGCGGCTGACACGCAAGCCCATGTCACCGCCACCCTCACGTTGCGCAACCGAGGTGTTCAGCACGCCGTCGAGTGGCGTGATGCGTTGCGGGACGCCCAGCCCCGCATTCACCTGGTTGAGCAGTGACGCGCCATCGCCAAAATACCACGATGATTCACGGCGGCTGGGTTGACCGTTGGCCGCCGTGAACGGTGCGCCAGGCCCTGGCAGTGCGGCGGTACCGCCGGCGGGATGGTTGGCCAGCGTGCCGCCGCCGAAGAGTTCGATCTCCCACTTCCGCACGCGGGCCACGGCCGTCGCTGTGAACACTTGCGCGCGCGGAATGGAACGATCGGAAACGGTTGTCGACAGACCGGCAGCGAACGGTGGGACGTTCGACCGAGCGATGAGCGCCGATACGGCACTTGGCGACGCCTCGAGTACCTCCTCGGTGGGAGTCGTGGACGCTGCCGGCTGAAGCGCAAGGTCACGCGGTGTCGTCGATTGGTTCGAGGCTGCCACGCCGGCGGTGGTGAGGGGCAACGGGTTCGCCACGGCCGGGACCGTCACGATTGGGCCGCTCCCAACGCCGGACGACGAGATGGCCGTGAGGCCACTTGTCCCCAGCGTGCTCGTCATCGCGTTGGTCGAGACCTGTGACGAGTCGGTGGGCGCGGACGTTCCGCCGGCCGTGACTGTGAACGCGGTATTCTGCCCCGCATTAACCGTCTGGCTCGTTGACTGCGTCGTGAACACAGGGATTCCGCCTGTATCCGGCACGCCTTTGCGAATCGTGGTGTTCCCTGTATCGGCCACGTAGACCGTGCCCGTGCTGTCGACCGCCACCCCCTGCGGGTAGGAGAAGTTGGCGGCGGCGCCCGTGCCGTCTGCGCTGCCCTCGATGCCTGCCGATCCGGCCATCGTGATCACCGCGCCGCCCGCGGTGACCTTGCGAATCGTGAAATTGAACGTATCAGCCACGTAGACCGAGCCCGCACTGTCGGCCGCCACACCGAAGGGATAGCAGAACGCGGCGGCGCTGCCCGACCCGTCGATATTTGCGCATTCGCCCACCGACCCGGCAAGCGTGGTGACGACGCCGGCAGCGGTGACCTTCCGAATGGTGGAATTTGAGGTGTCGGCCACGTAGACGATGCCCGCGCCATCGACGGCCACGCCTTGCGGATAGGAGAACCGGGCGCCCGTGCCCGTGCCGTCCGTACTGCCGCTACTGCCGGCCAAGCCAGCCAGCGTGGTCACCACGCCAGCCGCTGTGATTTTGCGAATCGAGTGGTTGTACGTATCAGCCACGTAGATCGTGCTGCCCGCACTGTCAACCGCCACGCCGAACGGAGAGGAAAAGCGTGCGGCCGTGCCGGTCCCGTCCGCGCTTCCGGAGACACCCGCGAGACCTGCGAACGTGCTGACCACGCCGCCCGGCGTAATCTTGCGAATGGTGTTGTTGGATGTGTCGGCGACGTAGACCGTGCCAAAGCTGTCGACCGCCACTCCCTCCGGATAAGAGAAGCGGGCGGCGCCGCCCGTCCCATCTGCACTGCCCGAGAGGCCCGCTGACCCGGCAAACGTGCTGACCACGCCGCCCGGTGTGATCTTGCGAATCGTGTGGCTGTAGGTGTCGGCGACATAGACCGTACCCGACGCACGGTCAACCGCCACGCCGCCAGGAAATCTGAAACGAGCGGCGGGGCCTGTTCCATCTGCAGCGCCAAAGAAACCCGCGAGACCCGCAAAGGTGGTCATCGTCAGGCCGTTGATGACACTTAAGGTAGCCGCGTTCGACGTTGCGCTCCCCGAGCTGTTGCTCGCTACCGCGCGGAACTGGTAGTTGTTCAGACTCGCGGTCGCGCTGCTGACCGTCAGTGTCGTCGTTGTGACGCCGCCGTAGAGCGCGGTGTTCGTCAGGTTCGTCCACGACATGCCGCCGTCGACCGACACCTGCCACTGGTACGTCGGCGCCGGTTGGCCGCTTGCCGCAACCGCGAACGTCGCCGGCGACCCGTCCGTCACTGTCAGGCTGCTCGGCTGTGCATAGAAGGCCGGCGCCGTCGGCGTCGTGTCCGCGCTGAAGATCAGATCGTCAGTGTCGTCGAAGTTATCGGTAAACCCGGCGCATGGGGTGCGATCTGGCGAATAGTCCGGGTCCCGAAATCTCGCGCGCACGGCTTGCACGCCGCCCACCGGGAGGACAAGCGTCGCCGACAGCGTCTGGGCGCCAGGGTCGGACGGAAATATCGCGGTAATGAACGTCCAGCTCGGGTTGTTGACATCGGCTGCGTGGTACAGCTCGAGCACGTTTCTGGCGAACTCCGGGTCGAAGATCCATACCGTCGTCTCGATCTTGACTATCTTGCCTGGGGCGAGGAGTCCGCCATCCACGGCGAAGATTCTGAGCCGGTCGATTGATTGGCTCGTGTGGAAGGAGCCGAACGTGCCGTCAGCGCACGAGTTGAGGATCGTGTTGGGTTGGTTCGGCTCCGCACCGCCCGATATTGTGTCGCGACCCACGAGCAGCGTGCCCGAGTCGCACGCCGATCCCGCCTGGCCGCACTTGGGCGCCTTCAGCGTGGCGTCGTAGGTCGCGGACTCGAACACGAGAGGCTGGAGCGCGAAGTCTCGTGTCGTGACCGTCTGGTCCGAGATCGCTACGCCCGCGGTGGATTGGTCCGCGTAATCGGTCGCCGACGCGGTGACCGCATACACCCCTGACGGCAGATAGAGCGCGTACAGCCCGGCCGTGTCGGTCGTGCTCGACGCGCCACCGCTGACGGTCACCAGTGCGTTCGCAACGGGCGCATTGGTCGTCGCGTTGCGGACGTGACCGGTGAGCACGCCGCTGTTTGCCGTCAGCGAGAGCGCGACGTTCACCGTGGTCGTGCCACCGTTGGCGATGACCACGCCGGAGAGGGACTGGGACGCGTGGTTGGGCGCCGACGCCGTCAGCGTATACGTACCCGCTGAAACGGTTGACGCGTAGTTCCCGCTCCCGTTCGTCACAGCCGATGAGCCGCCAGGACTGAGAGTCACGACAGCGTTCGCGATCGACGCGCCCGTGAGGGCGTCGGTGACCTGTCCGGTCACGGTGCCCGCGTCGGCGATGGTGACAAACATCAGATCGTCGCGATCGTCAAACGATCCGGTCGTGCACGAGCCGGCACTCCCGCCATTGCGGTAGTTCGCGCGCACCGCCTGCAGCGATCCCGCGGGCAGCACGTACGTCGCCGACAGCGTCCGCGCCCCAGGGCCCGGCGGAAGCAACGTCGTCAGGAACGTCCAACTTGGATTCGAGGCGTTGCTCGCGTAGTAGAGATCGAGACGATCGCTCGGACTGTAGGCCCACACGGTTGTCTGGACTCTCACCGTCTTCCCGACGGCAAACGCTCCCCCGTCGGTGGCGTACATCTCAATCCGATCGATCGAACCACCCTGGACATGGAACGTGCCGCCGGTACCGTCGGCGCACGAGTTGAGGATCGTGTTGGGCTGGTTCAGCTCCGCTCCGCCCGATAATGTGTCGCGGCCCGCGAGCAACGTGGCAGAGTCGCACGTGCCTCCCGGTTGGCCGCACTTCGGCGCCTGAAGGGTCGCGTCATAGGCGGCGGTCTGCGTGAACACGACGGGTTGGAGCGTGAGGTCGCGCGTAGTCGTGAGCTGGTTCGCGACCACGACGCCAGCGGCCGATGTGTCCAGGTAATCGACGGCGGACGCGGTCACCGTGTACGTGGCCGCCGACAAATAGAGCGAGTAGAAGCCGGCCACATTGGTTGTGCTCGAAGACCCTCCGGCGCTCACGACCACATTGGCAACTGGGGCGTTCGTCGTGCCGTTCCGGACATGTCCGCTCAGAAAGCCGGTGTTGGCCGGAAGCGCGAGCGCAAAATCACGTGTCGTCAACCCTTGATTGGAGATCGCGAGGGAGGCAGACGTGCTCACGTAGAACAAGGCCGACACGGTCACCGTATACGTTCCGACCGGCAGATTCAGCGCGTAGAGGCCAGTGGCGTCGGTTGTGCTCGACACGCTGCCCGCGCTCACCAAGGCGTTCGCGATGGGCGCGTTCGTCGCGGCATTGCGGACGCGGCCGGTGAGGATGCCGGCGTTTGGTGGGAGCGAGAGCGCGAAGTTCACCGTCGTCGTGCTGGCGTTGGTGACGACCACGCCGAAGACGGACTGGAACGGGTGGTTCGGCACGGACGCCGTCAGCGCGTAGGTGCCCGTTGGGACCGTCGCGACGTAGGTGCCGGTCGCGTTGGTGGCGACCCCGAAGCCGCCCGGACTGAAGCTGACCACGGCGCCCGCGACGGGCGCGCCCGTCGCCACGTCGGTGACCTGCCCCGTGACCGTGCCCTGCGGACTCTGGACGCCGCAGTTGGGAAACCTGAACGTGCCGATGCGCGTCAGCCAACCGACCGTGCTCGTCGCCTGGCTCGCCGCCGTGTAGTACTCGTTCGTGTACCAGAAGGTGCAGTCGTCGGCGGGATCGACTGACAGCGCGCTGTAGTCGCCCCAGCGCCCACCGGTGCTGAGCTGCACACCGCTGCCGACGGCCAGCACGCCTTCCCCCTGGAAGAGACCGTTCGGCGGGTCCGAGGCGAGCCGGCCGGCGTACCGAATCGACGGGAACGTCGTCAGGCTCGAGACGCTGTACCCCACCGCGATGTTGCCCTGGCCGTCCATCGCGGCGCTTCCCATCCAGCGGTTGTCCGTGTCGGGGGCGAACGTGGCCTGTTCGGGGACAGTGAACGCGCCGCCGGGCAGGCTGCGACGGAACTCGTAGTACCGGATCGCCGCCTGATGGCCCGCGACCGTCGTCGGATCGGGCCCCACGTTCACCGTGTGCGTCACGACGAGCGATTCACGTTTGTCGGCGAAGTTCCGATACGCCAGGCGGTGCATCAGCCGGTCTTGGATTGAGTCAACGTAGCTGAGCGAGGTGGCAGGCGGCGGCTGCTCGATGTCGGCGCGGCCGCCCGGGTTCAGCGGATCGAAGGCAGCGACGGCGAGCGGGCTCTCGGGCAGCTCGCTGAATGTTGACGCGGCCGGATTGGCGAAATCGGCGTGGAACGTGAAGAGGCGCATCGAGTCCGTCGAAACACTGGGCGCGTCATCCGGCAAGCCTAGCTCCTCCGACTCGAGCATCCCGAAGTAGTTGGGGGCGCCTGCCGGCGGCCGCGTCAGGCCATCCACGTCGGCGGGCAGCATGCCGCTAAAACTCGTGCCGAGGTCGAAGTAAATGAAACTGGCGTTCTGGTCGCCCACTAACATCTTCGCGCGCTCAAAAGCGAACGCACCGGCCCCGTTGAACGATCCTCCATTCAAGAACTGGTTGTCCGTCATGTAGTACGCGTCCGCCCACACGCCAAACTTGGGATAGTCGTTGAGATTGCTGCCCGGCATGATGAAGTCGTACAGAAAGTACGAACCCGTCGGATCGCCGGTGGTCGAGATCGCGATGCACTGATGGTACGGCGGCGTCGACGAGCTGGTGAAGGCGAACTGGCTGAGCAGCCATTGATTCGCCAGCGGGTCGTACAAGACGATGGGATCGCCTTTGTCGTTGGCTGCCGAGCAGACACCGGGGACAGAGGCAGCGGCAAACAGGCTGCTGATCTTGAACGGAGCTGTGAGCGCCACGCCGCTCTTGTTGAAAACCCGCACGAGCAGATTCACGGCCTGCACGTAGTGGTTGAGCCCCACGTCGCCGTTGGTATCAGGCGGGGAGCCTCGGATGCCGAATGCATTAAAGTCGTCCTGGCTGCTCAACCCGTCGAAGCTCAGGCTCGGGAGAGGGATGAGGGGTGGCGCGTAGGTTTGGATCGCTCCGTCCCCGGTGCTTGCCCCGGCCGCGAGTCTCTGGCCCCGAGGCAGGGCACGGAGCGGCGGCATGGTCACATCAGCCCCACTCGTCACGCCTGAGAGAATTCGATCGGGAAGTTCGCTGACCGGCGGCGACACCGCGAAGCCCACGGCATGCCCAACCTCCGGCCTGAACGCGGCTACGCCACCCTGCTTACCCGCCGCCAGTCGGCCAGTCGGCGAGGCCGTCAGGGCCACGGCCGCGAGCAACGCCACGGTCGGCGCAATAACGAAGAGGCGAAGACTCGCGCAGCGTTGGCCACCCATCAGAACCTCCGGGGCGAGGCAGCGTCACAGCGTGGGGACGCCGGATTATACTCACGCGGATCCCCGTCGCAACCTCGCTTTAAGTAGAGAAAGGTGGGAAATATGGGGCGTCCGATGGCGGCGTTCGTGGTGTTAGGGGCGGTGGCGACGCTCGCTCAGTCTCCACCTGCCGCCCAACCCATCCCCACGATTACCGTGGCCACCTCGGTGGCACAAGACGGCACGAGGTATCGGTACGAAATCTCGCAGGAACGTGCCAGTGGACTTCCCCAGTGGGATCC
>JBGPHH010000071.1:0-16683 GCA_041484265.1 Vicinamibacteria bacterium
CTGCTCGAGGAACTGCCGCGCGTAGGCCGACAGCGACTCCACGTACCGCCGCTGCCCTTCGGCGTAGATGGTGTCGAAGGCGAGCGAAGACTTGCCGGAGCCAGACAAGCCCGTGATGACCACCCGCTTGTTACGCGGGATGTCGACGTCGATGTTCTTGAGGTTGTGGACGCGAGCGCCGCGCACCGCGATCCAGTCGTGGGACATAGGAACAGCTTAGACGTACTCAGCGTCGAAACACCATCTGCAAACCAAGCAGCACCAGGAGGACGCCAAAGCCGCGCTGAAGCATGACGCCCGGGATCCGCACCGCAACGGTTGCGCCGGCGAAGGCGCCTACCAAGAAACCGGCTGCGATGAGCAAGGCCACACGTATATCAACGAATCCGGCCCGGTAGTACTGAAGGGCTGCCAGAACGCCGATGGGCGGCAGCAACACCATCAGTGACGTGCCCTGGGCCTGCTGCTGAGAAAATCCGAAGAACAGTACCAAGGCCGGCACAAGAACGGCGGCACCGCCGATGCCAAACAGTCCGCCGATGATCCCCGTCAACACGCCGGTGACAATCCAAATCACAAGCACCTCTCTGAACGTCAAAAAGGGGCGGCGGTCTCTCGACCGCCGCCCCTTGGACAACCGATAACGAAGCGAGCGCGCCCTACTTCAGGTGCTTGCTGACGAGCTTCGTCATCTCGAACATGTTCACGAGCGGCTTCCCGAACACCGGCCGCAGCGCGTCGTCGGCATGAATCATCCGCTTGTTCTTCTTGTCCTGCAGCCCGTTCTTCTTGATGTAGGCCCACAGTTTCTTGGTGACCTCGGTCCGCGGAATCGGCTTGGTCCCGATGACCTCACCCAACGCTGCGCTCAGATTCATCGGTTTCATAAACGCCGCGCTTGGTTTTCGCCCTGACTTCTTCTTTGTCGCCATGTCGTCTCCTTGGCAGATCCAGCCGGTGTCGCCGGCCTCGAGGGTCCGCCTGCAGGCGGACGCTGGTGTTGAGCAGTGGGTCCGCATCATGCGGATTCCCCTATGAAGAAACCGTGCGGCCCTAGGGTACCACGAAGCGGCGGCGCCGCAGCCGCTATTGCAGCAGACTCCGCAGCATCCAGGCCGTTTTCTCGTGGACCTGCATGCGCTGGGTCAACAGGTCGAGCGTCACCTGATCGCCCGCCCGCTCGGCCACGGGAAGAATCTTGCGGGCCGTCCGCACCACGGCCTCCTGCCCGACCACCAGCTGATGGAGCATCTCGTCGGCCGGCGGAACGCCCGTTTCCTCGGGAATTGACGTCAATTTCAGGAATTGCGCGTAGCTGCCGGGCGCCTCGTGGCCGAGCGCCCGGATGCGCTCGGCAATGAGATCGACAGCCAAAGCCAGCTCCGTGTACTGCTGCTCGAACATCAGGTGCAGCGTCTGGAACATCGGCCCGGTGACGTTCCAGTGGAAACTGTGCGTCTTGAGATACAAGGTGTACGTGTCTGCCAATAGGCGCGATAATCCGTCCGCGACCGCTTTGCGGTGCGCCGTCTTGATGCCAATTTCGATCGCCGGACCACCTTCGATGTGCTGATGGGAGCTCTGCGCGTCGGCCACCTGGTCTCCTTACGGCGGGTTCTACCCGCTACTTCGGCTGAAACACCTGGTTCGTATACGGATTCTGCAACGGCCGTTCGACGACGTTGAAGCCGAAGTTGGCCGCCTGATGGCAGCCGTTGCACGCCTTGGTCAGCTCGTCAAAGCCGGCGGGAAATTGCCCGCGATCCTTGGCGGCGATGATGTCGCCGAGCTCTTTGATGGGGCCATCCATCATGTTCGGCACGAGCTGCGCGATGGGCAGCGTCGCGTTCTCGTGCGTCGGGTGAAACGTCACGACATCGTCGAACCCTTCCTGGAGCTCTTTCAGCTCGTAGGCCGCCAGGTCCCAGTTGCTCGCCTGCCCGGCGAACCAGAGCTTGCTGTGCCGCATCTGCTGCAGCGTCATGATCTCACCGAGCCCAGGCGCGTACGCCTCCGGCTGCCGGCGGCTGCAGCTGGCCGTGGCAGCCGCGACCAGCGCGATTGAGATCGCGGACATGATGAGTCGTGCCGCGCGCATCATGACCTACTTTGGCGCCACCAGGTTCTCGATGAAGAACTCCATCATCCGATCGGTGTTGACCGCGCTGTGGTCGCGGTCCGGGCCGACCTGCAGGTCGAAGCTCTTGCCGGCGGCCTGGAGCGTCTGGATGAGCTGGAGCGAGTTCGAGGGATGGACGTTGTTGTCGGCCGTGCCGTAGTACAGGAGCAGCCGGCCCTTGAGATCCTTCACGTACGTCAGCGCGCTCGCGGCGTTGTAGCCGCCCGCGTTCTCCTGCGGGATCCACATGTAGCGTTCGGTGTAGATCGTGTCGTAGTTGCGCCAGTCGGTCGGCGGCGACGCGGCCGAGGCGGCCAGGAACACGTCGGGATGGCGCACGAGCTCCATCAATGCCGCGTAGCCGCCGTACGACGTACCGAAGATGCCGACGTGCGCACGGTCCACATAGGGCCGGCGTGCGAGCGCCTTGACGCCTTCCGCCATGTCGTCCACCTCGACCTGCCCCAGCTTGAGATACAGCGAGTCGAGCGCGCGCTTCCCCATGCCCGGCACGGCGCGAGAGTCGAGACTGACCACGAGGAACCCGTACTCGGCGAGCGTGCTCGGCGTCACAAACGTCTCGCGTGCGGTGTTGCTGTCAAACTCCGGTCCCGCGTACACGTTCGCAAGCACCGGGTACTTCTTGTTCGGATCGAAGGTTGACGGAAACTGGATGAGTCCGTGCAGCGGCGTCCGGCCATCGGCCGCCGTATAGGTGAACAGCTCCGCCTTCTTCAAGCCGAGCCTGTCGAACGTCGCCAGGTCGCTCTTGGCGACCTCGACCACGAGACTGCCGGTCGCCGCATCGACAAGGCGTGTCGCCGGCGGCGCGTCGTGCGTCTGGTAGACGTCAACAAAGTACTTGTTGTCTGGCGAGATGCCGCAGGGCCCAGGCACAAGGCGCTGCTCGGGCCGCGCGCCCGCCGACGTGAGGCAGTTGCCGACGGTGTGATGAACGGCTGGATCGGTGAGCCGCCGATCTCCTCTGCCGTCGAGGCCCACACGATGGAGCTGCATCTTGAGGAAGTTGTCGCCGTCGCGCGCGGTGTAGAAGAGCACGCCGGCCTGCTCGTCGAGCTTGATGAGCGAACTCGCCTCGAAGGACGTGTGCGTGGTCAGCGGCGTGATGAGCCGCCCAGAGAGATCGTAAAGATAGAAGTTGTTCCAGCCGTTACGCTGCGATTCCCAGATGAAGCGGCGGCCGTCACTGAGAAACACCATCCGCGGCAGATAGTTCAGCCATCCAGTTGGCCATTCCTCGCGCAGCACGACGCGACACGTGCCGGCGGACGGATTGGCAGCCGCCACCTCCAGAATGTTCTGCCGGCGGTTGGTGCGGAAGAAAACGAGCTCGCTGCTGTCGGCCGACCAGGCCACGTGGTAGACGTAGTGCCCTACCACCTCGTTGTCGAAGGGCTTGCCGTCGCGCACGTCGATTCTCACCGACTGCTTCGTCGAAAGGTCGTAGACGAACACATCGACCAGCGGATTGGGCACGCCCGCTTTCGGATACGCCTCGGTGTCGAGCGTGGTTTGGAGAGCCGTCTGATCGAGCGCGAGGTAGTAGTCGGGGACCTTCGATTCGTCGAAGCGGTAGTACGCGAGCTTGCTGCCGTCGGGCGACCACCACATGGCCGTCCGCTGGTCGAGCTCCTCGCCGTACACCCAGCTGGCGGTGCCGTACTTGACACGGTTCGCCACCGATCCGTCGGTCGTCACAGCCACTTCGCTCGTGCCGTCGGCGGCGCTCAGCCACAGATTGCGATTGCGATAGAACACCTTCAGCGTGCCGTCGGGCGACATGGCCGACTCGAACTGCCGGCCGCGCTCAGGTTGACCGGGGCCTCCAGTCGCCGCGCCTCGACCGCCACGCCCAGGCGCCGGCGCGGCCGTCGCCTCGCCTTCCCGCCGCGTCGTCACGTCGAACCGATATCGCCTGCCGTCCCTCGAATAGTCGAACGCCCGGCCATCGTCGGTCCACGTGACCGCTAGCGCGCCCGATTTGACGGCCGCCGGAATCTCTCGAACCATCCGCTGGTACTGGTCGTAGCCGGGCATCGTCTTCAAACGGTCCTGCGTGAAGACGACGGCCCCAGCCAACGCCAATGCTGCAACGACGGCGGTCGCGCTGATTCGCCACGTTCTTGTTCTCATGCTTGCAGCGTATATTTTACCCGGCATAGACGCCCGTTCCTCAGCGCCGTTTGAAGAACTGCACGGCCCGCTCGTGCTGCTCTGCCGCACGCCGTGACGAGAACGTGCCAAGATTCCGCCGCTTGCCCGTCCTGGGATCTTTCTTTCTGGAGTAGAGGCGATACCTTCGTGGCGCAAGTTTCCGGATCACAGGCCGATGATAGACCTGTTTAGGCAGTAGAATGCCCGGTCATGAGATCGCGCCGACTCTCGTTCGTCCTGTGCTTCCTCCTTCTCACCGCGGCGTGCGCGCACGTTGACTACATCGGGCGGGTTTATCCCCCGACCTCCCAGATTGACCTGTATTTCACCGAGCAAGTGTCCGGCTTCAGCCGGACCTGAGGTCCGCCTGAAGGCGGACACTACAGATCATTAAGGAGCGGTCGCGCGATACCCGGCGGTGATCTCCGGCGCCTGCCGAAGCGTCTGCAACACGACACAGTACCGCTCGGTGAGGCGCACGAGCTTGGCGATCTGCTCCTCTGTCGCATCCGTCTCCAGATCGAAGTGAAGCCGGATGGCCTGAAACCCGACGCGCGCTTCCTTGTCGACGCCGAGGGTACCGCGAAAATCCAGGTCGCCTTCGGCGCGAACGGTCCCGCTGCGGATCCCGATGCCGAGCGCCGTCGCCACCGCGTTCATCGTCACACCGGCGCACCCGGCCAGCGCCTCGAGAAGCATGTCGCCCGAGCACACCTTCGAGCCGTCGCCGCCAGCGGCTGGATGCAGCCCCGCCTCAACCACGACCCGGCCCGTGTCCACGTGACAGGTAACGTCCGCGCCAAGACGGCCGCGAGCGGTCAGCGTGACAAGGGCAGCCGCCGGCTGCTCGCGGTATCGATCTTTCAGTGGCGCCTGCAGGGATCTCAACTCTTCCGCTTTCATCGCACTCCTCAATACCACTGAAAGCCGACCTGCATCGTCGGCGCGCTGATTCGAAGACCATCCTTGGCGAATGTCGTGAAATGAAACTCCAGGTCTAACGCAAAATTGGCCCGCCGCCAGACGTCCGCGCCGGCGGCCACCAGGGTCGTTGGAGCGGCACTCTTCTCAAGGGTGATACTCAACTGCTGGGCGTCGATCACGAGATCCCGATGAAGCCAACCAGCCCCTACTCCGCCCCGCACCCACACGCGCTCGGTAATCCAGTACTGAATCGCGCCGGCCAGAACCATAGACATCAGCGAAGTCGTGCTCGAATTGAATGTCACCTGCCTGCTGCCCACGGTCACCTGGCCGGCCGCCAGGGACGTCTTCGGCTGGTCGCCGGCGGCGGCGCCCTCAAAGAGAAACGCGACTCGAGGCCTGACCATGAAGCCAAGATGCAAGTCGACCGCAACCGCGCCGACCGTGCCCTCGTCGTCCTGAATGATCCCGACGACGGGATCGGTGCTCGATCCACCGAGAGCCAGTACTCCCCCGCCGAGCGAAAACCCTCCCACCAGTCCCGACCGTTGCTGCGCCGAGGCCTCACCTACCATCGTCATCACGAGCACGAACGACAGGAGACTGCACGCGACGGCGCTGCGACCGATAGCGGTCGGCGACTTCATCGAGCCGTGCTGTTCGGCACTTCTTTCACCGAGCGTACCGCTTTGACACTTTCGGCGAGCCGTCGAATCCCATCGTCTATCTCGGCCGGCGAGAGCGCGCAAAACGGCAGGCGCAGGAACCGTTCGCCGCCGCCCTCCGGGAAAAAGGCGAGACCGTCGGCCAAGTTGAGGCCTCGGGTGGCAGCCTCGGTCCGCACTGCCGTTGTCAGTACGCCCTCGGGAAGGGTCAGCGAGAGGAAGAACCCGCCGTCCGGACGCGTCGCCACGGCGTCCGGCATGTACCGATCGATGGCCGCGAGACAGGCGTCGAGACGCGGCGCATAGAGGTTCTTCAGGCGCTCGATCTGCGGAGGCAGCAGTCCACGCCGGCACCATTCGTGCGTGATGCCCTGCGCGACGTAGCCCGGAGAAATGTAGGTGTCCTCGGCCATCTTCGCGATGCCCGCGATGAGGTCGGGCTTGCCGATCATGAATCCCGTGCGGACACCGGGAGCAATGAGTTTGGTGAACGAGCTCATATGGAGCGTGCGCTCGGGCGCCAGCTCGTAAAGCGTTGGCTCCTCTCGACCACGATAACGAAGCAGCCGATAGGGCGCGTCCTCGACAAGCAGGAAGCCGTACCGATTGGCTAGATCGACGATCTGCCGTCGCTTGGTGGCCGAGCAGGTCGCGCCCGCTGGATTCTGAAAATCCGGAATGAGATAGAAGAATTTCGGCACGTGCTTCTTGAGCGACAGCTCGAGGGCCTCGATGTTCGGGCCGTCCGCCTCGCTCGCGATGCCGACCACTCTCGCGCCGTGACGCCGCAGCAGCGTGATGGTGCGGTCGTAGGTCGGCGCCTCGGTGAACACGATGTCGCCCTTCTGCAGCATCTGCAGGCAGAGAAACTCGATGATCTGGAGCGACCCGTTGCTCGTCAGCACGCGATCGACCGCGACCCGCTGCCACTCGGCCAGCCACTCACGCAGCGGCTGGAACCCGAGCGCAGGCCCGTACTGCATCATGGCCACGCCTCTCGCCTTCAGAGCGGCCGTCGCGGCCTCAATCACTTCGTCTATCGGATAGGACTCGTTGGCGGGAACCCCGCGAGTAAAGTTAATCGTGTTCATCAGAACCCCGGTTTAAGTGCGCCTTTCTGCCGCGCTACGTCGAGCAGCGTGGGATAGAACTGTACGAACGTCCGCTCTACGGCGGTGTTCTTGGTGTGACACTCGATGCAAGGAGCCACTCGGTCACCCGCGAGCGGCGCCGCCGCATCGCTGAGCGATGGCGCCGAACCGAAATTGAAGTAGCCCCACCCGTCCGCAAATCGTGAATCCTTCACCTCGGCTTCGAGACCCGACAGCTCGCTCTGGAACCGGCCTGACTTGTTGATCGACGCTTCGCTGTCCGACTTGCGAAACTCGAGGACGAAGACGGTGCCGTTCGGCCACTTCCCCGTCTGCATGAAGCTGCGGTACGACGAGGGGTTCACGAAGACGTTGCCGAAATTGGGCGAGGGCGGCGGCGTGCTCCCCGGCGGCGTGTACGTCATCCCCAGGCCCGAGCTCAGAAACATCCATTCACGATAGTTGGTCGGACGGACGAGGCTCGTTCCATTTGTATAGCGCGGACCGTCAGCGTTCCCGGCGGACGGCTGCTGCGCACCCGCGGCGAGAGAGAACGCGACGCAGTACGACAGACCCAGCACAATGGCCACCCGCTTGACGACACTCATCGCTCAATCCTCCCTGGTGTTCCGCATCGACCCCAGATCCTACCATCGCCAACCGACGATCTCCTTACGCTACAATCCGGGACGTGCGAAAACCTACTTTTCGATCGACGGCCCTCGCCTTCGTCGGCCTGCTCGTCGTCATTCAACTGGTCCCGATCAGCCACGACAATCCACCCGCGACCGCGGGGCCTCTCACAGCGCCCGCTTCCGTCGTCTCGATTCTGCGTCGCGCCTGCGCCGACTGTCACTCGCACGACACCGTGTGGCCCTGGTACAGCCATGTGGCGCCCGTCTCCTGGCTGGTCGCGCAAGACGTCCACGAAGGACGGCGTCATCTGAACTTCTCCGAGTGGGTTGGATACACGTCAGCCGTCAGGCTGAAGAAGCTGGCCTTGCTGTCGACCGCGGTACAGGAAGGCGAGATGCCGCCATGGTTCTACACGCCGCTTCACCCACTCTCCCACCTGAGTACCGACGACATCAGCGTGCTCGCGACGTGGGCAGACGCCGCGAGCGGCGATGAGCCCGGCACCGCGTTCAGCGATCCGAGCCCTGCCGTGAAGTGACAATCTCGTGAGACGGGTGCATGTGATCGGGCAGTCGAGCGGCGTCGGGGTGTCACGCGATCTGGACTTGCTCGTCGGCGCCCTGCACGACTGCGGCTGCGACGTCGCCGTGACCGCCGTGGACCTGGGCGAACCGCACGGGCGCGGCTCCAGGCTGAAGCAGTTGGGCGTTGACCTGCGCGCGGTGTGGCGGCGCGGCCCGGCGGACCCACCGTCTCTCCCCCGGCAGTACGACATCAACCTCATGCTCGAACACCTGTGGCCGCAGTTCTTCGGCCAGGCTCGCCTGAACGTAGCCGTGCCCAACCCCGAGTGGTTCGATCGTCGCGATTCAAGTGTTCTAGGCTCGATCGATCGCGTCTGGGCCAAAACGCTCAACACGCAGCGCATCTTCGAGCGGCACGGAAGACTCGTCTCCCTGATCGGATTCGACAGCGAAGACCGGTACGATCGAGCCGTTGCGCGGGAGCGGGTCTTTTTTCATCTGGCGGGCAACAGCCCGATGAAGGGCACCACGCGCCTGGTGCAGCTCTGGCGCCAGCATCCCGAGTGGCCCGCGCTCATCGTTGTCGAACGTCCAGCAGACGGGAGCCCCAGTTCACCGTCTTCGGGAAACGTCGAGGTCATCTCCTCGTACGTGGAGGAAGCGGATCTGAGGCGTATGCAGAATCGTTGCGCGTTTCACCTCTGCCCGTCCGAAACCGAAGGGTGGGGACATTACCTCGTCGAAGCGCTGAGCGTCGGCGCCGTGACCATTACCGTGGACGCTCCGCCGATGAACGAGCTCGTGACGAGCGAGCGCGGCATTCTGGTGGCCTACAACCAGACCTTCCGGCAGAAGCTGGCTGAGCGGTACCTGTTCGATGAGCGCGCGCTGGCGATGGCTGTCGAGCACGCCATCGCCATGACACCAGATGAGATGGCGGCGCGTGGAGCGGCGGCCCGGCAGTGGTTTCTACAGAACAAGGCCGGATTTCCCGGCCGGATCGAGCGCGCCCTTACAGAGGTGGACGCCCCGAGACCAGCGAGCCAAGGTAGCTCGCAAAGGTCTCGTTGAACAGCGCGCCCGGACGACGTTCGCGGATGCGCTCAACGGCGGCCACGCCAGGCATGCCAAGCTTGGTCAGGATCACGCCTGCCATCAAGGCCGATCGGTTGAATCCCATGCCGCAGTGACACAACACGCGGTGCCCGCCGCCGACGAGCTCGGCTCCGAGCGTTCCCACGGCGTGAAGGCGAACGAGGCTCGGCAGGTCATCGTCATAGATCGGAAAATAGATATACAGGCACGCCTCTGGGGTTGTCGGGATGCAGGCGTCAAGTCCGCCCTCGAGATCGATCACCGTGTCGATGCCGAGTGCCGACAGGGCGGACCACTCAGAAATGATTGGCGCGATATAGAGCAGACCAAGATCGTCCACTTGATAGAGGCGCGCCGGATCCAACGACGGTACGGACTCCACTGTCTAGCGCGTGAACACGACGTACCAGAACATTGAACTCAGGGCGAGCAAGAACGTGCCCCCGACTACAGCCAACCAGGCGCGTTCGGGCGACAGCCGCTTCCGCTCCAACCCCCGCAGGTGGAGTTGCGGCGCAAGCAAGGTGAAGAGGCCCTTGTAGAGCACAAGGCCCCATCCGTACACCGTCACGACCGCCGCAGGGCCGCTCCAGACATTATGAAAGGCGACAATGATGGAGCCGCAACCGAGGTTGAAGAGGCCGTACACGAACATGCCCGGCCGGCCTCGACTCTGGAGCCACAGGAACATTTCAATCCAGGCGCGAGGTTGAGTGACGTACGACAGTCCGATCACGAGGCACTGTAGCGCCGCAAAGATCTCGACTCCTCGTTCCACAGCGGCGACAGGTTACCACGGCGCTGTCTCGCTATTTCTGAGTGCCTCGCGCCAGGTCGTTCCTGATGCCTGAATGGCCCGTGCCGGGCTTAGTCCAGCGCGTTTGAGGTCAGTGCGGAAGGTCGTCCCCCATTGGTTCGGGCAAGGCCGCGCTCGAGTCTCGAGGCGTCGGCTTGGGTCCGCGCGGGGCACCCACCATCGAATCGTCAGCGGCGCCCTGGTTCTCCGCCGGATCAAACGGTTGATAGTGTGCGAACTGCATCGCAAACGTGCCGCGCCCACGCGTGCGAGACCGCAGGTCGGTCGCAAAGCCGAACATCTCCGCCAGTGGCACCTGCGCGAAGATGATCTGCGTCCCTCCCCGGTCCTCCTGCGACTGAGGCTGCCCACGGCGGCTCGCAAGATTCGCCATCACGTCGCCCATGTACTCCTTCGGCGCCGCTACTTCGACGCGCATGATCGGCTCGAGCAGCACCGGCGGACGGGTGAGCGTTTCCTTGTAGGCGATCTGCGGCTTGCCCAGGGTCGCCTCGACATTGAACTCGCGCTTCAGGCGGTCGACGATGATCTCGAGGTGCAGCTCGCCCATGCCGCCGATGACGACCTCCCCCGTTGCCGGGTCGGTCTTGGCGCTCATCGTCGGATCTTCGGCCATGAGCGTGCCGACGCCGCGGGCGAGCCTCTCTTGATCAGCCTTGGTCTGGGGTGTGATGACGAGCGACAGCAGCGCGTGTCCGGTCATGTCACTTCGCGCGTGGTGCGTTGTCGTGCAGAGCTACTGCGGACGCCGAAACAATCCTCCATAGACGGCCTTCCCGAGGATGTGTCCCTGCATCGCTCTCATGACGTTCGCACGCGTCTCGAATGCGTCGGCCGCCGGTAAGACATCGAGCTTGGTGTCCAAGGCAAAGAGCTCAAACATGTAGTGATGCGCCGGACCCGTCGCCGGTGCGCCGGGACCGCGATAGACCTGGCCGGTGGCGCTGATTTGATAACTGCCGTCCGGCAACTGCGGGCCCTTGGGAACACCTTCGGGCAAGCCGGTCGCGGTCGCCGGAATGTTCCAAACGACCCAGTGCGCCTGATCGTCCGTTGTCTTGTTACGCGCCACATCCATATCGTGCATGTTGAGCACGAAAGACTGCGTCCCGGCCGGCGGGTTGGCCCAGCTGATCGCAGGTGACGTTCCTTCACCAGGTGCAGCCCCCTGCGCCGCCTGGCTGAATTTCACGGGAATCTGGCCGCCATCAGGAAACGCCGGTATGGTCAATGTCATGGCAGGACCACTGGCAGCCGGCGCAACACCGCGTTGTCCGCCCTGCCCTTGAGCCGCAATGGGCATCGCGATGAGCATGATAAGCAACGACTCAACACACAATTGTCTTGTCCGCATAGGGTGCCATGATACACGCACCGCTTATGGCTTCGGCAAATCGAAATGCGGATTCTCGATGAGGCCTATCAGGTTGCCGAACGGATCGGCGAGAATACCACGCCTTTGCACGGTTCAAATCCGTGACGTGATAAATGACGGTGCCGAGTCCTTTCACCATGTCGAGTCCTCCAGCACGAGGGGCGTGTCGCCGTCAGGCGCGGGTGAGACCGCCTGGCGGACGACCATGTCTTGTCGCATCGGCCTGACCCATCCTACTTCGCAGACTGTTCCACAAGTGGCAGCTGGAGGGTCACTCGATCCTCAGAGCCAATCGCTCTCGTGATGTGACCTTTGCCAGTTGTGTCTTCGACAAGCTCGATGTGCCCGGGCTCCACGGGAATCTTCTTGCCACCGGCCACCTCAATCTCGCCACGGCCACTGAGCGTGATGACATATTGGCGGCGTGGTGCGGTGTGCCAGTCCTGGACCGTGCCGGCGGGTATCCGATGGAGCTCAGCTCCTGTGACTCTCATCAATTGAGAGACGTCACTCCCAGTCCCTGCCGTCGCGGCCGTGAAGGCGGATTCCACTTCTTCGCTGTGCGTTTGATGATCCGGGCCTGTGTAGAGCCGCGTCACGAACACCCGCTTGTGCGTTTGAGCCGACACAACGTCTCGATCGGTGTGGGCTCTGGCCATGAGCATGAATACACCGATGATGCCAAGCGCAACGGGCCACCTCTTTTTTGATTTCATCGAGTCTCTCCCTTCAAGAACGCAGCCGTGTATGATGCCAGATGCTGAGAACGGAGACCACCACCAACGAGGAGTTGTGATGGGAGATCAAGTACCTGGACCTCTGTGCTCGTCGGACCTGGGAGCGGACTGGATCGACGGCGGTACGACGTGCCTGTCACGATCGAAGGCACCGGTATCTGCCGGAACTGGAGAGCCCCTGGCGACGCCCAGACTTGAGAGGATGCCGGGCGAGAAAGAGATGTTCGCCGAAGATATCAAAACCATCGCCAGATCCCCGTTTGGTCTCACGAAGAACGGGAAAGAAATCGTGAGCCTGCTTCAAGAATTGCAGAAGAGCGACAAGATCGTTTACGGGGAGACCCACGGCGACCCTCCTCCTCGGGGCGAGTGGGACGGCACGAGCATCACGGTCAACAAGGACTTCTATGCGAACGGTTGCAAGACCACCGTTGAACTGGTGCACGAGGCTTCGCATGCGGCATGGCGCCGCCACCACCGCCTTGGAACAGGCAAGCCGGAATCGACTGAGGCAGGGGCCGAGAACGAATACTACTCGGTGAAGAACCAGCTCGCGATCTACAAATGGCTGAGAGACGTCAAACATTGCCCTTCTGACGCCGAACTGGAGCGCCGCCTGGAACAAGAAGAGAGCGGCACGCTCAAGAGCGCTATCGAGGGGCGCGAAACGACGGACCGCGAAAGACAGGGTCAATAGTTTGCGCCGGGCATTTGTGTCGTGACCGCCTACCGGACGCGGCGGCCTCGCATCCACGCCGTCGCGACGCCTCCCATCAGGCCAAAGAGATGCCCCTCCCAGGAGACTTCGACCTGCCCAGGAAGAACGCCGAGAAAGAGCGAACCCCAAACGAGAAAGACCACGAGCGAAAGCACGATCGCCCCGATCCGACGATCGAACCAGCCAGTCGTCATCAGGTAGCCGAAGTGGGCGAAAATGACCCCGCTCGCTCCGACGTGCACCGCGGTCCTCCCCACGAGCCAGATCCCCAGCCCACCCACAATCGTGCCAAGTACCGTGGCCATCCAGAAGTCGCGCGCGTCGCGCAGGATGACCAGGCCTCCCAGGACGAAGAAGCCGACGGAATTGAGCAGCACGTGCCGGAAACCGACGTGCAGGAAGGGATGCAGAGGGATTCCGATCAGGCCGCGCGCCGTCCGAGGTATCACCCCATACTGCAGGAGGGATCCGGCGAGGACCATGTTGACGATCGCGACGAGCCAGAACATGCCGATAATGCTGACAATGAGCGTCAGATGGCGGCGCACGTCGCGCGTGATGCCGGCGAAGCTGTCGGCTGTCTGATGCATACGGTCGCGCCCAACAAGTGGGCCCTTCATGTTAGCCGGGCCCGTTGATCACGACTACGGCTCCGTGTTTACGGCATAGTAGGCGATCGTCTGGGTCGGAACTTCCTTGAACCAGTGCGGCGTCTTCGCCGGAATCGTGATCACGTCACCCTTGGTCAGGTGATAGACCTCCCCGCCTTGAACACTCGAAGCGCGACGCTGACCGGGAGCGGTGTCCCTGGCACCCACCAGCGTCCCACCTGTTACGAACGTGGCTTCACCTTCGACGATGATGAAGACGTGGTTGGTTTTCTCATGCACTTCAACCTCGCCCGCACTTCGGCGTTGAGCCAGAACGATCAGGCCATGGTCACCAATGATCTGACCGCCACTAACCATGGTGGCTGCCACCTTGTCGTGGGGAACATAAGTGACAACGGTTGGCACGCCATCAGCCGTCACCACAACCGCCATCGTGAGCAACATCGCCAAAGCCGGCAAGAACTTCATGGTGCCTCCTGATTGAACCGCGATTTACAATTCTGGCCAGCCCTCGTGACCGGCCCGGTCGTCGTTCAGAGATATCGCCTGACCTGGGCGAGATAGACCTTGTAGCTCTCGCCGAATTTCTCGGAGAGATACTTCTCCTCCGGTAGCACTGCGATGAAATGGACGGTCACAAGTGCGGGAACTGCGAACAACGAAATCCAGAGATTGTTGACCGTCAGACCGAGACCGAGTTCGAAAAGCGTGACGCCGAGGTACATCGGATTCCGTGTGAAGCGGTAGGGTCCTTTCAAGATGAGTGCGGGAGAGGGCTTCCACGGGATCGGATTCTGGCCGGTACGGCTGAAAAGAATGCGCGCCGACGCGATGAACCCGAAGCCGGCCATGAGAACGAACAGGCCAACGATGGTGCTGATCGCCCTGGCGACCGGTACCGGCGCAGGCGCCACAACGTATTCACAAGCCACGCCCAGAAGGATGCAGCCGAGGAAAATGAGTGGCGGTGGAAACCGGACTTGGGCGCCCCGTTCGACCACAACGTCGGGATGTTGAATGCCGCTGCGTGTCATGCCTCAGGAAAGTGGAGAATCGAGTTGATGCTCTGCGGCGACCCGGTGTAGCCAAATCGGGATGATTCGCTCGAAGGTAGACATCGAAGATCTCCTCAACGGGCACCGCTACCCGCGTCTGGGCCTGCGAAACACCACGAAAACAGCTCACGGAGCGTCGGGCTCAGCGTGCCAATGGGAAAGACGACGTTTTCACCAGGAAAGAGATCGCTCACAGTCAGCGCCTCGGCCGCGAGCGGTGACGCGAGTGTCGTCGCGCCCGGGGTCGACCGGGCCTTCATCGGCGCGCCAGGACCAGCCTTCGTGTAGGTCGACAATTGTGTATTGGCACGACGAACAGCTCCGTTGCACGACAGCGTCAACTGATACACCGCTGATGCACGCGCATCCGTGGGCAAAGGCACTTCTTGAACGGCGCGTGCCGTTACGAATGAATGGCCGCGGCCGGGTGTCAACGGGTCGACGGTGAGATCCACCGTCCACATGCTCGAAACGGGCGCTGTGCGACGGACGGTGGCTGACAGAGCACTGACAAATGCATCGACCGTTTCGCGGTCGGGCACCGGCGCACCCGCGGCCGCCATCGCCCCATCGTCGGCCACCTTGATTGCCATCATGTGGGCGACGCCTGGATCAGCACGCGCCGCGTCGAACTTCTCGAGCGAGAGCCCGCCTTTTCGCTGCACGTCGTTGTGGCATGTCACGCAGCGCTTCTTGCCAAGCTCGTTCTGTTGCGCCACCGACATGGCGCCACTCGTCGCTGGAACCGCTTCCTGTCCCGTCGCAAAGAGGCGCATGGTCAGCGCCGCCGCGAGGGCGGCTGCACCGAAGGTCCCATAGGTCACGTTTCTCATCATGGACTCTAATTCTTGACGTACTTCGTCACGCCCCGAAGTGTTGCTTCCGCCGTGTACAAATTACCAGCAGCGTCAATCGCAATGCCTTCTCCCATCGCGCCGTCGGGAGAGTTGGGCACCATGTGGGGCGGAATGAACATCGTCACCTTCCCGTCTTTGGGACTCCCGATGCGAATCCCACGCTGCCATCCCGGGTGAACCCGTTCGGTCGACTCGGAGTCGGCCGTGTAAATGACGTCGTTCTTGTCGATGGCCAGGCCGCTGACGCGGCCGAACTCGTCCAATTCACCGAGGAACTTCCCGTCCTTGGTCAGGATCTGGATCCGATGATTGTGGCGGTCGGCGACGATCAGACGGCCCGCGGAATCGAACTCGATCGCGTGCGGCGTGCGGAACTCGCCCGGCCCGGTTCCCGTCTTGCCGAGGGCCCTGAGGAACTTCCCATTCTTATCGAACACCGAGATGCGGCCGACCAGGTTGGGATCCGTGACGTCGGTATGGCTCTCTGCCACGTACACATCACCATTGGCCGGGTCGGTCACGACGTCAGTCGGCTCAGTCAAGGCTTCGGGAGGATTTCCCTTCACGCCTGGCTTTCCGAGCGTCAGGAGCAGCTTGCCGTCGGCGCTGAACTTGAAAACCACGCTGCCCTTGTCTTTCTCGCCGGCATATGTGTTGAACTCGGCGGCGCTCGGGACTCGCGCGTCTGTCACCCACACATTTCCGTCTCGATCGACATGAATGCCGTGGGGCCAGACGAACATCCCGCCGCCAAAGCTCGTGATCTCCTTCCCTGACTCGTCGAAGTGGTGGACTGGATTCGCTTGACTGCCCAGACAGCCCGGCGCGGTCCCCGGCGAGCATCGGTCCGTCGCCCATACCGTCTTGCCGTCGCGGTCGATGGCCACGCCGTTCGAGCCGCCCCACGCCCGTCCCTCGATCCGCGCCCAATCACGGATCACGCGATAAGGATTGGCACCGCTGTTGACGGGCCGAATCTTGTCCGTCTCAGGCGTGCCTCCTCGCTGCTGTCCCTGAATAGCGGTTCCCTGGAGCGCAACCCAGGTGATGACGATCAACGCCGCCAGCCGGCATCTCATGACGCCTGAAATGGACATCTCCATCCTCCCCTTCGATGTTCGCCTCTTAGGCTTCTGTTGCGGGCTAGACAGTATGGCTGTCAGATCTTCAATCGAGAGACCTGCCTCACGTTGTTATCGTGGGTTACGCGGAGCTGATGAAGGCAGCGCGCAGTGCCACAAACAAGGAGGCAGGTCATGGGGAACCGTAGCATGTTCGTCGGCA
>JBGPHH010000072.1:0-16487 GCA_041484265.1 Vicinamibacteria bacterium
CTGCTCGAGATCCTTCAGCGGCTCGACATCGTCATCGAGCTGGTCGATGAGAACCTGACGCCGTTTCTCCCCACGCTCGGCGGGCGGACCGCCTCTGAGATGCGGCGGATCCTGGTCCGCCTCGGCAACGAATCACTCCGAGCGGCCATCAAGCGGTCCATGCAATTTCACACGCCTGAGCTCGTGACGCTCGGTGGTGTCAACATCATGTGCGTGCCGATTGCCGGCGCACGAAAAGGGGCGGTCGCGACCACACTGCTGCTGGCGGCCGAACGACCGGAGCACCTGGTCGGTTTTGGACACGAGAGTGAGCTCGAACGTATCGGCCTGTGGCTGTCCGGCGCGATCGAGGCGCATCTTACCCATTCGTCCACTGACGATTCTTCCGAACTTCTGGAGCTCTCCTCGCTGCTCAGGCTGCTGAACGAGGTGGGCGCGGGCGGATCCGAACAGGAGATTATCCAGGCCTTCGTCGAGGCGCTGGCGGTGTGGCAGGACGTGGAGTCCTGGGCGTACCGAGGTGATCTCGCGGGCCGGTTCTCTCTTGGGGTCTCACTCTCGGGATCGGACCTGACACGTGTTCCAGCGACGCTCGACGGCGATCAGATTCCCGATCGCTCGAGCGTCATGCGGCTGTCGCCCCTCGATCAGCGTCGGCTTGGATTTGACGGCGACCACGACGTCGTCGTTTCCTCGATTCGCAGGCAGGCGACGACGCATTGGCTCATCGTCTCGGCGGGACAGATCGACACTCGCCGCGAGACACGTCTCGCGCTCTATTGCGACGTGCTCGGGCAATCGCTGAGCGAGGTGACCGCGATCGGATCGTCGCGGCTCACGTGGGCCATGCTGCAGCACTTGCTCAACGCCGAGCACTCGGTCCATACGGCGGCTCACGGCGCCATCTCCGAATTGGCCGCAATGATGGAGGCCGCCGCGGCCTTCGCCGTTTCGAGATCCGTCACGCGCGTACTCACGGCGGGTGACGTGTCGGACGTGCTCACCGCGCCGGCGCCTGTGCTGCGGCCCGACTTGCTCATCCAGTCGATCGAGCTGCCGCCGCCGTACACGGCGGCTGTCGGCGTTCGCCGCCCGGCCGATCGTCCGTTCACCCAGAGGGAGGAAAAACTCCTCGAAGCGGTCGCTGCAACCTTGAGCGCATGGCTGGTGGCCGTCCTGCCGCAACTCGCAACGATCGGCGAGCGCCGCAGTGGGTTCCGATCTTTCGATCAGATTATCGAGCAGCAGACGAGCGATCCGATCGCGCGCGAAGACATCTCGCTCATCGTCGTCCGACTCGGCGAAGAGGTGCCGTCCCCAGACGTGGCGCGGACGTGTGTGGGTGCGATTCGAAGCTGCCTGCGTCCCACCGACATGGCGGGGCGGCTGACGTCTGGTGAGGTCGGGGTCCTGTTGCCCGACACGCCACTTGATGGCGCACAGGTGGTCATGCGCCGGATACGAGACGTGTTGACGCCGGTTCCCGGCGCGCTCAACATGACGATGAAGATCGCGTGCCGGCCCGCGGGGTCTTCGTCCACTCAGTCGCTGCTCGCTCAAGCCAGAGCACAGACGGGTACGGTTGTTGCCACCGTCGGAACCAAGAGCGCCTAATCCTCCCAGTACGATCGAAGGACGTCCCGATGTCTGTCGAGTGGCAGACTTTTGGCTCCCTCGTGCGCCCGAGATCCGGCGGAGGGACCCCCCGGATCAAGAAAGGCCCAGCGGGTGTGACCGTCAGACGCATCTCCGAAGACGACGCCCGGCACCTCCTTGAAGCGCACCTGGGTGTCGACCGCAGGCCGGTTGGCGCGGCGCTGGACGTACTTGCCGGACGTATCGCGACGATCCTCTCGACGAAGGTCGCGTTTCTGGTCAAACGTGGTCGCGGGTGGTCGACGCTGACCCAGTCCCCCCTCGATCGACCGTTCCCTCCCCCGGGACAGCCCGATCCGATATTTGGCGCGATCGTCGAGACGCCGTCGGCCACACGCGTCGTGCGCTGGAGCCATGGCGAGGAGGAGTGGACGCTCTTCCGATGCGGAGCCTCGCGGTATCTGATCGCCGTTCAGGGTGACTGGATGGATGCGCCTGCTTTGTTGGCGCTCGCCGGCAACGTTGGGCTGACGTTGCGAGCGCGGGCCGGCGGCGACCGCACGCGGCTGCTGGCTTTCACGCAGCGGCTGGCCCGGATGCTTTCTCGGGTCAGCGGGCGAGACGAGGTGTCGAACGTCGTCGTCGGTCAGATGGCGCAGGTCGTATCCGCCCGGATGTCGGTGTTGGCGATGCTCGACCCCGCCGATCGGCGGCTGTCGATCGTCGCGACCTACGGGTATTCGCTGGCGCTCGTGGAGCACCTGCGCATCGATCTGGGAACGGGCGTGCTCGGCTCCGTGTTTCAGTCCGGCCAGACTTTGCACGTGCGGGATGTCCATCAGTCGCCGCAGCCGCGCTTGAAGCGCCCTCGGTACCGAACCGATTCGTTCGTGGCGGTGCCGCTGCGATCCGGCGGAGAAGTGGTGGCCGTGGTGTGTGTGACCGATCGCCGCGATAACCAGCCGTTCACGCACGAGGACGTCTCAATCTTGCGCGCGCTAGCGGCGCCGGCCGCATTGGCGCTCGGCCGCGAGATCGCGCTCCTGCAGGCCGAGGCGTACGCGCAGGCGGCGGCCGTCGATCCGCTGAGCGGCGCGTTCAATCGCCGGTATTTTCAGGTGCGTCTCGAAGAAGAACTGCAGCGTTCGCGGCGTCATGAGATGCCGCTGGCGCTGCTCATTGTCGACATCGACGGGTTCAAGGCGATCAACGACTCCTTCGGACATCTGTCTGGCGACATCGTGATCAAGGACGCGGCCGAGATCCTGCGGCGCTCCGTCCGGGTGTTCGACATCTGCGCCAGATACGGCGGGGACGAGTTTGCCATCGTCATGCCCGGGAGCGCGGCGGACGGCGCGACCAAGATCGCCGAACGCATTCGTGAACGGATCGAGGCCTATCGGCCCGCGGATCGCGCGCTCGACGCGCTCCGGGTGACGGTCAGCATCGGCCTGGCCATGTCTGCGCCCAGCATGTCCGCCCGCGATTTGATCGGCCGCGCGGACCACTCTATGTACCAAGCCAAGCGGCTGGGCAAGAATCGGGTGCAAGCGTACGAACCTGAAGGGGTGAGGCTGCTCGGAACCGAGTGATCGTCAATCCAGGTCTCGGCGCCATTATCAAATGTTTATGGGTCGGCCGGTCGTCTGGGCCGATAATCTTTATAAGTCATGTAACCGGGCGGTCGCCTGCCCTGTCGAAGTGACTATGTCCCCCAGATACGCCGGACCGAGCGGCCGGCGACAGGAGAGTGTATGAAGAGAACCGTCGGGTTTGCGAGTGCGATCGTGTTCGGCGTTGCGGTGGCCGCCTTCGCTGGGCAGACCACCAGCCAAAGCACAGGGCCGAGCACCAGCAGCACTGAGAACGGCGATCTCAAGAAGGACCGGCAAGACATTCGGGCAGATAGACAAGACATTCGGGAAGACAGGCAAGACATTCGGAAGGACGAAGTCGACCTTGCCAAGGATCAGAAAGACATCAGAGAGGACAAGGCGGAGATCAAGGAAGATCTGAAGGAAGGCGACAAGGCCGAGGCCGCCAAGGACCGCGCCGATCTGAAGAAGGACGTCAAGGACGCGAGAAGCGATCGCAAAGATGTGAAGGACGACCGCAAGGACTTGGCGAAGGATAAGACCGATCTGCGGAAGGACGTCAAGGACGCGAGGCGCGACCGAAAAGAAGCCAAACCGAAACCCGCCGTCACCACAGCCAAACGCAAGTAACACTCTTACCGGCAGGCGGGGGACTTCAGTGTCCCCCGCCTGGCATCCCTCTCGACATCTCTTCCAGCATCTCCACCGGTTGACCGATCAGCGCTCGCAGCTGCATAGCGTTTTTCACCGCCTGGGCCCGGGGGTGATTGTTCAGATAGGCGTAGCCACGCAGCATCCCTTTGACGGCTTTCGAGAGCCGTTCGGCCATCGGACGTAATTCCTCCACGGTATAGAGGTAATCGTACCGAGCGTCACGATCGGCGTGATGCCACCACGACTTGGCGTTGCGTCCATGCAGTCGGAGATAGAGGAAGGCGCCATCCGACATGACCGGCTGTTCGACAGAGTCCTTGAACTTCGGTTCGTCAATCCAGACCCAGGTCGCCCCGAATGCGTCGAGGAGCGCGCGCGTCCCGTCCGCTCGATCGCTCCAGGATTTATGGCGCAGCTCCACAGCCAGTTGGTAGCCGTGGAAAGCGCGGAGGAGCGCTGCCAGATGCACGCGGGAGTCGGGCGAGTCGTGAAACGAGGCGGGAAACTGCGCGAGCAGCGGGCCGAGCTTCCCGGCGTTGGCCAGCGGATCGACGCCGCGGCGGAATTCGTCGAGGTCCGCTTGGTTGGCGCGAACGAGCGTGTCGACTGCCTCCTCTGGCAACTCGGTGGTGCCCAGTTGCCTGATGAGATCTCGCTCGACGCGCGCGCGAAACATCCGCGGATGCGTGAACTGTTGATACAACTTGGCGGCAAAGAGGAAGCCGGGAGGCGTCCGTTCCGCCCACGTCGCGGCCACGGCCGGACGAGGCTGGCCGTAGAACGTGCTGTTGATTTCGACGGTGTCGAAGTAGCGGCTGTACCACTCCAGCTCGTCAAAGCCCTTCGGGCGCGGCTTTGGATAGAACGGTCCATTCCACGTGCCGGGGCCCGTGGGGTAGTGCCAGCCCGATGTGCCGATCCGAATCGAACCTTGAGCCATGAGCCTATCCTCGTAGTGTCCGCCTTTAGGCGGACCGTGTGAAGGGTTAGTAGAAATCGTGCGCGTCGAAATCCAGGTCGACGCTGCCGAAGCGTTGCACCGCTTCGGCCCGGATCGAGGTGGCGCCATCCTGGTTCTGCAGGAGCCCGTCGACAAGGAGAAACGGCTCTTCGACAATGATGAGCCGGTCGCGCGCGAACAGATCGGGCCGCACGATGATGTTGGCCACGCCGGTTTCGTCCTCCAGTGTCAAAAACACAAAGCCTTTCGCCGTCCCAGGGCGTTGCCGGGTGATCACCAGGCCGGCTACGCGGACGCGGCGTCCATGTCGGAGAGTGCGCAGATCGATGGCACGGAGCACGCCGCGCGTGGCCAGCTCTTCGCGTCTGAGAGCCATGGGATGCCGGCCGATGGTCAATCCGGTGCCTGCATAGTCGGCGGCCAGACGTTCACTTTCAGTCATGGGTTTCAATGGACAAGGTGCGAGGGTGCGATGGTGCGAGGGTGCGAGGGTGCGGGGCGAGGGTGCGAGGGTGCGGTGCGAGGGTGCGAAGGTGCTGGGTGTCTCCTCAAACAGTTCGCCGGACGGTCGGATCGCGCGCTCGGCCTGCCAGAGCGCCGACCGGCGGTCGTAGCCAAACGCATTGAGCGCACCGATGTCGGCGAGCGTGACCAGTTCGTCGCGCCGTATGCCGGTGCGCGCGACGAAATCGTCGAGAGACGAAAAACGGTGGCTGGTGGCTAGTGACTGGTGACTGATGTGTTCGACCGTTCTCCCGACTTCCTGTCGTAACCCGCCGACATACCGTAACCCCAGGCGAATGGCGCCATCTTCTTCGATCGCACAGTTCCACCCGGAGATCTGCACGTCAATCGAGTGGAAGATGACGCCGCGTCGCTGCGCGTCTTTGACGAGCGTCGCCGGATGATAAAACCCCATCGGCTGGTTGTTGAGGAGCGCCGCGTAGAACGCGGCAGGGTAGTGAGCCTTCAGGTACGCGCTGGCATAGGCGAGCAGAGCAAAGCTCGCGGCGTGCGATTCGGGGAATCCGTACAAGGCAAACGACGTGATGGACCTGACGATTTCCTCGGCGGCGTCTCCAGTGATGCCTTGCCGCGCCATGCCGTCGCGCAACTGTCCTTCGAGCTGTTTCATCCGGCGCTCGGATCGCTTGAAACCCATCGCGCGTCGAAGATCTTCCGCCTGCCCGCCGGTGAAGCCCGCTGCCACCATCGCGATTCGCAGAAGCTGCTCCTGGAAGAGTGGCACGCCCAAGGTGCGTTTCAGAATCGGCTCGAGCGAGGGATGCGGGTACCGCACGGGTTCCCGGCCGGCCCGGCGGTTGAGATACGGATGAACCATCTGACCGACGATGGGGCCGGGGCGGATGATCGCGACTTGGACGACGAGATCGTAGAAGCTTGTCGGCTTCAGGCGCGGGAGCGTGGCCATCTGCGCGCGCGACTCGACCTGGAAGACGCCGATCGTGTCGGCCTCTTGCAGCATTCGGTAGACAGCCGGATCGTTCTCAGGCAGGTGCGCTAAATCAAGGGGTGCGAGGGTGCGAAGGTGCGAGAGTGCGAGGGTGCTAGGTGCCGAGGTGCTAGGGTGCTGAGGTGCGTTGACGAGCGTGAGGGCGTCCTGGAGCGCCGCCATCATGCCCAGTCCGAGCAGATCGACCTTGACGATGCCCATATCGGCGCAGTCGTCTTTGTCCCACTGGACCACGACGCGGCCCGGCATGCTGGCGTGTTCGAGCGGGACGACGCTGTCGAGCTGTCCCTGACAAATCACCATCCCGCCGGAATGCTGGCCGAGATGCCGCGGCAGATCCTGCATCTGTTCCCAGAGCGATGCGAATAATCGGACCTGATCCACCCGCAGGTCGAGCCCAACCTGGGCGAGCTGCCGCGCGAGTGAATCGGCCGGGTCGACGAATTCGAAGCGGTGCATCACCTTGGCGAGCCGATCGATGTGAGCCGGGTCGAACCCCAGCACCTTGCCGACTTCGCGCGCCGCGCTCTTGCCCCGATACGTAATGACATTGGCCGTCATGGCGGCGCCAAGCCGGCCGTATTTCTCGTACACGTGCTGGATGACGCGCTCGCGCCGGTCGCCGCTCGGCAGATCGAGATCGATGTCGGGCCACTCCCCGCGCTCTTCAGATAAAAAACGCTCGAAGAGCAGATCCATGCCGACCGGATCGACCGCGGTAATGCCCAGGCTGTAGCAGACGGCGCTGTTGGCCGCCGATCCCCGTCCCTGGACGAGGATGTCGTGCTGCCGGCAGAAATTCACGAGGTCCCAGACGATCAGAAAATAGCCGGCGAGATTGAGCCGTTCGATCAGATCGAGCTCGCGGGCGATCTGCGCGCGCGCCCGGTCGTGGTAGGGGCGATAGCGTTCGCGCGCGCCCACCTCGGTGATCGCCCGCAACAGTGAGATCGGCGTGTCGCCGGCCGGCACCGGATAGTCGGGGAACCGGTAGCCAAGATCCGCCAGTGTGTACTGCAGCCGGTCGGCCAACTCGCCGGTTCGTGCCACAGCGTCGGCGTGGTCGCGGAAGAGCGACGCCATCTCGGCCGGCGACTTCAGATACCGTTCGGCATTTGGCGCCAGCCGGCGTCCCGCACGCGCCAGATCGGTGTGGTGATACAGGCAGGTGAGGACGTCAAACAGCGGTCGTTGCTCGGGCGTAGCGAAACGCACGCCGCCGGTGGCGAGGGTCGGGACGCGGAACGCGGACGCCAGGGCCACGAGCGCGTGGTTGTCCGCCTCTTCGTCGCGTCGGAAGTGCCGTTGCAGCTCCACATAAACCTGCCCGCGTCCGAAGATCCCGACCAGCCGATCCAGCAGTCCACCGACGCCGTACCGCCGCCCATCGAGCGCTGGACGGCCGGCCAGGGCCACGAGGCCCGTCGCGCAGCCGTCGAGATCCTCGAGTGCGAGCACCCCTTCGCCTTTTGGCGCGGCGAGCTTCATGCGCGTCACGAGCCGGCACAGATTGCGGTATCCCGCCTGTGACTCGCAGAGAACCGGCAGGAGCCAGCGTGCCGGGCTGGCCGGCTCGCCGATGGTCAACTCGGCGCCGATGATCGGCCGGATACCGGCCGCGATGGCCGCCTTGTGGAACCGCGGGGCGCCATAGACACCATCCCGATCGAGGAGCGCAAGCGCGGGATATCCGAGATCGGCCGCGCGATCGACCAGCGATTCTGGGAGCGACGCGCCTTGAAGAAAGCTGAAGGCCGAGGCCGCATGGAGTTCAACATACATAGAAAACAGTCAGTCTCAAGTCTCAAGTTTGAAGTCTGAAGAAAAGCTCGAGTTAGCCAGATGGCGGAATGAGGCAGACTTCAGACTTGAGACTTCAGACTTGAGACTTGCAGGGTTTTAATCGGCAATGGCATCGATGAACCACCCGCCTCTGTCACGATCGTGAAAGATCCGGTAGGCCACACCCGTGCTCAACTCGACGTCCCACTCGTGATGATTCCAGCCTCGTGTCCACCAGTCTCCTGAGGTGCGCCAAGGGCCCGTGCAGGTGCGCACGCCGCCTCCCTCAAACCCCGAACGCTCTGTGGTGACGCGGACGGGCCGACCGTCCTGAAGCGCGACACGCGCGGGCACCGGGTGACGACAGCGGCGCAACGCGGACACGACGCACACACGAGGATGCGAAGGTGCGGAGGTGCGAGGGTGCGAGGGTGCGACACTCCAGTCGGTTCGAAAAGGCCGCATCGCGAAGGCGCCAGGTCGATCGGTGTCCAGGGCGGCGGGGGCGCCGATGCGGTCTGATCCCATCAACGCGCCAAGCCGTGCGAGCAGCGTCGACAGCGACTCGGGCTTGGGGTGCGCGTGAGCAAAGAGCGTGTGCTGCAGCACCCGGCCCGGCGTCGGATCGATGACGATGGTGACGCGATCGATGGCGGCCGCCGGCGGATGGGATTCCAGATCGAGTAATGCGAGCGTGCGTAACGTGCGCGCGTCGCGAATTGGCGAGGGGAGTTGCAGGCTCCGCTGGTGGATCTCCCGTGAGACGAGACGGAGCACCACGTGGACGACGGCCGCCCCGCGATCCCGGCGCTCGAGCTGGAGGGCCAGTGGCTCGAGCAATCGTGTCAGCACGAACGACAGCGGTTCCAGCCCGTCAATCGGCCAGTCGAGATCCAGAGACGCTTCGAATCGTTCCTCCGGCCGCCTTGGCACGAGCGGTCGTCTGTCTTCACCACGGGCCATCGCCTGCCAGAGGCGTCCTGTCTGCCCAAGCCGCGCTGCGAGATCCGCCGAAGGCATGGCCGCCAGCTCACCGAGGGTCCTGACGCCCCACGAGGTCAAGATGCGGGTGAAATCGTGGAGCGGATCCGACGGCACGAGCCGTTCGAGTGCCTCGATTGGCAGAGGCGCGAGGGCTGCGGCCTCGTCGCCTGGCGCGACAATCGTCGGCCCCGGCCGTGCCCGTGCCAGGACGAGCGCGGCCACCCGGGTTCCTGCGATGGCGACGTGCGCCTCGATCCCGCGCGTCACGGCATCGCGCCGGAGCGCGGCGCCGATGGCCTCTGCCGTGCCGAACATCCGGGCCAGCCCTTTGATATCGAACACGACCAGATCGTTTCCCACCTGTTCGGCGCGCGGCGAATAGGCGTCCGCCATGTCCAGCAGCTGCGCCGGATTGGGCAGTGAGCCATCAGACGCAGGTGGCAGATACAGACACGCAAAGCGGTTCATGGTCTCGATCGCGCGCGCGGATGATGCGCGCCTCCATGTCAAATCCAGCAAACGCACGCATTCCACCCTTCACCTGCAGCGTCAATCCCGCGGAACTGCGCGCGAGGTGCTCCGCGCCCACGAGTACGCAGGCGGTGTGACCGCCTTCGACCATCCGCTGCACCCGTAGCCATGTGGTGAAGGACAGCCGCCGAAGCGTTTGGGGCGGCGCGTCCGCAATGTCGAAGATCACCAGCCCGAACACGCCTGAATGCAGCACGAGCGCGAGGGCTTGCACGGCCTGCTCGAGCGCGCGATGGTTGGCCTCCCGGCACGGGCCGGGACGCTCGATTACGCGGCCGCGAATCCACAGCAGGCGATCGACATCGGTCCCGGCCGCGGCGCCCGACGCGACATCGAACCGATCCAACGCATCGACCAGCGCGACGAGCTCGCCGCGGGCCGTTGCGGCGGCCAGCATGTGCAAGACGAGACTCGTGCGACCCGAAGAAGGGGAGCCGACGATTTCCGAGAGTTGTCCACGCGGGAATCCGCCGGCGAGCGCCGTATCCAGGGCCGGCACGCCGGCCGGCGCCACAGCGAAGTCGTCATGAAGATGAGGAAGCTCAGCCGGCGCTGGGGTTGTCAGCGTGCGGTCGAGCTGCTTGGTGCGAAGCAGAGCTTCGAGATCGGCGCGGGCCAGGGCAGGCATAACCATGTTTCGCTTTATATTCGCTGTCTGGGCGGACTATATCCCAGGTGTGAACTTCCGATCAAGAAAAGCCATAACCCATGTATTACCAATGCTTTGTTGGATAGGGTCTAAACGCGCGGACGGCCATCTCATGAGATCGTCATGTGCGTGATGTAGACTCCCACCTCGGAGGTTCGTTTTATGTCCAAAGCTCCAGTTCCTGTTCGTGCCCGCTTCGTGTGGCACGAGCTCATGACCACAGACATCAAATCAGCTGCGGCCTTCTTCGGGAAAGTCGTCGGATGGAAGACGCAGTCGGATCAGAAGTCGTCGTACACAATGTTTGTCATCGACAAGCGTCCCATGGCGGGGCTGATGCTGTTGCCGGAAGACGCGAAGGCGATGGGCGCTCGTCCTAACTGGCTGAGCTACATCGGGACGCCCGATGTCGACGCGACCGCGCGAGAGGCGGCCGCGCTCGGCGCGACCATCGTGAAGCCGCCGACCGACATTCCGAATGTTGGCCGGTTCGCCGTAATTGCTGATCCGCAAGGCGCCGTGTTTGCGGGGTTCACGCCACTGCCAACCCAAACTCCTCCGGCGGACGGCACACCTGCGGTCGGCGACTTTTCGTGGCACGAACTGGCCACGTCGGACTGGCGCGCGGCCTTCGACTTCTATCAGCGGCTGTTCGGATGGGAGAAGACCGAGTCCATGGACATGGGACCGGAGGTCGGTACTTACCAGATGTACGGCTGGAAAGGGAAGACGTTAGGGGGGATGTTCAACAAATCGAAGAACATGCCCGGCCCTCCTGCCTGGCTCCCGTACATCAAGGTTACCGACACCAAGCAAGCCGTCAAGAAGGTTGCGACGCTAGGTGGCCAAGTCGTGAGCGGCCCGATGGAAGTGCCAGGCGGTGACTGGATCGCGCAGGGCATCGATCTGCAAGGCGCGATGTTTGCGATTGATTCGTCGAAGCCCGTGGCCAGCAAACCGGCAGCCAAGAAACCTGCGCGGTCGGCGAAGAAGCGACCCGCCAAGAAAACCGCGCGCAAGGCGAAGCCAACCAAGCGCACGGCAGGCAAGCGGCGATCCAAGAAGAAGATCGTTTCGAAGAAGACGCGTCGCTAGCGGCCTTCCGTTACAATTACGGGACCATGCGCACACGACATGTGTTAGCAGTGGGAATCCTGTGGCTGTTGCCCATTCGGGCTTTCGCGCAGGCAGCGCCTCCACCGGCGCGCGAGGTCACCGCGGACCTTTCGTTCGTCGGTACGAGCGGTAACTCCTCCACGCAGTCCATCGGGATAGGCGGCGCCCTCATCCAGCGTCTGGACCCGTGGGAGTTGACGATGAAGACCGCGTACATCCGCAACGAGTCGGCATCGACGCTCCAGGCTGAATCCTTCTCCCTGGCGCTTGGCGGGGCCCGCGCGTTGTCGCCGCGTGTGTCGCTGTTTGTCAGGCACGGGTACCTGCGCGATCGATTCGCCGGGATCGACAACCGCAACAACCCAGAGGGTGGCGTGTCGTACATCGCGATCACCACCACGCCACACAAACTCGTCGTCGATGCAGCTGTCGGGTACGCCAATGAAGTACGCGTGACGGGGCCTGATCTGTCTAGCGGCACCGGCGCCATTGGCGCTCTCTACACGCTGAAGATCTCCGACACGTCCGATTTCACCGACGATTGGCGAGCGGTCGTGGCGCTGGATCAGATCAAGGACCGGCGCATCGCGAATGTCGCGAGCGTCAGCGCGAGGCTCACCTCAATCTTTTCGCTCAAGGTCTCCAACACGATTCGCTTCGTGAACGTGCCTACGCCGGGCTTCGAAAAGACCGATTCGATCACGGCAATCGCGTTGGTCGTGAAGTTCTAAGAGGCGCTCTCGGATAGCCGCCCCTGACAGACTAAAAGTGGTCGGGGCGACTGGATTCGAACCAGCGACCCCCTGCGCCCAAGGCAGGTGCGCTACCAGGCTGCGCTACGCCCCGACTGTGCAGATCTTACGTCAACCATCAGTCAATCCTGCTATCTCCGTGCCTGGGCGTTGTCCTACCGATGGTTCCAATTGCAGATAAGTGGGTGGGCTAGAGCATGATAGGAGGTGCGGCGCGGCGGGAATGTACCTTGCTGGCGTAGAGTGCGGAGGCACCATATGAAGCTTTCCAAGTCTTCAATTGTCCCGATCGTCATCGGCATTACGGTTTCGGTGGGGATGCCCGCGTACGCCCAGCGTGGCAAGCCGGCCGCGCCGCCCGCAGGGGCCAGTGCGAATCATCCGGCGCCACATGGCAATGCGAATGCCTCGAAACCAGACACGCCGCCCAAGCCTGCTGATTTCACGCAACGGATCGCGAGCCATCCTCAACTCGCGTCGAGATTGCAGGCGTTGCTGCCCGGGAACATGACGCTCTCCGATGCGGCGGCTGGCTTCAAGAATCAGGGGCAGTTCATCGCAGCCCTGCACGTTTCGCACAACCTCAACATCCCATTCGATCAACTGAAGACTGAAATGACGGGCCCGGACCAGCTGAGCCTCGGACAGTCCATCAAGAAGCTGAAGCCAGCCGAAGATTCGACATCGGCCGTCAGCCGAGCCGAACGGGAAGCGAAGGAAGACGAGAAGGTCATCGCTCAGTGATCGCGCGACTGGTCGTGGCAGGCGCCCTTGTGGCGCTTGCCACAGTTCTTCCCGCCGCCGCGCAGGGAAATTCAAGCAACCAAAACCCCAAAACGCCCAACAGCAATCGACTGCTGACCCGCGGCGGGGGAACGAGCACGACGGCGGCGGTCGCGCTCATCGACGACGCCAGCCTGCTCGATCGAGGCAGTGCATCGCTCAGCCTGTCGGTGATGCGGTGGCAGGGCTCCGGCATCAGCGAAGTCGACGCCCCCATTGTCTTCGGCGCGGTCGGTCTTCACCCACGCATTCAGGTTGCCGCCAGCATTCCTCACGTCGTCGGAAGCGCTAATCCAAACGGGGCGACCGGCGGCCTCGGCACGGTGTTCCTCGGCGGCAAGATCGGTCTCTTCAACAATCTGGACAGGGGCGTGAAGCTAGCCGTCTCGCCGACGGTCGCCGTTCTGAGCACGGACACGCTCGCGTCGATGGCAGCGGGATCGAGTCGCGTGCAATTCGGTCTGCCGCTGAGCTTCGAGGTGGAGCACGGCTCCAGGAGAATGTACGCCGGCCTCGGGTACTACTCGAATGGCTCGTGGTTTGCGGGCATTGGCGCCGGTCTGCAGGCGACACCGAAGGTCTCGGTCTCGCTGGGATTCAGTCGAGCGTGGACGAACGCGTCGACAATCGATCCCACGCTCGTCGCGAGCGATCGCAATGAACTATCGATCGGCGTCTCGCGAGCGATCGTGTCGCTCGTCTCGCTGTATGCATCAATCTCGCAGACCGTGGCCACGCTCGACCAGGATGGCGCCGGAACGACCGTGGCCGCAGGCGTCTCCGTGCTTCTGCCGGCCGGGACGTTCACGCATTGATGACATGTTCGCCCATGCACGCACAGTCAGGTGTGCGCTTTCGGTACGCCGCACAGTCGCGATGCCAATCAATTCACTAGAAACCATTGACTGGACTCGGTTCCCAGTTCAGCGCCGATGGCATCATGTTGGCACGGTCAGGGGACGTGGACGCCCATCAAGGCTCGCCTCCGCTCATCGATGACCACACCTTCATCACGGAATGTGGAGCGTTCGAGGAAGAATCGAGCAGCGCGCAGGCCGGGCAGCGAAGATGGGACACATATCTCGAGGATCTGGATCGTGACCTCGCCGCCGGTCTTCCGGACCGTCCGCTGGGTCAATTCGAAGCCGGCGACATACGCCGCGGGGCGCGCGCCCGTTCCCGCGTTCGCGGCGGACGCGCCATCATGGTAACGGTGTTACTTCTATCGATGGGACTTGGTGCGACCGTGGCGGCCTTCGTCTTCCACGATCGCTTCGTTCAGACGTTCGTCCGCTAGATGCGCAAATTCCAGGGCAGAACCTTACTTGGCCGGCTGCGCTGGCTGCGTTTGCTGCGCCTTGGGTGTCTGCGGCTTTTGTGCGCCGCCGATCGAGGCAAAGTACTTCTCAATGGCCTGCCGGAAGCCAGCGGGCACCTCATCCGAGCCTGACAACGACAGCGAGTCGTTGCCCGCGTCCAGCTTCTTCCGCAGATTGAACTCCGCCTTCTTGAGCGTGTCGAGCGCCGACGCCATCAGCGCTTCCACGGCGCGCGGATTGGCGTAGGCACTCTCGCCTTGCAGCCCACGCAGTTGCTGCATGAACGCGTCGATGTCGCCAGGGTTGACCCCAGCGGCCTGAAGCGCCTGCCGGACCTGCTGTGCGTCGCGGCCCAGTTCCTGGGCCTGACGGGCGAACTGCCGGACGTCCTCGTTCGAGAATCGGCCCGAAGCAAACTGCTGCGGATTACCGGGTCCACTCTGATCACGACCACCCGCCTGGGCCTGCCCGGGCTGTCCTGGCTGGCCCTGACCGCCTTGGCCGTTCTGCCCTTGCTGACCCTGTTGGCCCTGGCCCTGCTGACCTTGCTGGCCCTGTTGGCCTTGCTGACCCTGCTGACCCTGTTGACCCTGTTGGCCTTGCTGACCCTGCTGACCCTGTTGGCCTTGCTGACCCTGCTGACCTTGTTGGCCCTGCTGACCTTGTTGGCCCTGCTGACCCTGTTGCCCCTGCTGACCCTGTTGCCCCTGCTGACCCTGTTGCCCCTGCTGACCCTGTTGCCCCTGCTGACCCTGTTTGCCTTGCTGGCCTTGCTGCTGGCCGTTCTGCTGATTGCGATCGGCGCCAGACAGACGATCGGCCATCTTCTGATTCAGCGATTCCATATTGCGCGCGAGATCGCGTGTCTGGTCGGCGGCCCGCTCGAGCGCGTTCTGCTTGGACTGGTTGCCCATCGCGGCGGCCGCTTCGGCAACCTTATTCTTCAGCGCGTCGAGGTTGGACGAGATGTCATCTTCCATCGCGCGCGCGTACTGCGACTGCGATCCGGCTCCCTGCTGCAAGGTCCGCTTCGTGTAATCGATCTTCTCCCGAACCTTCTTATCGCGAATACTGCCAGCCGCTTCGTCCAGTTTGCGTGACGCGTCTTTCTCATCGCGCCGCGTGTCGTTGGCGAGTTTCTCCAGATCTTTCTGCAACTCAGCGACCTTCGCGTTCATCGCGTCCTTGCGGTCGGCCAGCGCCTGTGCGCGCCCCTGTCGGGCGGCCGGCGATTGCCCATCCAGACCCTGGACGTCCGACGCCACGTCCTTCTGTTCCTTTGCCAGCTCCTCGGCCTCGCGCAATGCATTCTGGATGTCGCGATCGGATCGGCCGCTCTGCTCGCGCTCGAGCTGCTTCTGCGCCTCACGCAGCTTGTCGAGCGCGGCGCTCGCCTGCGCGCCGGTGTTCTGGCCGTTCGCCGCAGCCTGTCGCATCGCGTCGGCTGCCTGTTGGAGATCGCGCGCCGCTTGCGCCAGATCCGGCCGCTGCTGCTCGCGGCTCAGCTGCTCGAGCCGGCGCGCCGCTTCCTCGGCTTCCTGGGCGAGCTGGCGCTGAGCGTTGCTGCCGCCACCGGACTGCTGCTGGGTCTGGCCGGCTTGCGCCAGACGCCGCTGCCGCTCGGCTTCTTGCTGCTGCCGCTTGGCGAGCTCCTTTAGCTTCTCGGCCAGCTCGTCGACCTTCTGGTCGGCCTGCTGCTGCTCGGCCTGCTTCTTGAGCTCGTACTGACTGGCGAGCTTGTCCAGCTCGAGCTCGAACAGGTCGGCGAGATCTTCGGACATCTGGCTCTGGCCACCACCACCGCCGCCCCCGCCGTTCTGGGCCGTGACGGTTGCCTCGTACTTCTGCTCGGCCTCCTGCAGGATCTTCAACGCCCGCTGCTCGGGCGCCAGCGCGTCGTCGGGCTTAAGGGCCTTCAGGTTCGTCTCGGCCTGCTTCATCTCGTTGGCGGCCTTCGGCAGCAAGTCGAGAATCTCCCGGAATGATCCTTCGTTGCCGCCAAGGGCGCCGAGCCGGGCGCTGAGCTTTTCGACGAGATCCTCGACCTGCCCGCGCAGCTTGCCTTGCGCCAGATTCAGGAACACGACGTTCTCGCGGTACTTGTCCGCCTTGGTCTTCGTCTTGTCGCGCACGGTATTGAACGTGGCGGCCACGATTTCACGCTGCTGGCGCGAGAGGTCGCCGACGTTCTGCTGCTGGCCGCCGCCGCCACCACCCTGCTGCGCCTGCGACTGCGCGGGCTTGTAGTCCTTCTTGAACGGCCGGATCTGCACGAAGTAGATGTCGCTCGA
>JBGPHH010000073.1:0-16353 GCA_041484265.1 Vicinamibacteria bacterium
CGTGGCGCGGATCGTCGCCTCGCATCGGGACGCTCCCTTCCGGCTGGTCGGAAGCATCGTAGTACGCCGGGATCAACATGTCGATCCCTTTGAAGTCAGTTTTTCAGCACCCTGCTAGAGACCAGCCAGAGAACGATCCCAAGACCCGCAAGTTGAACAAGTGTAGAGATGAACACGCTGGCTGTCCGCGTCGGCGAAAGCCATACCAAGAGTGCCGCACCAAGGGCTCCTGCAATGACCACTGGGCGGCGATACCACGTCGCCGACTGAAGTCGACCGGCTGTACTCGCCGCCTGGATCGACTCCGGGCGTGAACCGGGCCCCCAGCTCCAGCGTAAAACACCAAAGACGACAAGTGCGAAAAGGGGCAATGTGAGAAGGAGCACGCCGGCACGTGTGTAGTTGTCGCGCTTCTCGATAACCTCGGACGTGAGTGTCAGCGCTTCGGTCCTTGCCGCACGTGGGTCGAAGGTTCCTTTTGTTCCGTCACGTTCATGCTTCAGCTCTCTTTCCAACCACGTGTTGGCAAGAGCTTGGCTATCAGTCGCAATGCGATCCAACGACCGAGCCTGATAGGCGCAATAGATGGCTAAAGGCAGCAGGGTAACAAGCCAGAGACGAAACGTTCGTTTGATCCAGACTGACTTCATGGGCGTGCCTCAGGCCGTTAACAGCTGCGGTGACGCAAAGGTGACCGTCACATGACATGCACACGATAGTGTGTAGACCGATAGTGGTCAAGGCCGTGACGATGACCCGTGCGACGCGACTTGCCCATGGCTGTGGGGCGCCGGGTGCGCGAACTCCGACGGAAGCTGCAGATCTCTCAGGAAGAACTGGCGGCACGCGCAGATCTGCATCGGAATTACGTCGGTAGCGTCGAGCGCGGCGAACGGGATATCGGGATCACGGCGATCGGCCAGCTTGCCAGAGCCCTTAGCATGTCGCTGGCGGACTTCTTCGCGCCGTTTCGACAACGATCTCGGCGTGAATGAGTCAGGCGGCGCCGGCGGCGCGCCACGAGCTCGGCCTGGATCGTCGTCTTCAGCTTCGGGTGATCTCGTCGAACTTCACATCGGATCCTTCCCTATGCCGCGCGGAGCTAATCGAACGGGTCGCCGTCGCGCGCGGCTTGGCCCGTGCCCGCCTGCGGCGTCTCTTCCCAGGGATCGGCGTCGCGGCGCGCGCGGCCCGGCTGCCGTTGCTGGCCCGCGCGGATGCCGGCGGGCATGTCTTCCATGCCGAACGTCAGCGCCAGCGCGTCCGCCAGGTCGGGCGACACGCCGAGGCGTTTCTTGATCTGGTCCTTCTCCTCGAGCTGGAACTGGCCCTTGTGGAAGGTGTAGGTCGGCGTGACCAGCTCAGGCACGAGCTCGGGCAGCGGCGGCAGGGCGGCCGACGGGACCCACAGGGCCATCTTGAACCAGATTTCGGCGCGGCGGTTGAAGTAGCGCGGGGCCATCGCCGGCGCCGCGAACTGCACGTCGACCGGCGAGAGTCCGTTCGCGCGCATCACGTCGACGGCGCCGGCGGCCCAGCCGCCCGTCGCATCAAAGAACTCGAGCTCGCTCCCCCACTTGGCCTTCGCGCCCATCACGTGGTCGGCGATGATCGTCGAGACCGATTGGTC
Source organism: Vicinamibacteria bacterium (assembly GCA_041484265.1). Taxonomy (GTDB): domain Bacteria; phylum Acidobacteriota; class Vicinamibacteria; order Vicinamibacterales; family CAVVIG01; genus 2-12-FULL-65-11. The sequence continues at coordinate 1,631 of JBGPHH010000073.1, forward strand.
CCGCTTCAACCGGAGGATCTTCGGCTTGAACGCCGCCAGGCCCTGGCGCGGGAAGATGACCGTCCGGTCGTCCCCGCCGCGCGCGACGTCGACGCCCAGCCGCTTCTGGGCCCAGGTGTAGGCCTCGGGCTTCAGATGCCGTTGCATCGCCGCCTGGACGTCTTCCACGCCGAGCAGCGCCATGATGCTCGAGGCCGGGAACTGGCCGAGGATGGTCGCCTTGACCCAGGGGTTCTCGCGGCCGTAGAGCTTGATCTGCTCGCGGTTGTTCTCCTTGTTCACGCGCTCGGCGCAGTTGACGTCGTCCGGATCGCCGGTGACGACGATGACGTGCCAGAGCCGACGGGCCAGCACCGCTGCGTGATACAAGGCGCCCTCGAGGCTGGTCGGATTCCCGCCCTGCAACAGCTTCGCCCAGCGGTACGAGCTCGAGAAGATCTGCTCGCCCGAGTGCAGGATGGGAACGGGCACGTCACCGGATTCGTCGATGGTGATCATCACGTCCCGCGCGTGCAGGCCCGACAGCGCCCGGCCCATCGTCTCCTTGTCAGCCTTCTTCGACCAGTGCCGGGCCTCGAGGAACCAGGTCGCCGGAAAGTCGATCGATGAGAACCGCGTCGCGGTCCATCGGAACGCGTGACCTAGGTAATCCGATCGGGCCTGCCACTTCGCGAGCTCCTTCCAGAGGTTCCCGCTCAGGTTCTCCGCCGTGATGGACGTGCAGAGGCCCTGTGGATGCTCGCCCCTCGAGCCGTAACAGCTGATGAAATTGAGATTGCACACTGCGAGGAGCGCGGTCTTGCCGGGGCCGGTGCACGCCTGGAGTGAGATCCGGAGCTTGCCCGGGTCCTGGGAGGGGAAGACCTCGAGGACCTTGTCCTGCCACTCGTCGCCCGTCTCGAACTTGAGCTCTTCGTACGCGAACGCCCGTGGGTTCTCCCGCCATCGCAGCAGCCGCGCGCCCATCTCCGCCAGGCTGGGCATATCGACCTACCGCGCGACCTTGCCCGCCTTGAGGAGCGCCCGCGCCTCGGGCGACCGCGACGCGTCGAGTACGTCCTCGAGCGTGATACGGCCCGAGTGCTTGACCTCCATCTTCAGCACGCCGGCCGCCTGGGCCATGAGCTCCTGAGCCCGCAGGCTGTCGTGGAGCTGGACGGCGAGGCCGAACTCGGTCTGCTTGATGCTTTTCACGCAGCGCCGCAGGCCCTGCGGCCACAGCGACACGGGCAGAAGGTGACCGCGGTCGTCGAAAAGCTCAGTGATGTCCGCGCGCGCCACTTGACTGATCCGCGCCAGGGCCTCCTCGCCTTCCATTCTCAGGCGTGCGTGCTGCGCCTTTTCGCCGGCGTCAATTCGCGCGGCGATCTCAGGTTTTCTCAGGTACCGCCAGGCTTCGGTCGCGGCCGCCTTGTCGCTCCGACAATTCGGGTGGGAGGCCTTGTACGCACGCGTGCCGTTGAAGTCTTTGAGGTACTCCAGGACGAAGAGTTCAATTTGTGGCTTGAGTATCGATAAAGCCAGCCCCGGCTTCGCCTTCGCAGATGTGCTCATGTGCAGAGCCGCGCCTCGTCATAGGCCGTGAACAGATCGGCGGCAACCGGCGCATGGCACGCGAGCCGTCGGGCCAGGCAGCAGCGCCAGCAGGAGCCCCAGCGAGCGCGCTCCAGCGCGTCCCCGCAAGCATGGCAGCGTCCGTTGAGATACGGAACCTCGCGGAACACGAGGCGCGACATGAGGACGCCGGCCGGTGCCGCTTCAAGTTGCCTGGCGAATGCCTCGCGGCGCTCCTGTACGCCGGCATCGCAGATCCGAATCAGCATCAGGAGGGCCGGTTTGTGGCGTTGCAAGTCGGCGCGCAGCTCCGGTGTCACGCGATCGACGGGTCGGACGCGAAGGATGTCCGGCTCCGCCACCTGAATCTCGAAGCCCTCAGCCTGGAGCTGCAGCAGGAGGGTGAACGCCGCGCTCTCGAACACGTCGGCGGTCACAGATCCAGCCACGCACCCTCTGTCGAAGAACCCTTCTGGGCGTCCGGATCGGGTGCCGAAGGCGCAACCTCCGCAACAACGCGCGTAAACACGGGCTGAACCGGCGTTTCCGGACGCGCAACATCGGTGCTTTGTTGCGGGTCTGAAATCACGGCTGAAGGCCAGGATTTATTGGTCTGTTGCGAGTGTGGCGGGTCGGCGGGCACATACCGGGACCATGCGTCCGCGAAGTCTTCCCGGTGCCATCGCTTGCCGGTCTTGTCGCCGGTGCGTGTCTCTCGGGTTCGCAGGCCATGTGGTCCGGTCCCGAAGTCGCGTAGGCGTTTGGCGAACTGCGACGGTGTGATGCCACGCCCGTTGTTCCAGTCGGACCACTGGCGCTGAGGGAGCGCCCTGAGCGTGACGATGATGTCCTCCGACGACAGATACTCGGGCTCGCCACGCACACGAAAAACCTCCCGCACGTCGGCCAGGAGCATCACGTTCACTGATTCGTCCTCGAACACGCGAACGCCCGACAACGCGAGCGCCGCAGCGCGGGCTCGGGCGGGCCAGTCGCCGCCAGCCAAGTCGGCGATCAACAACAACGGCCGCCAATTGTCCGAGGCTCGATTGACGGGAAGCTCAGCCGGCATCGTGGGTTCGTGGGTGCGCAGCGCTTCCGGATGATCCAGCACCCACCGACGCCACCCCTGGCGCAATGGGGCGAGGTCGGCGCGGAGGCAATGCTCTCGCAGAGGCTCAACGCGCTCCCCGGCCGTTTTCCGTCGCAAGCTGATGGTGATGGACCGGCTCAGCATCGTGGCCGTCGGACGGCCGATCATCGCGATCAACTTTGCCCCAAACACGTTGAACAGTTCCACTTCATGAGCATCGCCGACACATCGTGGAATGACCGCACCCGCGCGCCAGTGCGCGGCGTTGAAGATCCCGCGCAGTTCTGAATTGTCGTCGCTCAGCCACGAATCGACTTCGTCGGCGATCAACGTCGGTCGATACTTGTGGATCATCCGGAAGAGCACCGCCGGGGTGAGACTCGACACCATGATCATCCGCGGGACGATCCCGCCGATGACTGTCGCGAGGGTGGTCTTGCCACACTCCGACACCGGCGCCGACACCAAGAGCAACGGCATTAACTGAAGCGCATCGATCGCGTGCGCCGCGCCAATCCACAACGCAGTCGCGTCCGCCTCCGCGCGAGGCAGTACGACATATCGGCGGACGAGCGCGGCCGTCTCGTCGAGCAGCGTGGCGCCGTTGACGGGCTCCACCGCCGGTTCGTCGTCGGTGAGCGTTATGGTGCTGGAGCTGGTGTCCGTCTTCCCGGCGGCCGGCGCCGTGAGCAGCTCTCCGAGTACAGCGCGCACGAGGGGGCGAGCATTCGTGATCCCGTTCTTGGCCAAATGGTCGAGCACGAGCTTGATCACGGTTGAGAGATCTATCGCGTCGAGCCGGGCCGCCATGATCTCGCTCTTGAGCCGTTCGAGCGCGTCTCGAAGATCCTCCGCATGAGCGCCCTTTGCCAGGTTCAGAAACTTCGCACGTTCGAGAAGCTGCATCAGCAGCGGGCGGGTCGTGAGTTGCACTGATGAGAGCGGGCTGCTGAAGATCTCGTCGGCCGTGGGCATGTTCTCGGTAGATGGGTCGGTGGGGTTCGTAATCACCACGTCTCCTAGGCCAGCCCGTTGCCGCCGAGCGCGGCCAGCAAAGCCTTGATGTCCTCGACCCGCCAGACCGAGGTGCGTGGCCCGAGCTTGATAGGCGCGGGATACCTGCCTGCCCGGATGCCAGCCCACCAGCTGGACTTCCCAATCGGGAGCACGCTTAGGATTTGCGGCAAGCGAACGAAGCCGACGTCCGGCAATACCGGCGCCTTGGGGAATGGATTAGTTGGAGGCATCTGGACTCCATCGTTGAGGATGGTCCAGTGGAACACGGACTTTTTTGAACAAACGACCTAGAAATTACCTGCGGTGGGGTCGGCGGGTGGGACGGCCCTTCACGGCGTAGTCGAGGATGCGCGCGAGGGTCTCAAGATGCCTGCATTCCACATGAAGTTCAGGACGATGAAACGCGCGACTGAGTGCACGATTCTTGGACAGGCCGAGCTCGGATTCGTAGTGGTCACGCCAGCGGTCGAGGATGCGGTACTTCCCCGGATACTGCTCTTTGATCGCGACGGCGAGCGCCTCGCGCAAAGCGGCCCGGCGCCCAAGCACACGACCCTCCTGTGCGGCAGCGACCCTGTGTTCGTCCACGAGTGCCAGGATATCCCTGGAGTCGTACTTGGGCGGCCGGCCTGGCTGCCGCGGGAGTGGCCCCGTCAGCAGTCCGCTGTGCGGTCGGAACTTCCGCGGCCGTCCTCGCTTGCGCTTCGGAACCGCGGCCGCGAGACCCGCTGCCAACTGAAGCGTGAGGAAGGCGTACGGGGTCATTCTCATTGGATCCAACGGGTCCACTCTGGAGGGCGCCTACAACACTGGCGTCCCTGGCGCCCGGATGGCCCCAGTCGGACACCGCCACACCTCTCAAAAATGAGGGATGGTATGACGGACGGCGATCACGATCTAGCCATATTTCTAAGCAAGTCAGTAACTTGTGGCGGAGGGAGAGGGATTCGAACCCCCGGTACCCTTTCGGGTACAGTGGTTTTCAAGACCACCGCCATCGACCACTCGGCCATCCCTCCGCGTCGAACTGTCGCCAGATTTCGCGCGTCTTTACAAAACTCAGACGCAAAGCCGGGCCATGTGTCACCGGAAGTGTAACCATCGCGCAGGCCGGTCAACTCGCCGGCGAACGCCCAGATTGTACCGCCCAGTGAGCGCGGCCCCAAGTCTAGGTCACAACCCACCCGTCCCAGCCGCCCAGTGGTCGCGAAGAACCACCATCCCGGCAACTTCAATGGCGTGAGCACGCTGCGCGACCATCGGATGCGGGGTGGTAAGCTGGACGTCCGAGCGGACAGAACTATCTTGTGTATCTCAATAGGTCAGACGCGGACTCGTTGGGTGGATTCTTCGCCGGCTTGGTGTGGATGGTCATGGGGTTCGGCGCCTGCGTGATTGGACGATGCCCGATGGTCATCGCGTATGTCCGCTTCGGGCGACGAAGAAACGCGAAACACCTCGTGATCGCCTGTCTGACGCTGGTGCTGGCGACGAGCGCGCCGGCCGGGGCCGCCGAGCTTCGTGGCGAGACACTCCGTGCGTATAGCGAATACATCGGTGCGGTCCGAAGATTGTTCGAGGAGCGCGTCACATCCGGGGGCCCTCTCGCCGGCATCACACCCGCCGACTTGACCCGCAGCTTGCGGGACGGATACGTCCTGGTCCGGGCGGCGCGCGAGGACGGCATTGTCGACGTTCCCGGAGGACTGATCCACCACTGGAGAGGCGTGGCGTTTATTCCCCACGTCACCCTCCAGGAGGCGATGACGGTCTCGCAGGACTACGCCAACTACAAGCACGTTTACCACCCAATCGTCGAAGCCGGAGTGCTCGAACAGAACGGAGACACATTTCGTGTGTTGATGCGAATCCAGAAGAGCAGCGGTCTGGTTGGCGCGGTCCTCGACGTCTGGTCCATCGTGCAGTACCAGTGGCACGGCGGTAACATGGTCTACGGTACGTCGGACTCCGAGCGCATCACGGAAGTGAAGGATGCAGGCAAGCCCGACGAGCAGCGACTGCCCCCGGACCAGGGGAGAGGCTATCTGTGGCGGGCGAACACCTTCTCGCGCTTCGCCGAACGCGATGCCGGTGTGCTGGTGGAGTTGGAGAACGTCGGCCTGAGCCGTGATTTCCCGCCGATGCTCGGTTGGATCATCGAGCCCATTGCCCGTCGCATCGGCAGAAGCAGCGTCGAGGACTCACTCTTGGAGTTCCGAGAGGCCGTTCTTGCTGCGCACCAGGCACGCTCCCCCGCCATCATAAACAGATAGCCCCGGCACTTCGAGCGTCCTCGCGCCAGAACCGGCTTCGGCCGCGAACACCAGAAGGCCTCGAGCGGAGCCGGCGCGCGCGATGGAAGCATGGAGCAGATTCGCGAGAAGCGCGACAGTTGCTGGCGGCCAACAGCGGAGACATCACCGTGTAATCGTCGTACCCGCCAGCAACCATTCAGCTGAGCGCCGTGTGTAGGAGCGTATGCGCGTGACGTCGCCCGTGGTGATGCCGGCGCGCTCGATCGCTCGGCCGAAGACGTGCGCGACGCCGCTGGCCGTCAGGGCTGGCCGGACTTTTCTAGGTAAAGCGACGTCCGTGTAGACGTATTCTCTCTGAGAGACATACATGTCGGCCGCGTCGGGGATACGGCAGGGCGTCTACCGGGCGGATCCCTAGTGATCCTTGATTTTCTTGCTCCTGGCATTGTGTCTGCAGGGATCGGGGTATCAGATGAGGTTCCCAGACAATTCGGTTGCTGTGGAGGCCACGATGACGGACCTAATCGTAGCGAGAACGTCCGGCGATCACGACATTCACAAAGGCGCTGTCGAGGACGCACGCCTCTGGGACCAGCCGAATGCGCCGGGGCTAGACGAGGATGGCCTGCCGAACGACGAAAACGGCCATCGCTCAAGATAGGCTGGGCGCGGCCGCAGACCAATCTCAGGGGTGAGGGTTACGGGTCCTCATCGGGGCCTCCAGCTGAGCCTGCAGGTGTGGCGGAAGCCTGCCGGGCTCGCCCATGGCGCCGATAATGCCGCTCGTCGTGAACTTGGACTGCGGACGTGAGCCGAGCGCGGCCCGAGTCTGGGTTACAACCCAAGTTTCACCAGCGTTGAGCGACGGTCCCATTCGGCGATGCGCCGGCCCTCTCAAAGATGCGCGCGGTCACCGCGCCAAAGATGAAGCCGCCAAGGTGAGCCATATACGCGACGCCACCGCTCTGCACATCCGCCATCGCGCCGACCTGACTGAACACCTGAATGAGAAACCATAGGCCGATCAGCAGCGCCGCGGGCATCACCGTCACGCGTGTGAACCACCCCAGCAGAATGAGCGTCCGGATCTGATCGCGAGGATAGGTGATCAGAAAGGCGCCCATCACACCTGCAATCGCGCCGCTGGCGCCCAGATTCGGAATAGTGGAACCTGGCATCGCGGCGATCTGCGCCGCGGAAGCCGCGAGACCGCTGAGCACGTAAAACGCGAGGTACCGTCCGCGCCCCATCGCATCTTCGATTTCGGGGCCAAAGGCCCAGAGGAACACCATGTTGCCCAGGATGTGGGCCCAGCCGGCGTGCATGAACATCGCGGTCAGGACCGTGATCCAGTGTGTGCTCGCGACAATATTGGCGGGGACGACCGACCACTGCCGGATAAATTCGTCACCCCCCATCAGCTCCAAGAGGAAGAAGAACGCATTCACGACGATGATGGCCGTCGTGACGATGGGGAATCGTCTGGGCCGTCGAGAGGCGTCCGAGAGCGGGATCATGAACGGCTATCTCGCGCTGCTGCAGTCCTCGGCCAGGTCACTCGCACTGATGAGCGCGAGGACGGCATAGTCACCGAGTCGTGTGCCCTGGGTCTGTGTCACGGTGACCGAAGCTCTCCAAGGCCTTGAGTTCCGTATCAAAGCACTCAAACACCGACAAGAGCCCGGTCACCTCGAAGAGTTCATGGACCTTCGCGGTCAGGTTGACCAGCTTCAGGGAACCACCCCCGCGCGTGATGCTGTTGTACGCGCGCACGATCTCGTCGAGGGCCGTGCTGTCGATGTACGGCACGGCGCGGAGGTTGACCACGAGTTTCACTCGCCCCCGGCTGACGAGCTGTTGCACCGCCTCGCGAAACGCGTCTGCGCCATCCTGAACCGCCATGCGCCCGCCGATGTCCAGGATCGTGATGTCGCCAACCGCCCGTTCGCCGATCGTCACCGCGCGCCTCGATTAACCGCGAGCGCCTCGCCTTTGTCGCCGACCCCGAGGCACGGAGTGAAGGTGCATGGTGAGGCCATGTTTACTTCCCACCCACCGCCATCGACCACTCGGCTATCCCCCGCCATGGCGGCAATTCTAGCTCCCATCGCTGGCACGCAGCGCGCAATGAAACCGGAACAGATCTGTGGGCGATACCAACGGTCGCGGCCGAAGTCGAGTCGATTAGTGCGTGCTATCTGCACGCTGGCGATGCCGTGGCGAACCCCCTCGGTCCTAAGGGCGCCGCGGCCCAATGCCCGCAACACTGGTCACATGCCCGTAGCGATCCGCTCTAGAACCAGCCGCCTCCGAGGGGTGGGTGCCTAGGCCTGGCTACCACGCGGGCCACGTGCCCCGGGTACGCGGCTCCCTCACCGGCCGGGCCTGGGTGGGCGCCCAGTGCCGACGTCGTGCGAACCCGGGCCACGTCGCCCGAGTGATGCGGTTTCACGAACCACCGCCCTCCGAAAATGCCCGCTTATTCTCCGAACATCGCGGGATCAATCGGCGTGTGTCACTGCCGTGTCACCGGACCGCCGAGCCCGGGTGCCCTCGCCGTTGCCTCGCGGTGTCCGATGTCTGCGTCACATGCGCTCAGCTTTCAGCCGCGTCAGCGGTCACAATTTGGACTTCCATAGGGTTAACGGCATCAACCCCAAGAATCTGAGGCCGGTGACGCCGAGCGCGGCGTTGAGTGAAGTCATCGGCGCCAAAGCGGTGGCGCGGACCGAGGTCACCAAGAAACTGTGGGCCTACATCAAGAAGCACGGGCTGCAGGACAAGAAGAACAAGCGGATGATTCATGCCGACGACGCGCTGCGTCCGGTGTTCGGGAAGCCGCTCGTGAACATGTTCGAGATGACGAAGCTCGTCAGCGATTTGCCAGGATCGGCCCAAGGAGTTTCATCATGGACTATTCCCAGCCAGTGGATCGAATCGCGAGCGGCGAAGAAGCGTACTACGTGGCTAGCAAGACCCGGAGGAAATTTCATCGCCCGGGTTGCGAGTATGCCCGGTACATTCCAGAGTACAAGCGAATGGTATTTGACTCGCATCGGGATGCTCGTGAGGCAGGATTCAAGCCCTGTGGAACCTGTCGAGCTTGAGGGAAGCTGAGCAACCGGGAACATAGGTAACAGACGGCGACCTAACAGCGTTGGCAGCCGTCGGCGGCCGATGCAATCATGAGTCGCCGGGGCTGAAACGCAGGTTAGCTGTGGCGTTTGCACATAGCCATTTCGCTGGCAGCGAATGCAGGTTCACACCGTGCGCGGAGCGCCACGTCAACACCCGGGCGTCTCGGCGCGTGGAGGGAGATCGCCCGTTGGCTGGGTGTCGCAATTAGGCGCCATCGAGCCGTTCCGGTCTAGTTAAGTTAGGCGGCTTCTTCAATGCCGTACGAAATCACATTCGACAAACCGCCAGCGGGCTACGCGATGGAGAACGCCTCCGGTCAGGAAGGTCATCTCGTTAAGATTGCCGTGCGTGAATTCACGTCGTCCGAAGATGGAGAGTTGTTTATCTCTCGACTTGAAGGGCTGCCCAGCCACATCCTCAGCAAGTTGCCCGTCCCTGTTCCGACGCTGCCTTCATCCATCGACCACTTGGTCGTTACCATTCCGCCCGATCTTCGCGCCAAGGTGTGGGTGAACGAGTGCAACGTTTTCATCCGAGCCCGTGCCGCGAAGTCCTTCAAGGCTGGTGAGCATGTACGGGAAGACGACATTATTGATGTCCGACACCCTCCATTTCGAAGGAGTCGAGTTTCCATCTAATACGGCGGTGCTGTGCGTGTTTTCGTCCGGGTGGCGGAAAGGTTTCTTCTTTGACTTGACGCCTCTTGGGCCAGACTCCCCAGGGCGAGACTACGATACTGAGAAGCTGCTCGGTTCGTACTACGCGTATCTGACCCATCAGAGTATCTTCCGCCTGGATGATGCGGCATGGCATGTTCTGATCGATCAGCAATGGTTCCCTTTCGTGTCTCTATCGAAAGCACTGACTCGGAAAGTCACAGCCCTTGCGAGAGCGGGTGACAACATCGATCGGCTTCTTCCCGACATCATGCAGGAAGTCCGAAGCTCGGCACCGCGCATGGTCGAGCGCTGGGGCGGGTCGGCTGTGTGCGAACCACACCACGAATTGCTTCGCCATGCGGTCGACGAGTTTCTAGAGGGCGACTTTCTCAGTGCGACTGCCATTCTGTACCCGCGAATTGAAGGAATTCTAAGATCGGTTCACGACGCCAGCGGCGCGACGTCTAGGCCGAGTCAGAAGGTTCTCAGCGCCGCTGCGGTCCGAACGAGCAGCGGTGAGGTTAGCGATCGAAGTTGGTTGTTGCCAGAGATGTTCCGTCGCTACTTGGAGCAGGCATATTTTGCGAGCTTCGAGCCAGGAACGACTCCCAAAGTGTCCCGTCACTCTGTAGCACATGGCGTCGCTGCTGCCGCGGATTTCGATCAGAAGGCCGCTTGTATCGGCCTGTTGGTAGTTGACCAATTGTTTTGGTTGTTGCCGCCAGCCGCCTAACCCGGCGCTGCACCCGACGCGGCACCAAGCGGACGGATAGGTGGATTGGATACGATGGTGGGCACTCCGCCGCGGGTGGCGGGGGGCGCATGTTTACATCTGATGCTGCCATTTGAATTTGTTGTGGGCGGACCACCCGTTTCGCAGCAAACACGACACCGGCAGGAGAGGCTGCCGCCTTGGCGAGCAGCGGTCCGCGCCGCCGCCGCGTTAAGATGGCCTGAAGACGATCCGCCGGTTGAGGTGGCGGTGTCCGTTGAAATAACACATTTCTACGAGGGCGCCCCAGCCGACGTCGACAACATCGTGAAGCCGATTCTGGATGGCATGAAGGGCTTCGTCTACGCCGACGACTCGTTTGTGACGGATGTGGTCAGCCGACGTCGCCCGCTGATGGGACCCTTCGCTGCTGATCCCGTATCTTCAGTCTTGGCCGACGGACTCGCTGGCAATCGTGAATTTCTCCACATTCGTGTAACAGAGGCGCCAGTCGGTGGCGCGCTGAGGTTCTTATGAGTATTCCGGACCGCACCTTGGAGCGAGTCACGGTGGAGCGGGTTGCACAGGAGTATCGGGACAAAGGATATCAGGTGGTCGTCCAGCCTGGCATCACCGAACGCCCGGACTTCATTCGCGAGTATCAGCCCGACATCATTGCGCGCTCTCCCAAGGGGTCGGTTGTCATTGAGGTCAAGAATTGGTTGAGCGCTGAAGATCGTGAGCGAATGCAAGGCATCGCGAAGCGCGTCGAAAGCCGACCAGAGTGGAAATTCATCGTTGTATCGCCCGGCGAAATGGGCGCCCCGGGTGTACCTGAAGCTCAATTAAACGACCTCGAAGAGCCGCAGATTGTTCACCTGCTTGAACAGGTAGTCACTTTACGCGCCGGCGGTCAGCTTTCGGCAGCAGTGTTGATCGCATGGTCTGCACTTGAAGCTGCGATGCGACGCGCCGCTGCTGCGAATGCGATTGAATTGCGCCGATTTGGAACTTGGGAGGTCATGCGTGAACTTGTGTCGAACGGCGTCCTCGAGCGGCAGCGCTATCGGGACATCAGCGAAGGCCTTCGTGTTCGGAGCGCAATCGCGCATGGGTTTGAGATTCCCGATGCCGCCGATTTGGATCAGCTGCTGAATGTGATCGAAATGTCGACTCGAGACTTGCTCGCCGAGGCGCATCGACCGAGTGGACCCCTCTCCGCCTAACAAGCAAGTAACAGCGGGCCATCCCGCTGGCTCCGGGGGTCTATGCTCTGCGGGAGGCCCTATATATGCGGGTTCTGATATCGAGGCGTTGCGTTCGAGCAGATAGACACGCGGATCCAACGCGACGATGGACGACTCTAGCTGTGCCACGCTCCCAGAGTCTGGCGGACGTCTTGAGCTGGCTCCAATCATCGGAATTGCCGTTGAATTTCACACCGATCCATCCGGTATGCGAATGAAGTCGCAGATGCGTGATCCCGAAGGGTGCGACCCGTGCATCTACTGCGGGTCGAGAAGACCGCCGACGAAGCGTGAACACGTCATGTCCCGCGCATTGGGAACGTTCGAACAGAACTGGACGTTGGATTGCGTCTGCGACGAATGCAACAAGTACTTTGCCGACAACCTGGAACTGCCTCTTGGCAGAGACAGCCGCGAAGCGGTCTTCAGAATTGATCTAGGGCTCAAGTCGGCGACCGGCGCGGCGGAACCCAGCGAGTTCCTGACGGCGCGCCATTTCTTCGATCCGTTGACACGAACCATCTCAGAGGCTGGGATCGCCATCTGATTGATTGCCAGCGCTGCCTCCGCATGAAGATCGTTAGGCCGTCTCCGAGCTATCTCGTCACCATCCCGGATGAGGTTCTTGAGGATCATGGGGACAGGGTAGCCAGCTTCTGGCTGGACGGCGAAGAGATTTTGCTCCAGTTGTCCAGCTATATTCGCGCGGACGGGCAACAACCTAGTGCCGCGACTCGCCTGCGTGAGCGAATAGCAAAGCATGCGGAGAACTGGACACTCTGGAACAAGGAGTTGTATCCGGCCGCATCAGTTGACCAAGCGACTGCAGAGTTCGTCGATCACGACGGTGTGTTGTGGATTCACACGTACCTAGTTTGGCCTCACCTTACGATTTATGCGCTGATATCCGGTCCTGATGTTCAAGTTCGATCACCCAGTAACTGGGCGATGGCGAGTGTCAAAAGTATCGAACTGGCGATCCACTGAATGCCTGTTCTAACTCAACGAGCGGCGAACGGCGCCGGAGACTGCACATCCGCGGCCGTCGCGGGTGGCGATCTGACACACAGGGCGAGGGATGATTATGGCTTGGCGCCATGAAAGCCGTAAGAGGGCCCGACGACGGGAAGCCACCAGGCGACTATCTATGAGCACCCGCCTCGACCTTCTGCGTCGGGGTTTGCTGGGAGTTGGCGAAATCAGGAACTTCGCCGCCGATGCGGGTGATGAGAATTACATCGAGGCGGAAGCGGAGGTCGAGCGTTTGTTGGATCACCAAGATCCCATCGTTCGCTACAACGCCATGTCAACCGTCGCGTACGAGTGGGGTCGATCGTCAAGAGCCGATCGCCTCCTCGAAATACTGTTCACTGACGACGACCGGGAGTGTCGGGTGCAAGCCGCTGGCGCATTGGGTTCGTTGTTCAGGGGAAAAGGCGATAGACACGTGCTCGATGCGCTCGTGGGCACAGCCAGGAACCCGCGGGAACCAGGGGATGTCAGAGCGTTCGCGTACACGGCAGCTCTCGACGTCATCGGCGTGTCAAGGACCATCCAACCAAACCCCCTTGGCTTGAACGTGGGTCCAGACGAGTTGCTGGCACTCGATGAATACCTGAAGGTGCTCTGATAGCCCCAATTGGTTTGGTCTTGACGCGTTCGTAGGCCGGCGCCACCGCGCCGACCCCGTACTATCCGAAAATTCGATCGACACTTCAAACGGCTCACTGCACGCCTGATCTTCGCCGGGTGTTCGCTCGCACTTAACGCCGGTTCAGCTCGATCCAGTTGTGGGACACTACGGGCTAGCCTGCCTCGTGTTTGACGAGACAGCGCCCCACAGTCCCTACATTCGTACTCCTGGTCGAGCCAATCAGCATCGTACTCCGTAGAATCGCTGCCGTACGACCGGAGATAACCGCAGTTCACAAATTGCATCACGTTCGACGAGCATGTTCGTTTTCTTGGCGAGAAACAAACCCGCCATCCATGCGTCACGATGCTAGACCCTCTCGTGCAGGAGCATTTTCTCTTCCGCACCCATGATGGCTTGTTCCAGCAATCGGCGCGGTGAAGGCGGCCGGGCGCGCCATATGGCGCACGCGGGTTGATTGGGTGGCCGCTCTGCTGTTTCAGTCCGAAGTCAAAGCTTGGTGGGCAGCGTCTGCGTCTGACCCTCGGAGATCCGTAATTTGAATTGCGCGAGCGTGACGCGCCCATGCGCGAGCGCCCTGGCGTCGTTCACTAACATGGCGACGTCATCTACGACCACGAACAACCCAGCGCCTTCCTGTATATAGGGCTCTCCGATGGTGTGGCCCTGCTCGCGAAGGCGGTCCCACACGTCCTGATGGTGATCCATGATGATTTCCTCGGTCACCGTTCAGTTGAGACGCGACTCCGTGGCTTCGGTGCGTCCCTTCGCGATCCGTGCGTCTCGGCGCGCGGCGGGTCGCGTCCGCCTGGTGGCTCTGAAGGCAGAATCATCTCCACAATGGATGAAGATTCGTCCGACGAGTTCGCCATGCTCGAGGATCGCCCAGCCCCGGCCGCATCCGGGATCGGTATCACTCTGTCCCTGCCACGACCACTCCACGACCTCCTGGCCGCCCCTATCACCCAGTCGACAATCCAACCAGCCCGAGACCGTGCCGAACTGGAAGGTTCCCACCAGGTGATCGTCCTCTTGCTCGAACTCGATGAACCCGGGCACGACCAGATCAATGTATGAAGGGGCCCACACCTCCATTTCGGTGATCTTCCAGTAGCCCAGGAAGGCAGCGACCTTGTTCATCGCCCGTCGTCTTCTCCCTGCGTCGGGTTCGCCAAGGGCGCGCGGCCGATGACCGTTTCCGGCATGTGTCCGTCGGTGGACGAATCCTGCGCTCAGCGGCCTAAGGATGCAAGACCGGACTCGTTCACCGGTCTTCCAATGGCGCAGCCAAGCTGGGCGCTTGTACTCGCTTGTGCCGCGGGAAGGGTGTAATGTCCAGCTTCCACGCTTTCCTGAGACTGCCGTTCCCTCGCTGGGCGTACTCCAGCCCCGGC
>JBGPHH010000074.1:0-15696 GCA_041484265.1 Vicinamibacteria bacterium
CATTGCCCCCGGTGGTCGTGTCCACGGGCCATCCGGCCTTGACGGACAGCGCGCCGCCCTTCCACTCGTAGGCGTACACGTCCTTGTCGTTGCCGAACACGTTGTGTCCACCGCTGTAGCAGACGTCAATCGGCGTCGATTTCCCCGTCTTCGGGTCGTAGACGATGAGGCCCTTGCCGGGAGGATCCAGCGGAAAATTCTTCGCAAAAGGATTGTTCGATCCGGCCTTACAGAAGTCGAGCTGATCCGCCCGAGTCTGCGACCGGTACCACACGCGGCCCTTGCTATCCATGATGGGCTGGCTCGGATTGACCGGATCGTTCCAGGCGAGCTCGTCGCCCCAGTAGGGTGAGGGGGCAATCATGGTCTGCGACGACCAGGTGCGCATCTTGGCGCGGTCTTCTTCCTTCGTCATCGGCGCGCGGACGCTCGACTTGGTGAACTTCACCGGGTCGACCATTTCGAGCGTGCCGGCCGACCAGTCGGCGCCGTAGATCGATCCTTGAGCGTTGACCGTGGGATTGCGCCGGTCGCTCGCCACAACGTCGTGGACAAACGCGCGCTCGGTCGCGAAGTCCCACTCCGAGATGACGACGTTGCGCTCGGCCCCCAGGGGACGCGGCGGCGTCTGCGGCGTTTCGCCCGCCGCAATCCGATCCGTCCAGTCGGCAAAGAGCGACAAGCCGCGCTCGCGGCCGCCGAGTCGGCTGATCGCAGGCATCATGTCGACCTGGCCGGCCTGGGCGCGCCGTTCCCACGCGGCGATGCTCGAATCGAACGTGCCGAGACTCTTCGGCACTTCTCGCGTCGCAACGTTCCCCATCTGATGACACGCCTGGCAGCCGCGCTTCAGGTTGTAAACCCATTCGGCCTGGTTCGCGACCGTCGAGGCCGGACTCCCCGCCGTCGTCGCTCCCTGACCTCGTCCCGCCGGGATGGCAGGAATCACCATTGGATAAGCGTCCCTGGGCGGCAGCTGCATCAGGGACAGCCAGTAATTGCCCGGGTAGTAATGAGCGGCGGCCTTCGCGTTGGGAGCCGACACGGCGTTCAGGGCGAGCTGTTGCCCCGGAGCCGCCTTGATGGGGCTGGAGTCCACGAGCCCGTACCCGCGGACCCACACCTGGTAGCTCGCCTTCGGCAAGTCGGGCAACACGTACCGGCCCTGGTCGTCGGTGACCACGATCTTGCGGAACTTGATCGGAAAGTCTGCGGTCTCCGCGATCACCCAGACGCCCGCCTCAGGACCATTGGGACCCCGCACCACGCCGCCGATGTCGTCGGCATCAATAGGGACAGCGACTGCAGGGGCCGCCGGGGCCGCCGGCCTGGCCTGTTGGCCGGTCAGCCCGACCGCCGTCGAGAGCGCCAGGGCGCCCGTCACTATCGCGCCGCGACCGATGATCTGCATGTTCATAGGCGGACTCCTTGTCCGGAATCATAGACCCACTTGGCCGGCGTCGGCGCGGGCAAATTACGCCGTTTCTGGCACCGTGGGACTCGAAAGTCCGCCGTTGACGATGCGGGGGCCAGGGGGGAGAATATGCCTCATGCGTTTATCAGTAGCATCGTTCCGCTATCCATCGCGGGAGGAATAGGTCATGTCTTATTCGCTGGTCGTGAACGGACAACCGCACACGGTTGATGTCCCGGCAGAGATGCCCCTGCTCTGGGTCCTGCGTGACAGCCTCAAGCTGAAGGGGACCAAGTTCGGCTGTGGCATCGGCCAATGCGGCGCGTGCACAGTGCTCATTGCCGGCGCGCCGGTTCGGGCGTGCCAGACCGCGATCTCGACCGTTGGCACCCGAGCGGTCTCGACGATCGAGGGCCTTTCGACTGATGGATCCCACCCGCTGCAGCGTGCGTGGCTGGAGCTCGACGTGCCGCAGTGCGGATACTGCCAGGCCGGCCAGCTCATGACCGCGTCGGCGCTTCTGGCGAGGACGGCGAATCCGACCGACGCGCAAATCGACACGGCGATGAACGGCAACGTCTGCCGCTGTGGGACGTATCTGAGGATCAAGGCAGCCATTCATCTCGCGGCCAACGGCGGGCGGAGGGCGTAACCATGAAGCAGACAAAAACGGCACAGCTCGATCGTCGCTCATTCCTCCAGGTGACCGCGCTCGCCGGCGGCGGCGTGATCATCGGGATGTACGTACCCGCCTTCGCGCAGCAGCCGGGCCCTGGCGGCCGCGGCGGCCCCAACCTGTGGTCGCTCGCGCCCAACAACTACATCACCGTTCACCCGGACAACACGTTCACGATCATCGCCAAGAATCCGGAGACCGGACAGGGCATCAGAGCGGCTCTGCCGATGATCATCGCCGACGAGTTCGACGTGGATTGGACGCAGGTGAAGATCCAGCAGGCCGACCTGGATCCGAAGTTCGGCCCGCAGGTGGAAGGCGGGAGCCGGGCGATTCCGACCAACTACGACCCGATGCGGCAGATTGGCGCCGGGGGCCGGCTGATGATGGTCACGGCGGCCGCGCAGATGTGGAACGTGCCGGCCACCGAGCTGACGACGGGAAGCGGCGTCGTGACGCACGCGGCGTCCAGGCGCACGGCGACCTACGCGTCGCTCTCAGCGCGCGTGGCAGCCATGCCGGCGCCGAGCGCCGACGCGGTCAAGGCTGCTTACAAGGATTCGAAGAACTTCAAGATCATCGGCAAGCCAATCAAGGGTGTCGACAACCTTGCCATCGTGACCGGCAAGCCCTCGTTCAGCATCGACCTCGATCCGCCAAACGCGCTCTTCGCGGTCTTCGAGAAGTGTCCGGTGTTCGGCGGAAAAGCGATGTCCGCCAACCTCGACGAAGTCAAACGTCAGCCCGGCGTGAAGCACGCCTTTGTCGTCGACGCCGCGGGCCGCGGGAACAACGCATTGGCCTCGGGCGTGGCCATCGTCGCCGACAGCTGGTGGCTGGCGAACAACGCGCGCCGCACGCTGAAGGTCACATGGGATGAAGGCCCGGTGGCCACGCAGAGCAGCGTCGGCTACGCCGCCCAGGCGAAACAACTCTCGGCGCAGGCGTCCCAGCCACCCGCCGCAGGCGGACGTGGCACGGCCGCAGTCGGCGACGCTGAAGCCGCATTCAAGGGCGCGGCCAAGGTCGTCGAGGCGGATTACTTCTTTCCGCTCCTCTCGCACGCGCCGCTCGAACCGCAGAATGCGATGGCGCATTACACGACCGACGGCAAGCTCGAAATCTGGTCGTGCAGTCAGATTCCGGCGCTCGCGAACCCGGCGCTCGGCGCCGGGATCGAACCCGAGAAGGTGACGATGCATCTGGTGCGGGCGGGCGGAGGATTCGGCCGCCGGCTGGTCAGCGACTACGACACCGAGGTCGGCAAGATCGCGCGCGTCGTCAGCGACGAGCGGACGGCGGCGGGGCTGCCGACCGTGCCCGTCAAGCTGCTCTGGACGCGGGAAGACGACATCTCGCACGACCAGTATCGGCCGAGCGGCTACCACTACTTCAAAGCCGGGCTCGACGCGACCGGCAAGCTCGTCGCGTTCCGCGACTTCGTCGCCAGCACGAACTCGGTGCTACCGTCCAACGAGTTTCCGCGAGGGTTCGTCGCGAACTTCACGGTGAACTCCGCGCCCGTCGCGCCGTTCGACATCCCGACCGGGGCGATGCGGGCACCGGGCACCAACGGGGTGTCCTTCGTCATGCAGGGCTTCATGGACGAAATCGCCATCGCGGCCGGAAAGGATCCATTGCAGTACCGGCTGGATCTGCTGGCCAGCCCGGTCGCCGGCGAGCAGGCGCCGGGCGGATTCAACGCCGCACGCGCGCGGGGAGTCGTCGAGGCGGTGCGCGACATGTCGGATTGGAACAATCGCGGCCGGCTGCCGAAAGGCACCGGTAAGGGCGTCGCGTTCCAGTTTGCCCACGCCGGGTATGTGGCGTACGTCGTCGAGGTCGCCGTCGGCGCTGACAAGCGAATCACGGTGAACAAGGCGTGGTGCGCCGTTGATATCGGGCGCCAGATCGTCAATCCGAGCGAATCGACGAACCTGGTGCAGGGCGCGTTCATCGAGGCCATGAGCCACATGATGGGGTGGCAGATCACGATCGACAAGGGTCGCGTGGTGCAGAAGAATTTCAACAACTACCAGCCCACGCGCATGACGCAGGCTCCGGCGTCGATTGAGGTGAAGTTCCTGCAGACCGACTTCGACCCGACCGGGCTTGGCGAGCCGGCGCTGCCGCCCGCGATTCCCGCGATCAGCAACGCGATCTTCGCCGCGACGGGTGTCCGGATCCGCTCCGTCCCGCTCGGCGTAGACGGCTACGCCTGGGTGTGAGCCCGGGCCTCACCGTCGGACCGCCGGCGCGGCTGCTCACCGCGCTCGCGCTGGCGGCCCAATCATTCACCGGACCCACACTCGTCAGCCACGACTTCACCAGTTCCGCCGAAGGCTGGCGCATCAGCGGCGATTCGGGAACGACGGATCCAATCTTCACTGCAAGCGGCGGCAACCCGGGCGGCTGCATCACGGGCGTTGATGAAGCCTTGGGGGAAACGTGGTATTTCCACGCACCGGGCACCGTCGTGCAGCAGTTGTCCGCCGCGGAAGACGGCACCATCAGCTTCAGCCTGAAGCAATCGAGTGACGTGGACGGCGGCTTTATTGATGACGACGTCATCATCGTAGGGACAGCCGGTCGCATCGGTTATCGATTTGGATTCGGATCCGCACCAGGAACGAAGTGGAAGGATTATTCCGTGCGACTCTCCGCAAGCACAGGGTGGAGGTGGAACCTGGGGGCGCCCGCCACGCAGGCGCAGATCCGCAGCGTGTTGGCCGCACCGCTCAGCCTGGACATTCGAGGGGAATTTGTCACGGGACCCGATGAGGGATCGCTCGACAACTTCACGTTGAAGGGGCGAGCGAGCGAATGACCAGCCGCGACACAATATCGAAGAGCGCCTGCCGGTCGCCGCGCTGCTGCTCACTGACGTCGGACGAAGCGGTGGTGACGATGACGAGATCGAGAGCAGGCACCACGAAGATGTACTGGCCGCCGAAGCCCCAGGCGAAACAGCTGTCGTAGCCGTCGATCTCGTAGACCCACCAGCCAAGCCCGTACTGACGATCGCGCATCGGATCGAAGGCAAAGTTCGGGTTGCTCAGACGCCGATCTCCTGGCCGGAACTCGCGCTTGCGTCCCACGCACGACTGCTCCACCCATGGCTCTGGCACAATCTGGCGTCCCTTGGCTCTACCTTTATTAAGGTACAGCTCACCGAACGCCACCATTTCCCGCGGCGTCAGGAGCATGTCGTTCCCGCCGAAATAGATGCCCTGGGGATCGCGCGGCCACTGCGGCAGCGTGAAGCCGAGCGGCTTGGCCAGCGCATCGTTCGCAAACTGCCACGTGTTCGTGCCCGAGGCCTTCGTGAGGATCGCCGAGAGGAGGTGTGTATTGCCCGTGCTGTATTCCATGGCAGCGCCTGGCGGCGCAAACATCGGCCGGGCGAGCGCGTACTGGACCCAGTTGGGACTCAGCACCCAGGCGCCGTAGTTGCGGTTGCTCGTGCCCTCGAGCCCCGACCGCATCGCCAGCAGATCTTCCACCGTGATCTGCCCCTTGCGAGCATCAGCGTCGCGCGCCAGTTCTGGAAAGTACGTCACGATCGGCGTCTTGACGCTGGCGATCAACCCGCGGTCCACGGCGATGCCGACCACTGCGGAAATGACGCTCTTCGACGCCGACTTGATGTTCGCTGGACGATCGGCGCGCGCTCCTCCGTAATACCGCTCGAAGATCAGCTCGCCCCTCCGGCTGACGAGGAGGCTGTGGAGGTGCGGCATCGCGCGCGCCGCCTGATCGATCGTGTCGACGGGAAGCGAAGACGAAAGGGGTTCGGCTGCCGCGACCGCAACCAGCATCGTCGCCATGGTCGCGACGACTTGAGCCGTCAGCCTTGAGACTTGAGCCTTCACACTTCAGACTTCAGACTTCTAGTTCCCGCCAGCTGAACACAGATTCAAGTCGCGCCGAATGGGCCGGATCGTCGTCGGCAGACCAAGGCCCCCTCCGCTACCGGCGCCGAACCGCGTCGGGAGCCCGCGCGCGACGGCATTCGGCCCACCCCGTCCGCTGTAGATGTACGTGCTCGTGTCGTCAAGCGGCAGCGTGGCCACGCTGTTACAGAAGTATCCCCAGATCGCGTCCTGCGCCAGGTACTGTTCGACGTTCGAGAGGTAGAAGGCGAGGATCGTGCCGCCGCGATCCCTCACGTACTTGCCGACTGCCCGAATCGCCTTCGGTCCGCCGAAGTTGCCGACGACGGGCACCAGGAGATTCTTCGTCTCGATGTCCTTCATCAACGCGAAGTTCTCTTCGGTCGCGAGGTACCCGCGGTTCCGCCCGTACCCGTCGTTCTCCAGCATCAGCTCACGATAGGTCGGCGACGTGCCGCCTCCACCAGCGCCGAAGCCTCCGCCCATCGCATAGTCGAGTTGCGGTCCACCCATGAAGAACGCATCGTGGTACACGTACTCGATCCCACGCGCGTCGTCGACGCCGAGCGGAAATCCGTGCCGCCTCGCCAGCCAGTCGATGACCGTGTTCAGATTCTCTCGGAAGAGCTCCTCAGAGCGCTGAACGTCGTCGTAGGCGTTGAACAACTCGGCTGCGGTGGACTCGGTGCTGAGCCCGGCGGGGCGTTTTCGCGAAAACAGTCGAGAGAGAAAGTCCGCGCGCGTCGCCGACATCTCAAAGAGCGCCTTGTAGAGGAGGTGCTCGTGCAGGTTTCCGCGGCGGATGTCGATGATGAACGCCATCCGGGGCTTGAGCGCGACGATGTACGCGAAATTCTGCTCAGGCCCGACGCCCAGATAGACGCCGCCACGTCCAATGCCAACCCGCTCGAGAAGGTCCGGAATGATCTGCTGGTAGCCGCGCTCGTTCGACAGAAAGTTGTCCGACCGGAAGGAGCCGCTGGGCTCGGACAGCGTCTCGGTCAGTCTCCAGAACTCCCGGTCGGTCAGCCGTGCCGGCAGATCGGCTGCGACCGGGCGCGACGCCGACTGCGCGACCGCCACCAGTGTTCGAGCACACTCGACGATCGCCTCCGACGGGACGAACACCGCGACCCACGCCAAAAGGACGATGGTGACGCGGCGGGTGATCTTCATTGGGCGGGATTATTCTACCGCGCGATGAGCGTGAGAGTGACCGAGAGCTTATCGCCTTCAAAGAGCGTCGCTCTCGTCGCGTCTGGGAACACGGCGTCGAGAAACTCCGGCGCCTGCCATTCCCCGTCGGCCGCCGAATCGACTGCCGCCACAAAATAATCGGCGGGCGGCAGGCCACGAATGCTGAAGGTTCCGTCCCGTCCCGTTTTCGTCGTGGCCACGAACCGAGATGCCGGCCCCCACGACTGGCGGTCGCCCGTGAAGACAACCACCGTGGCATCCCGGACGCCGCGGCCACGCGCATCAGTGACGCGACCCGACACCTCGGACACGCGCCTGGTCAACGCGATCTCGAGGTCGCTCACCGATTGATCCGTCGCACCAAAGTTGAGCGGGATGTCGGTGATATCGACGCCGTTCAGGAGCACGGCCTTGAGCGCCCAACCCTCGGGCGCGCGCGTCAGTCGAAACACGCGCGGTCCGGTCAGTCCACCGATGCCAACGGTGAGGTCCGGTGCGATGCCCATGTACGACGTACGGCGGCTCAAAGACAGGTCCGCATCGACGGACACCGCCATGAGGTCGATTTCGTTGTAAAAGAACTCGTCCGCCGGGCCATCGAGTGTGATGCGACCGGCAGCTGTCGAGCCTGCAGACGTCCGGATGGAGACGCCAGTCACGTCGGTGCCCGCCACAGTGACGAACGCCGAAGCAAACTCATCGACCTGACCCTGCGGGGGCCGCGCGCCCTCTGAACGCCGGCTCGACGGGTCTGTATCCGCCTGAATGACGTACTCGCCCGGCGGCACGCGCAGAAATTCGAACGTGCCATCGGCGCGGAGATCGGCTCCTAAGTCGATGGCGTCCAGGGATCCGGAGCGACGGCTGTTCCGCAGCGTCACGCTTCCCCGCACCGGCCGTCCCATCGCGTCGAGCGCCGTCCCGGAGATCCGAGTGGTGGGCGCGCCTGAAAGCGCGAAATCGACGCCACCCGCATCCTGCGAAAAGCCCATCGGAATCAATTGCACGTCCTTCGGATTCACGGTGCCCGGGAAGTACGTGGTCGCAGACCCTGGAACGCCAGCATCCGCCCTGACGGCATATTCCCCTGGCTGGAGACCGTAGACGCGATAGTTGCCGGCATCGTCGGTGCGCCGGGTCCCGACGCTGCTAAGTCGGCGGCGCCCGGACTCGTACCCAATTCGCAGGACGCCCACGTCGACACCTTCAACCGGCTCGCCCGCATCGTCCACCACGCGACCAGTGATGGCGCCCGTTCGCGGCATGATGATGTCGATCCGGTCGCGGATCGCGTTGGTCTGCACGTCGATCGGTTCTCCCGCCGAGAGAGGACGGGACTGGCCGAACTGGAGGGTCATGAACCCAGGCTTCTGAGCCGCGACGCGGAACGTCCCGGCCGGCAATCTGTTGAACTCGTAGCGCCCGGCGTCATCGGTGAGGACCATGGGCGGCTGATCTTGAGACCCATCGACCTGCAGCAATACGAACGCCTGTCGGAGAGGCCCGCCGTCGGCGCGCGTGACGCGGCCGCGAATGGCGCCTCGGCACAGGGGCTCTGACGGGCAATCCGGACCGAGTGGCCTGCCACTGCCGGCGTCAATCGTCGTGACGCCGTCCCTCACGAAAATCCGAGCGCCCGGAAAGAGGGCGCGCGCGACGCTCGGCACGGTCTGCATCTGTAACGCCGGCACGATGAGGTCAATTGACGACCTCTCCTCCCCCGGCCCAAGCGCAATCGGCTGCGCTTGCTCAACGATGGGCGCGCCTGGATAGTACGTGCGCTGCGGCGGAGAGGCCAACCCGCTCCGTGTCCCTGCGAACATGTCGAACTTGCCGTCGCCTACGATCATGTCGCCGAGGGACGCTGTGTTGTTTGGGCCGATGATGACCCTCGCCGGGATGATGAACTCGCGCATCGCGCCGGCGACAAAGAACGATCCTTGCGGCAGTCCGCCCAGCCGATAGTTGCCGAGATCGTCGGTCTGCGTCGTCGCGACGACGACGGTCTGGAGGGAACCCGCGGTCGCTGGACGTTCGGCCGTCACCGTCATGCCGATCACCGGTTCGCCGAAGCTGTCCAGAATCTGTCCCGAGATCACCGCGGCCTTCGCCAGCCCGACATCGACGTTCTCCACGACCGCTCCAGGACCGACCGTGATGGAACGGCCGCTGCTCGTCACGTAGCCCGCCTTGCTGACGGACACACCGTATGCACCTGCGACGAGGGACGGCACGACGAATCGGCCGTCCGCATCGGTCAGCGCAACGGGAACAGCGCCGATCGATGATGTGACCCGGACGCGGGCGTTGCGGAGCGGAGCGTCGGTGCCGGCCGCGAGCACGCGGCCGCGGATAATTCCATTGCCTGTCTGTGGCTGTGCGGTGTCGCGGGCCGGCGACTGCGCGTGCCCGATGAGCGTGACCGCGCTCAGAAAGACGACGGCCGAGGCAATGCGGCTCATCGTAGGTTGCGGGGTCAGTTTACAACAGCAGGGCGCCCCTCATCCCGAAGGGTTTACAATTCCCTCCGTCTTCAAGGAGGCATCATGTCGAAGGTTGTGAACCGCTTGCGCGTGCCCGCAGCGCTTTGTGCGCTACTGGCCTTGACCCTGGTCCTTCATGCGCAGACCGGGGCGCCGTCGCTCGGAGACGAGTCCATCCGCACGGCCGACGTCACCGTGCGCGGCCTCAAGCCCAGCGCCTTTCCGCAAATGCGCAAGCTGGCGGAGAACGTCTACGTCTACTCCGGACTGCAAGTGCGGACCGACATCGAGATGCTGTTCACGACGAACAACCTGGTCGTCGTCACGCGCGACGGGGTACTCGTCGCGGACGCGCAGATCAACGAGGCAGACACGCGGCAACTTCTGGCGGCGATCGCGAAGGTCACTCCCCTGCCCGTCAAGTACGTCGTGATCGGTTCAGATCATGGCGACCACACTGGCGGCAACAGCGCGTTCGCGGCGGGGACCACATTCATCGCGCATCCGACGTCGAAGGCCGTGCTGGAGCAGCGGAACGCGACGGCTGCGGCGACGGCGACCAAGCTGCCCATCCCAACCGAAGTCGTGTCCGACAGAAAGGTGATCACGCTCGGCGGGACGGAGATCCAAGTGCTGTTCCTCGGGCGCGCGCACACAGGCGGCGATCTGTCTGTCTACCTGCCGAGAGAGAACATCCTGTTCATGAGCGAAGCCTTCTTCAACCGGTTGTTCCCCTCGCTCTACGGCGGCTACCCGAGCGAATGGATCGCCGCCATCAAGAAGGCCGAGGCGATGAACGCGTCGATCTACGTGCCCGGGCACGGCTTCGTCGACAGCCCGCGCGTGCTTCGAGAAGAGCTCACCAATTTCCGACTGTCGCTCGAGAAGGTCGTCTCGGAAGGCTACCGTCTACGCGCGGCTGGCGTACCGATCGCGCGTGCGCCCCGCAGTGTCATCCTCGGTTCGTTCGGCTACTGGACGCGCGCGGCCCAGAACCTGCCCGAGGCGCTCGGGCGTGTGTATGCGGAGGCGGCCGGCGAGCTGAAATAACCAGGGCCGATCGGTCAGAAGCGTCGCTCGCCGGGTCGGCGATCGGACCCGAGCGCATCCATCCAGGCGGGATATTCCGGCGCGATCCGGCTGACCTCGTCCAGCTTTCGTACATCGTCGGATGACAGGGTCACGTCAACCGATTTCAGGTTGTCGTCGAGCTGCGCGACGCTCCTCGCCCCGATGATCACGCTCGTCACGACGTCTTTCGCAAGAATCCACGCAAGGGCGACCTGGGCGACGCTGGCTCCGCGCCCGCCGGCGATCTCGCGCAAGGCGTCGAGAATGGAGAACCCCTGGTCCTGGTTCACCGGGGGGAAATGGAACGTCGCGCGCCGTGCCGCCGGGTCGCCGCCCTCGCGCGTGAACTTGCCTGAGAGGAAGCCGCCGGCGAGCGGACTCCAGACGAGCAGTCCCAGCCTCTGATCCTTCAACAGCGGAATCGTCTCGCGCTCGAGCTCGCGCCCCACGAGCGAATAGTACGACTGCGTGCACCGGAACGCCGCGAGGTGCTGCTCCCGAGAGACGGCCAGCGCTTTCATGAGTTGCCACGCGAGCAGGTTCGAACAACCGAGGTAACGAACCTTGCCGGCGCGTACCAGATCGTCAAGCGCCCTCAGGGTGTCTTCGATGTTGGTCAGCTCGTCGGCACGGTGAATTTGGTAGAGGTCGATGTTATCGGTACCGAGCCGTGTGAGGCTTGCCTCCACGGCCTCGATGATGTGGAGTCGGGAGAGGCCGACCTGATTGGGGCCCGGGCCCATGCGGCCGCGCACCTTCGTCGCCAGGACCACGTCGTGACGCCGACCGGCGAGCGCCTTGCCGAGCATGCGCTCGGACTCCCCGGTGCCGTACACGTCGGCCGTGTCGATGAAGTTGATGCCCGCGTCGAGTGCGCCGTGCACGATGGCGTCAACCACGGGCTGGTCGAGGCCGCCGATCCGCTCCCACACCTGACCGCGCCCGCCGAAGGTCATGGCGCCCAGGCACAGCTCGGATACGAACACACCAGTGTCGGCCAACAACCGAAATTTCATGAGTTGCTACTGTAGACGATGTCCTGCATGAAGAACAACGCTCACTCGCGAGCAGCGCCGTGCTCAAGCTGGCTGCTCCGGGACGGTCCTTTCATCAAGGGGTGCTACGATCACGAGGTCGTGTTTGCGCCCGTAGCTCAGTTGGATAGAGCACCGGCCTTCTAAGCCGGGGGTCGCAGGTTCGAGTCCTGCCGGGCGCGCCAATTCCCAAAAAATTCGCCGATTTCTTTCCTTAAGAAAATTGCATCGCGAATGTTCATCGAACAAAGTGATCAGTCTTTCGACGCGCGCGCATAGCAGTGCAAAAGCGTGGAGGCGCCACCTAAAGGTGAGGGGTCGTACCGTCCCTGAGTCAGACATAAGTCGCCTGCCGCGCAGACAAAACATCTCCGTTGCTTCTGACCATAATCAGCCGCCATACTTCCGCTCGACATTTTTCTGATCAGCCCAACGGGAACTTCTTTTATGGCGCGAGTGTTTCTGTTCGCAGTGGTTGCGCTGTCACTAACGGTGGCGTCCTACTCGCAGACGCCGCCGATTCTGATTGCGCTCGCGTCCGCGGCGTGGGCCCGATTAGGCATTCTCCGTCAACCCGCGAGACGCCGCTGATGTTTCCGATCGTTTTGCGTGTCCTTGGGCGTCGGCGCCCCGACTACGGTGCGAGCTCTGGGGAGTTGGTGTGTTCCGGCTACCGCTGGCTGAAATTCGCCTTCCTCCTGCTCTTGCTGTTTTGCGCAGCGCCGGTGCTGCATGCCCAGCAGTGGTCTGGAATCCTGGACCCCAAGCGCGCGATTGACTGGACGAATGCTGGAGTCCCCGGGGGGATTCCAAGCCGCACAACCATCTGTGCCGCTCTCAACCCCGGGGCGACAGCCGCGGACATCAACGCCGCCATCGCAGCCTGTCCCAGCGAGCAAGTCGTCTTTCTGAATGCCGGAACTTACACCATTGGCTCGCCGGGCATTGTCTTTTCGGGCAAGAGCAACGTCACACTGCGCGGAGCGGGCGCCGACGCGACATTCCTGTTCTTTACGGCAGGCAATAACTGCGGCGGTCAGGGTGGTGACATCTGCGTCGTCAACACCAATCCCAACTGGGTGGGCGACCCGCAAAACACGGCCAATTGGACTGCGGGCTACAGCAAGGGTGGGACCCAAATCACGCTCGACAACACCGTGGGTCTGCACGTGGGCTCGATGATCATTCTCGATCAGGAAAACGATCCCAACGTCGACAACGGTAGTGTGTGGGTCTGCGGCACCGGCGGCGCCGGGGTGTGCGCCGATACGGGAGCATCCGGTACTGGCCGCCCGGGACCACCGGCCCGCCAACAGCAACAGATCGAGAGGGTCATCGCGATCAACGGCAACACCGTGACCGTGGAAGATCCCCTGACCATGCCCAACTGGAGAGCGGAGCAGAATCCGGGCGCCTGGTGGTCCACCTCCGACCCGATCACCGGCGTTGGCATTGAAAATCTGTCGCTCGACCACGCTGGTTCGAGTGTCGTACTTTCCGGAATCTATTTCTACAACGCCTATGGGAGTTGGGTGAAAGGCATCCGGTCTTTGAACGGCAATCGGAACCATGTCTGGATGTATCAATCCGCTCATAACACGGTTCGCGACAGCTATTTCTATGGTACGCGCAACGCGGCGACCCAAAGCTATGGGGTCGAGCACTATATGGCGTCCTTCAACCTCATAGAAAACAACATCTTTCAACACATCACGGCGCCGATGATGAGCGATGGCGCCACGGGATCGGTCTTCGACTACAACTACTCGACGGATGACTACTATGCCACTGACGGAGGCTGGGCCATGGCCAGCTGGTGGCATCACGGAGCCGGCAACAGTTACTTTCTTTGGGAAGGAAACGACGGGTTTGGTCTGACCGCGGATCAGGTACACGGCACCGCGCACTTCATCACTGCATTCCGTAACCGGGCCAGCGGCTGGGCGCCCGGACGTTTCGCGCAGACAGTCCCTATCAACATTTACGCCTTCAGCCGGTATTTCAACATCATCGGAAATGTCCTCGGGACCCAGGGATACCACACGTCTTATGAGTCGAACGCAGCCGCGGGGCAGGCTGGCTGCAACCTATCCATCTATGCTCTGGGGTGGGGCGGGAACTGCGGCCCCGGACCGATTCCAAACGATCCACTCGCATACACGACGCTGCTGCGCTGGGGGAACTACGACACAGTAACCAACGCGCCCAACTTCCTGGCCAGCGAGGTGCCGTCGAACGATCCGAATTACCCCAACGCGGTCCCTGCCAATAACATTCTGCCGGCATCGCTTCGTTTGTCCACGGCGCCGGGTTTTTGGGGCACAGTGCCGTGGCCGTCGCTGGGACCCGACGTGAGCGGGTATGCTGCCGCGATTCCTGCGCAGCTCTGCTATGCCAATTCGCCGATCGACACCAGCTATGGGACCAGCCTCATCCTGCTGTTCAATCCTGACAACTGCGCCCAGATTGCCAGCCGCTACGCGCAAGCGCCGCCACCGGGGAATCTGACTGCAAAGGCCATCAGTTCCAGCCGCATCAATCTGAGCTGGACGGAGCTGGGCGGCACCAGCGGAGTGTCGTACTACTCGCTGCAACGATGCCAGGACCCCGGCTGCTCTAACTTCGTTGAGATCGCGACGCCCGCCGGCACGACATTTACCGATACAGCGCTGCCGTTCGGCACCAGCTTCACTTACCGCGTTCAGGCGATCGATTGGGGCGGGAATCCAGGCCTGCTATCGAACACTGCCGCAGACACCACCCAGACGCCGCCCACGGCGCCGGGCAGTTTGACGGCGACAACCAACAGCGCAAGCAAAATCACGTTGACCTTCACAGACTCCATCAGCACGGTGGGGCTTGCTTATTACGCGGTGCAACGCTGTCAGGACGCGGGTTGTACGAACTTTGCGCAGATTTCGATCGCGGGCGCGAGCCCCTACGCCGATACGGCGCTGGCGTCCACCACCATTTATAGCTACCGGCTAGTGGCCGTGGATACCTCGGGAAACACGAGCGACTTTTCCAATACGGCCACCGCCACCACGCAGACGCCGCCGACGGCGCCAGGCGATTTGACAGCGGTGGCCGCTGCCGGGGCCACGATGAATCTGTCCTGGACGGCCTCGACGAGTACCGAGGGGCTTGCCAACTATCTGGTCCAACGCTGCAAGGGCGCGAGTTGTGCGAATTTCGCACAGATCGGGACTTCGACAGTAACGTCGTACAGCGACCCGGCACTGGCGGCCGGTACTTACCTGTACCACGTGCGAGCAGCGGATATCGTGGGAAACCTGAGCGCATTCTCCGTCGTCGCCACTGGTGTGGTTCCCGACACCACCCCACCGACAGCGCCTCTGAATATGACGGCTACCGCTACCAGCGTGAGTCGGATCAATCTGAGTTGGACCGCGTCCACCGACGACGTGGGTGTCACCGGCTATCGTGTTGAACGCTGCCAGGGAAGCGGTTGCACCACCTTCACCCAGATTGCCGCGCCGGCCGGGACCGGTACGGGCTACAGCGACACGGGGCTGGCGGCGGCCACCACCTATAGCTACCAGGTGCGGGCGGCGGATGCGGCGGGGAACCTGAGCCCGTATTCGAGCGTGGCCACGATCACCACGCCGGACTTCTCGGAGTCTGGGTCGCCGGCGAGCCAGACCGTGGTGCAGGGCAACGGGACCAGCTACACCACGACGATCACGCCGCTCGACGGCTTCAGCGGATCGGTGACGCTGAGCGTCACGGGCCTGCCCGCGGGCGCGACCGGCACCTTCACCCCCAACCCGGCGACCACTACCTCGACGCTGGCCGTGACCACCGCGGCCACCACACCGGCTGGGACGTATCCGCTCACCCTCACCGGCACGAGTGGAGGTGTCACCCACACGGCGGCGGTCACGTTGGTCGTGAACGCGGCCCCGGA
>JBGPHH010000075.1:0-15622 GCA_041484265.1 Vicinamibacteria bacterium
AGCGCCGTTGTCGCCGACACGGGCGGGATCCTGTGCCACTGCGCCATCGTCGCGCGGGAGTGCCAGCTCCCCTGCGTCGTCGGCACGATGGTCGGCACGACCGTCCTCAAGGACGGCCAGATTGTCACAGTCGACGGCACGCGCGGTTTCGTGCGCATCGAGCCTTCATGAGCCTTGAGCGCTGAGCCTCGAACCTGTAGGATGCCCGTCTTGAAGTGAGGACGTGATGAAGATTCTCAGACGCGCGTCGATTGCTCTGGTCGTGCTCGGCGTCGCCTTGTCAGGCCGGCCGGCCGTTGCGCAGGTCAGCCTGGTCGGCGACTGGAATCCGAGATTCCACGAGGATCAGCCGGACCGGATTCCCGGACCCGAGCTCGGCGATTTCACCGGACTGCCGATCACGCCCGGCGCGCGACTGGCGGCCGAAAGCTGGGACGCCTCTCGCCTGACGCTGAAAGAGCATCAGTGCAAGGTCCACATCGGTCCCTACATCTATCACGGGCCGCTGGCGGTGCGAATCTCAGAGGTGCGAGATCCGCAGACGCAGCAACTGATGGCGATCAAGAACTACATCAATACGTACGAGCAGGAGCGCACGATTTGGATGGATGGGCGGGCGCACCCGCCGGAATGGGCGCCGCATACATGGATGGGCTTCTCGACGGGCAAATGGGAAGGTGACATCCTGACGGTCTACACCACCCATCTCAAGCAGGAATGGATCCGGCGCAACGGCGTGGCCAACAGCGAGCGCTCGACGATGGTCGAGCACTTCGTCCGCCACGGCACCATCATGACGCACCTCGTGCAGTGGACCGATCCCGTGAGCTTCACCGAGCCGCTCATCAGAAGCGAGGACTTCGTCCTCGCCGATCGTGCCGCCGGCAACTGGCTCTGGCCGTGTGAATACGTCGACGAGATTCTGACGCGTCCCCACGCGGTTGTGCCCCACTACTTGCCAGGGAAGAGCCCGTTCCTCGGCGAATTCGCAAAAAAATACGGCATCCCGATCGAAGCGGCCAATGGCGGCGCCGAGACGACGTACCCAGAGTACATGGCCAGGCTGCGCGAGCTCATGAAGAAGAAGTAGGCCGCGATGGATATCCTGCCTAAGGCGTCGGTCGTCCTCGCGGTGCTCGCCGCCCTTGCGTTCGATCGATCCGTCTCCCGTGCGCAAGGACCGCTTCCTCAGGCACCGGCAAACTGGCAGGATAGCGGCGAGATTCATGCGTTCCACGTTCAGGGCAACGTCCACCTGCTCGTCGGCGCCGGCGGCAATGTCGTTGTCCAGATCGGCGACGAAGGGATCCTGGTCGTGGACACCGGACTCGCAGAGCACGCGACGAAACTGCTGGCCGCGATCCAACAGCTCTCCGACAAACCGATCCGCTACATCGTTAACACTCATTTCCATCCGGATCACACCGGAGGGAACGAAGTCATCGGCAAGGCGGGCCGCACGACACAGGGCGGACCGACGACGATCCTCGCCCACGAAAACGTCCTGACGAGGATGAGCGCTCCGGGCGGCAACACCGCGAGCGCCGCCTGGCCCACCTCGACGTATGTGCCGGAGGAAAAGGATTTCTTCTTCAACGACGAAGCCGTCATGCTGTATCACGATCCGGCCGCCCACACCGACGGCGACACGATCGTCTTCTTCCGCCGCTCGGACGTCGTCGTTGCCGGCGACATCTTCATCACGACCGATTACCCGCACATCGATCGACCGAATGGCGGTAGCGTGAACGGTGTGCTCAACGGCCTCAACAGGATTCTCGATCTCACGGTCCCCAAGCATGAGCAGGAAGGCGGCACGTACGTGGTGCCAGGCCACGGACGCGTGTCGGACGAGGCCGACGTTCTGGAGTACCGCGACATGGTCACGATCGTTCGCGATCGCGTCGAGGACATGGCCAAGCGCGGCCTGACGCTCGATCAGGTGAAAGCGGCCAAACCCACTCTCGACTACGATCGCCACTACGGATCCGACGCCGGACCGTGGACGACGGCGACGTTCATTGAAGCGATCTACACCGACGTCAGCAAACGGGTCCCGGCCAGATCCGGGGCACCAGCCCGAGGGGCGCCGGCAGGGCGGCAGTAGCATGAAGACGCCGATGACCGCAGGCGCTTTGCTTTCTTCTTTGAGCACGCTGGCACTGCTGATGGCAGTACCAGTTCAAGGACAGCGCGGCGACGGCCAGAGCGCCGCGGGCGCGAGAGCGGTCGCCCCAATTGATCTCACCGGGACATGGGTGGCCGTCATCACCGAGGAGTGGCGGTGGCGCATGATGACGCCCCCCAAGGGCGACTACGCCAGCATGCCGCTCAACGCCGAGGCACGGCGTGTCGCAGACGCCTGGGACCTTGCGAAAGACGAGGCCGCGGGGCTCGCCTGTAAGCCATTTGGCGTCGGCAACATCATGCGCATGCCCGGCCGGCTGCGGATCACCTGGCAGGACGACTTGACGCTGAAGATTGAGTTCGACGCCGGCACGCAGACGCGCCTGTTGCACTTCAGCGAGGCGCCATCGCCCGCCGAGCCTACCTGGCAGGGACATTCGACCGCGCAATGGGAAGTGGCCGGTCAGCGGATCAATCTTGGCGCTGACGCAGCCGGACCGGGGCGAGGAGCCGTTCCCGGCGGCCCGGGCCGAGGCGCCGGCCGCGGCGGCTCGCTCAGTGTGGTCACCACGAAGATGCGCGAAGGCTATCTTCGCAAGAACGGCGTCCCGTACAGCACAAACGCCGTCGTGACTGAATACTTCGACCGCCTCGGGCCGGAGCCCAACGGCGACGTCATCCTGCTCGTGCGAACCGTCGTCGACGATCCGACCTATCTCCAGCAGCCGTTTATCACGAGCACGAATTTCAAGCTCGAGCCGAACGATTCGAAGTGGACTCCCTCGCCCTGCAAGATCGATCCGCCGGCCGTGCAGATGTTCTAGCCCCATTCACCATTCGGTCTCTCTTGCGCCCGCGCGATGATTGACCGCGCGCGCCATGACGAACAGCAGATCGGAGAGCCGGTTCACGTACCGAAGCAGTACGGCGTCGACCGGCGGTGTGAGTGATACCATCCGTCGTTCGGCGCGGCGGCAGATTGTTCGCGCGACGTGAAGAGCGGCACCGGCCTGGCTGCCGCCCGCGAGGATGAAGCGGCGCAGCGGCGGGAGCTCGGCTTCGAGGCGGTCGATGAGCTGCTCGAGCCGCATGACGTCGGCCTCGCCGAGGGTAGCCTTGGTGACGCGGCGCGCGATCTTGTCGGACGGGTCGGCGAGCTCCGCACCGAGCGCGAATAAGTCGCGCTGAATGTGCGCGAGGGCCTCGTCAAGCGACGGCGTTCCGGCCGATCCCTTGCGTGCGCCCTTGGCCTTGCGGGCACCTTTCGTTTTCGCTGGAGGACCGAGAGCCCGCACGAGGCCGAGCCAGGCGTTCAGCTCATCGACTTCGCCGTACGCGTCAACGCGGGCGTCGTCTTTCCTGACGCGTGTGCCGCCAAAGAGCGACGTGTCGCCGGTATCGCCAGTGCGCGTGTAGATTTTCACGTTTGTGCCTGAAGTATACGAGATGACCCTCAAGCGGAGACCGAGAAAACCCAAGGAGCCGCCGGCGCGCACGCCGAAGAGGAAGAGGCGCGACCCCTCGCTCGACCTACCGGCCCCGCCCGAGCGGCGGCGGTTCCGCACGCGGCTGCTCGCGTGGTACGGGCGTCACGGGCGCGATCTGCCGTGGCGCCGGACCGACGACCCGTACCACATCCTCGTGTCCGAAATCATGCTGCAGCAGACCCAGGTGGACCGCGTACTGCCGAAGTACGGCGAGTGGCTGGTCAAGTACCCGTCGTTCGAGGCGCTGGCCGCCGCGCCCGACCAGCAGGTCGTCGACACGTGGTATCCCCTCGGGTACAACATCCGGCCGCGCCGTCTCCAGTCGATCGCGCGTGAGGCGGTCGCGCAGTACGGCGGCCAGTTGCCGGCCGACGAAGAGACCCTCCTATCCTTCAAGGGCATCGGCGCATACACAGCCGGCGCGATTCGCAGCTTCGCGTTTCGCGAGCGCGCGGCCATCCTCGACACCAACGTGGCACGCGTGCTCTTCCGCGTCTTCGTCGGTCGGGGCGATCCGAAAGCGCACGCGATGAAACGGCATCTCTGGCGTCTCTCCGAAACTCTGCTGCCGTCGCGCCATGTGTTCGACTTCAATCAGGCACTAATGGACCTGGGCGCCATGGTGTGCGTCGCGCGCAACCCGAAGTGCCTGGCGTGTCCGATGTCGAAAGGCTGCCGCTCCGTCAAGGGGAATTGATGATTGCGGATTGTTGATTGATGATTGAAATCGAGCTGCAATCGCGAGGACGTATCTGCACAGTTGCCTTGCCTGAAATCATCGATCCGCAATGAAATGACAATCATCAATCAACAATCATCAATCCGCAATGTGACGGTCGTCGCAGCAGCCGTCATCGAGCGCGACGGCCGCTTTCTCGTGACCAAGCGGCAGCCCGGCGCCCACCTCGAAGGCTACTGGGAGTTTCCAGGCGGCAAATGCGAGATCGGCGAGACATGCGCGGCCTGCCTCGTACGGGAGATCCGTGAGGAGCTTGGCGTCGGGTTCGCCGTTGCCGACGAAGTGTTCGCGACGACCCACAGCTATCCGGAGCGTCGCGTCGAGCTGCATTTCCTGCGCGGCGAGATCGACGGCAACCCAATGCCCCAGATGGGACAGGAGATGCGTTGGGTGCCCTGCGAGCAGCTCGCCGAGCTGCCGTTTCCTCCAGCCGACGCCGAGTTGATCGCGATACTGACGTCCGGCTGAAGCCGGACCGTCATCTATCGAGCAACAAACGGGAGGGCTGTCACAACGGCAGGCGTGCTGTCGACGAAGACCGCCGTCGCCGGCTCCACGAAGTCCCGATGGACATATGCAAGCGCAATAGGCCGTTCGAGCGCGGGTGAGACGGTGCTGCTCGTCACGTGACCGATCTCGCGGTCGCCGGCGCGGACGACCGCGCCGCTGGATGGCGCCTGGTCCCCGTCCAGGGTCAAGCCGACCAGCTTCCGTGCCACTCGGCCGTGTCCCCGGTGCAGCACGCGGATAATCACCTCCTGGCCGACGTAGCACCCCTTCGTCAAGCTGATCGCCCGCGATTCGATCCCCGCTTCAAGCGGAATTGTCTCCTCGTCCATGTCGCGATGGAACAGGGGCACACCTCCTTCGATGCGGATGGCGTCTGCCGTCCCGGCATCGATCGCCGCAACCCCGGCGCGGTCAAGGTTCGATCGAAATGCGTCGACCTGCGATCGATCGACAAAGACATCGAAGCCGGACTCGCCCGCGTCGGTAATGCGCGCAACAATCGCCGGCTGTCCGCCAAGGAGTGCGCGCAGATTCCCGTGCTCGCCAAGTGCCGACAAAAGTTCGCCCGAACTGCCATCGACCGCGCCCGCCACCGCTCTTGCCGCGTCGGGGCCTATGACCGCCAGCTGGGCGAACGTGCCGGTGACATCACCGAGCTGCACGTCTTCGGTGAAGATGAACTGGTCGAGCTTGGCCAGCACCGTGTCCTTAACGTCCCCGCTCATCGTCAACAGGATCACATCGCCGAGCTCGTAAACGAACAGGTCGGCGATCATGCGTCCTTGCGGCGTGAGGTACGCGGCGTAGCACCCCTGCCCGGCTTTGAGCGCGGCGATGTCGTTGGTAAGCAGTCCCTGAAGGTAGCTTGCGCGATCCTTGCCCGAGACGACGAGGCGGCCGCGATCTGAGCGGTCGAGCAGGGCCGCGCGGTGACGGGCCGCCGCGTACGCATCGGGGGAAACGGCTGGTATCATAGGCACTTCATGTCCCATTCTATCCGCGCCGCGTTGGCAGCCTTGGTCTCGGCCGTAGCGTTGCCGGTGGCCGGCCAGCAATTGCCGGTCCGGACGAGCGCCGCTCCCGCACCATCCAGCTTTACGATCTTCGTTCGCGCAGCACCCGTCGGCAACGAGGCGATCGCCGTGGCCCGCACCGCCGAGGGATGGACGATCACCAGCTCGGGCCGTCTCGATGCGCCGCTCGACATCGTCTCGCGCAGCTTTCAAATGCGGTACGACCGGGACTGGAAGCCTCTCGAGCTGACGCTCGACGCGACTGCTCGCGGCCAGCTCCAGACCGTGCACGCGACGGTCAGTCAAAACACCATCAACACCGAAATCACGATCGAAGGGCAACCGCCGCTGACGTTTAAGTTTCCAGATGCGGAATTGTTTCTTCCGAATCCTTTCTTCGCACCGTACGAGGCGTTGGCCGCCCGGCTTCGTACGCTCCGTCCTGGATCGACGATTCGAGCCGCCGGGCTGCAGATTCCCATTTCCATCGTGGTCGGCACCTCGGCCACCGAGCGCATTCAGACCGCGACCGAGACCATCGACACGACACGGACCCACCTGACGCTGATGCCAGCCGGCGCCGCCGCCATCGAGGCGGACCTCTGGGCCGACCCAACCGGACGCCTGCTGCGCCTGAGCATTCCGATTCAGGCGCTCGAGGTTGTCCGCGACGACATCGCGTCGGCCGCCGCGCGGCAGGTGCCCGTGTGGCGGCCCAACGACGAGTCGATCAAGGTTCCGAGCTTGGGATTCTCCCTCGCGGGCACCGTGTCGAAGCCGGTCGGCCTGTCGGCCGCGCGGCTTCCCGCGATCGTGCTCGTCGGCGGGAGCGGGGCCATCGATCGCGACGGCATCGTCGCCGGCATTCCGGTCCTGGGCGAGCTCGCCAGTCTTCTGGCCGATGCCGGGTTCATCACGTTGCGGTACGACAAGCGTGGCGTCGGCCAGAGCGGCGGCCGCCTGGAGTCTTCAAGTCTCGCCGACTCCGCCGACGACCTGCGCTCGGCCGTCAAGCTGCTCGCCGATCGGAAGGACGTCGACCCAAAACGCATCTCGGTCATCGGGCACAGCGAGGGCGGCGCCGTGGCGATGCTGGCGGCCGCGAAAGAGAAGCGGATCGCCGCCGTCGGCTTAATCGCGACCGCCGGCGGCACGGGCGCCGATCTGATTCTCGAGCAGCAGCAGCACTTTCTCAGTCGGTCGAGCTTCTCGGAAGCAGAGAAGCAAGCGAAGATCGACCTGCAGAAGCGCATCAACGAGGCGATCATCACCGACAAGGGATGGGACGCACTTCCGCCGGAGACGAGGCGCCCCTTTGACGAAGAGTTCCAGAGCGTGCTTGCTCACGATCCGGCGAAGGTCATGCCGAAGGTGCTGCAGCCGATCCTTATCCTGTCGGGTGATCTCGACACGCAAGTGGCCCCCGCCAACGCCGACCGCCTCGACGCACTCGCCCGCCAGCGCAAGAACGCGTCATCGCTCCGCACCGTGAAGGTGCCAGGCGTCAACCACCTCCTCATCCCCGCCACGACTGGTGAGCTCGAAGAGTACGCGGTGTTGAAGGAGCGGCACGTCAGCCCAGCCGTCGTGAGCGCCATCGTCACCTGGCTGCAGACCACGCTCGCCGGCATCAAATGAAGGCGTCCGGGCCGCGTGACCAGTGGATTCTGGTCAGTGCGGATGACGACCCGTTGACGTTCCGCCTGCGGCCCGGCGGCGTCAAGACCGTCGGCCGCGCCCCCCGCGCCGATTTCATCGTCAATCGGGCGCTCGTGTCGCGGCTGCACTGCCGGCTGACCGCCGGCGACGACAAACTTGAAGTTGAAGATCTCAAAAGCACCAACGGCACGTTCGTCAACGGCAAACGCGTGACGCGCGCGCAGCTGACGAGCGGCGACCGCCTCAAGCTCGGACGAATCGAGCTGACCGTCGAACGAGCCTAAGTCAGAAACGGATTCGTACGCCGTTCGCGGCCAATTGTCGTGTCGGGTCCGTGGCCTGGATGAACCACCGAGGCGTCGTCAAACGCAAACAAGACATTGTGGATGGACGCCATGAGCGTGTCGTGATCGCCGCCGGGAAAATCCCAGCGACCGATTGAGCCGGCAAACAGCGTATCCCCCACGAACAGGTCCCGGCCGATCTCGCCGCGCTTTCCGATCTGCAGGCAGACACCGCCCGGACAGTGTCCTGGCGTGTGGTGCGGCCGCGCCTCGTACGTGCCGAATGTGATCACCTGATTCGGCGTGTAGTACTCATCGATTGGCGGCGGCGGCGCGATGCGCACACCGAACATCGCCCCGGTCTCCGGCGCGCGCTCGTAGATGAAGAGGTCGTCCCGGTGCAGATGGATCGGAACGCCGAGGGCGCGCTTGGCCGCGCCGACCCCGGTGACGTGATCGATGTGCGCATGGGTCAGCAGGATGTGGCGGATGGCCAACCTGTTGCGTTCGGCGTACGACAGCAGGCTCTGAACTTCGTCGCCTGGATCGATATAGACGGCTTCGCGCGTCTCCTCGCAGGCGACGATGAAGCCGTTCTTCATGAAGGGCGGGATGGCTTCGCATTCGAGAAGCATCGGGATTAGGGTCCGACACCTATAATACTTGTCGTGATTCTCGCCGTCCTTGACGATCTCATGTTCACCTCGAAGATTCGCACGGCCGCCTCCGCGGTCGGGGCGACGGTCGAGTTCGCCCGATCGTCTGCGGCCGCGCTCGAGAAGATGCGCGAACGGGCGCCGTCGCTCGTCATTTTCGATCTCAACAATCCGCGAACCGACCCGCTCGGAACGGTGGCGGCGATGAAGGGCGACCCAGCGCTCGCCTCGATGCCCACACTCGCCTTCGTCTCGCACGTGCAGACCGAGCTCATCGCCGCAGCCAGACAGGCGGGAGTCGATGAGGTACTCGCGCGATCGGCGTTTACGATGCAGCTCGGAGAGATTCTTTCGCGAAAGTGACCCGCTCTACATCCGCCAATACCACACCGCGGCTCCGATCGCGACTGCGAGCACCGCGAGCCAGACCCAACCTGACGATGACCGCTTCGCGTGCCTGACCGCCACGGGGACAACCGCTGGCGCGGCCGCGGCCGCACGCCCATCGAGCACGGCGGCCACAGCCCTAAGCTCGGCGGCGAGCGTCGCTGCAGATTCGTAGCGGGCGTTGCCGTCCTGGCCGAGCGCCTTGACCACGATCGGGCCGAGATCGTCGGGTAGCGCACTTTCGGCCGCGCCCGAGAACGGCTTGCCGGTCAGCATCTCGAACAAGAGGGCGCCGAGCGAGGAGATGTCCTGATGGTGATCGCCGGGGTCACCGTCCGTCGGCTTGCGGGGAACGTCGGAGTGAAACGCGCTCAGGCCGAAGTCGACGATCTTCACGTTCCCCTTCGGCGTCACGACGATGCTGCTGCCGGGCGAGAGGTCGCCGCACACGATGTCCTCGGCGTGGGCCTCGGCGAGCGCGTCCGCAATCTGCGAGGCCAAGTCAATCGCGCGGCGCGGGTTGAGCGGCCGGCCACCGATGATCGCTCGGAGCGGCTCGCCGGCCACGAACTCGGACACGAGGAACAGCCCCGCGGCGTCCTCGACGATCTCGTAGAGCGCCGCGATGTTCGGATGGGACAGCGCCGATACCGCACGGGCGCGGCCAAGGAGCCGTTTGCGCCGTTCCGGATCAGCGGCGAGATCGGCGGCCACGACTCGGACGGCGACGGTGCGCCCGAGGCGAGTGTCGCGGGCGCGATAGATCTCGCCCAGCCTGCCGGCGCCGACCAGGTCGAGGATCTTGTAGTCGCCGAGGGTTTCGAGCATCGGTTAACGCGGGCGAAGCTCTTCCATGGCGCTCTGCATGAGCTCTTTCGCATCATCGAGCTGTTCGAGGATGAGGGCGATATCCATCCGTGGCTTGCCGACAAATCGCTCGCTCCGGCAATAGACCCCGTGCTGGCCGACGAGCGCGAGCGAGTCAGTGATCAGGTCGAGCGCCACCGCGAGCCGTCCCCGAGAGCTTCCCATCATCGTCTCGTGATGCTCGAGGGTGTCGTGATATTTGTCGAAGACAGACATATCCCTCATTTCCTTGGCTTCGCCGGCCGCAGCTCGACCCGGCTCGGAAGGCTGCGCGGATCGTGACGGAGCAGGTTGAGCACGACATCGGCGACCTCGGCCGGTGCGATCTTCCAGTCCGCGCCTTTGGCTGGGTCACCGCTTGCAAACTCGGTGGCGACCGAGCCAGGCATCACATAGCTGACCCGGATGTCGCTGTACCGGAGCTCCTGCATCAGCGCTTCGCTAAACGCGTTCAGCCCCGCCTTCGACGCGCAGTACGCGGCGCCGCCCTTAAAGGGATTCGTGCCCGACAGGCTGCTGATATTGATGATGAACCCGCCCCCACGGTGGCGAAGATGCGGGAGCGCCGCATGACACGTGTTGTAGACGCCAGTCAGATTCGTGTCGATGACCTCCGCCCATTGGTCGGGCGTCATATCGGCCACGTCGGCGAACACACCGACGCCGGCGTTGTTGATCAGGATGTCGAGGCCGCCGAAACGGGCGACGGCCGCGGCCACGGCGTGTTCGGCCTCCGCGTAGCGGCGAACATCAGCCGTGACGGTCTCGACCTGACCGTGTCCGCCCTGCCCGCCGCGCTCCAGGCTCTGCCTCGCGACTGATAGGGCCGATGACGTGCGACCCGTGATCGCGACCCGCACGCCGTCAGCGACGAGCGCATGGGCGATCGCGAAGCCGATGCCCCGCGACCCGCCGGTGACGATGGCTACCTTGCCTTGGAGTGATGTCGGCATGAATCAAGTCTCAAGGGTGAAGTCTGAAGTCTGCCACACTTGAGACTTCAGACCTGAGACTTACAGGCGCGCTGCGTAACTCAGTATTCCGCTGCCGTAGGCGCCATTACAATAGCGCATGCTTGAAGTCGCCATCATTGGCGCCGGCGAGATCGGCGGGATGCTCGCGCATCTGCTGGTGCGCCGGGCCCTCGCCGGATCCGTTCGCCTGATAGACGAGGCTGGACGCGCGGCCGAAGGCCAGGCGCTCGACATCGCGCAGGCGGCCTCCATCGAAGGCTCCGCCACGACCATCGTCGGCTCAACGGAACCGTCTGACGCGGCGGGCGCCGCTATTTGCGTGATCGCCGATCGCAGGAGCAGTGGAGAGTGGGCAGGCGACGACGGCTTGTTGCTCCTCAAGCGACTGACGCGGTCCACGCCAGGCCCGTTCATCGTGTGCGCCGGCGCCGAGCAGCGCGAGCTCGTCGAACGGGGCGTACGCGAGCTGTTCATCCCCCGCACGCAAATCCTCGGATCGGCGCCCGAGGCGCTCGCCGCCGCGGCCCGGGCGATCGTGGCGCTCGAGCTCGACGCCTCGCCCCGCGACGTCACGCTGTCGGTCATCGGCGTGCCGCCGGATCGGATTGTGATCGGCTGGGAGGACGCGAGTGTCGCTGGATGGGCGATGACACGCGTGATCAGCGAGCCGGTCAGGCGGCGGCTGACCGAGCGAATCGGCGCGCTGTGGCCTCCCGGTCCGTTCGCGCTCGCGTCGGCGGCATCAAAGGTGATTGAGGCGGTCGCCGGACACGCTCAAACCGTCACGATCTGTTTCGTCGCGCCGGACGACTCGTCCGGCACGCGCAGGCGAACGGCCGCGCTCCCCGTCAAGTTCGGGCCATCCGGTGTCGACGTGGTGCTGCCGCCTCTCGGGGTGGCGGAGCAAGTCGCGTTGGATAATGCGCTAATGCTCTAGTGCGAGGGTGCGGGAGTGCGGGAGTGCGAGGGGTGCTCCGAGTGCTATCGGTGCGGTAGTGCACCTTCGCACACCCGCACCTCCGCACCATCGCACCTCTAGGTTCCGTAGAGTGGTCTGTGTAGCGTGAGGCCGCCGGCAAAGTCCGCGAGTTGCTTGCGCAGCATCAGCCGGCCTCGGTGCAGGCGTGATTTGAGGGTTTGATCCTTCACGCGCAACACGGCGCTCGCTTCCTCCGTCGACATGCCCTGGATGTCGCGCAGCATCACTGGCGCGCGATAGATGGCCGGCAGTGCCAGGATGGCGTGGTGCACGCGCCGGCGCAGTTCCGCCCGGAAGATGCGCTCGTCGGCCATGTCGCTCCAGTCGGCCACGTCCCGGTGAGCCGGGCGCGTCAGATCGTCGCCCTCAGTCGACTCCGCCAGCTTGTCATCAGCCCTCGCCTGCCGATAGCGCGCCGTTCGCAGTCGGGACATCGCCTGGTTGAACGTAATCCGGTAAATCCAGGAAGAGAGCGCGGCATCACCGCGGAACGAGCCGACGTTTCGGTAGACCTTGTACAGCACGTCCTGGGTGATTTCTTCTGCGTCTTCCTTGTTGCGCAAGTACCGGAACGCGAGTTGGTGAATCTTGGCTCCGTACGTATCGACCAGCTCTGCAATCGCTCGTTGGTCGCCTGCCTGCAGCCGTGTCAGCAGTGTGTCGTGTTGAGGGTCCCGCATGCCGAGAAGAACCCTTGGGAGGGCCCGGATATTCCAAGTGGCCCGGAACACCGCTTAAGGCTTATGGCTCAAGGCTTAAGCTTAAGCCGGCGTGGGCCCAGACGTCCTCTCGAAGACGTTGCAGAAGTGCCGGCTGATGCGGTCTTCGACGTCGGCTCGATCGACCGGGCGGCCGAGCAGCCGTGCGAGAGACGTCACGCCGCGACCGGCAATCCCGCAGGGAACGATTAAGTCGAAGTACTTGAGGTCGGTCGTGACGTTGAGCGCGAAGCCGTGGCTCGTCACCCAGCGCGCGATCCGGACGCCGATGGCCGCCAGCTTCTCATCCCCCACCCACACGCCTGTCAGACCATCCACCCGATGGGCAGGCACGCCGTAGTCAGCAGCCGTACGGATGAGCACTTCCTCCAGGTCGCGCACGTAGCGGTGGACATCGCAGCGATCGGGCTGCAGATCGACGATCGGGTACCCGACGATCTGGCCTGGACCGTGATAGGTGATGTCGCCGCCGCGGCCGGTCTCGTGGATCTCGACACCGCGGCT
The DNA here is from genome assembly GCA_041484265.1 of Vicinamibacteria bacterium. GTDB lineage: Bacteria > Acidobacteriota > Vicinamibacteria > Vicinamibacterales > CAVVIG01 > 2-12-FULL-65-11. Next base: position 12,906 of record JBGPHH010000075.1, read on the forward strand.
GCTGAGCGCGTCGGCCGATGCGAGGATGTGCGAGCGGCCTCCATCGCCGCGCACGCCGAGTGTCAGTACGTGCGGATGCTCGACAAACAGCAGCACATCGTCCACCCGGCCGGCGCGGCGTTCTTCAACGAGCGAACGCTGCAGCGCCAGCGCGTCGGCATACGACATGCGCCCGAGATTACGGATTTCAAGCGTTCGCGGGATCCCAGTTCTCCAGGGCCGCCTTGAGGCGCGACAAGAACTCGTCGGCCACGGCGCCGTCGATAAGCCGGTGGTCAAATCCCAGCGTGAGATACGCCGTCGGCTTGATCACAATGGCGTCTCCGACCACGACGGGCCGCTTCTCGATGCTGCCAACGCCGAGGATGGCAACCTGCGGTTGATTGATGATCGGCAGGCCGAAAAGGGCTCCGGACACGCCCTGGTTGGTGACTGTGAAGGTGCCGCCCGCGACTTCTTCCGGTTTGAGCTGCTTGGCGCGCGCGCGGCTCGCCAGATCCGCCACCTCTCGACTCAAGTCCAGCAGGCTCTTCCCGCCGGCATGTCTGATCACGGGAACAATGAGTCCCCAGTCAAGCGCGACCGCGATCCCGACGTTGATCTCCTTGTGGTAGATGACGTTCTCGCCATCGATGGAGGTATTCAGCACCGGCATCGCAGCGAGGGCATCCACGGCGGCCTTGACGATGAAGGAGAGAAAGGTCAGCTTGGCGCCGGCCCGCTCGTAGTCGGCCTTTTTCGATTCGCGGATCGCCGCGACCCGCGCGAAGTTCACCTCGAACGCCGTATGCACGTGCGCCGCGAGGCGGCGGCTCTCGACCATGTGGTCGGCGATCTTCTTCCGCATGACCGACATCTTTTCGACGTGGTCCCCGGGGGCCAAAGGGCGGACGCGCTCTGCCGTCGCGGTCGGCGCCGACGCCACGTAGCTGAGGATGTCCCGCTTGGTCACGCGCCCCCCGGCGCCCGTGCCGCGGATCTGTGAGAAATCGACGCGGTGGTCCTGAGCGATCTGGCGCACAACCGGAGACGGTGCGCTACGGTGAACTGCTGATTGCGGATTGTTAATTGATGATTTCTCGATGCTGACTGCTGACTGCTGACTGTCGACTGTCGACTGTCGACTGCGGGCTGCCGACTGAACCGCATCGCCCTCCTGACCGATCACAGCCACAACGCTATTGACCGCAACGGTTTCGCCTTCCTTCACCCGGATCTCGGCCAGCACTCCGGCGGCCGGCGAGGGAATTTCGGCATCCACTTTGTCGGTAGAGATCTCAAACAGCGGCTCGTCTTGATCGACCTTCTCGCCAACCTTCTTGATCCAGCGGACGATGGTGCCTTCGACGATCGACTCGCCCATCTGGGGCATTACGACATCGGTGGGCATCTAACCCTCAATTTTTAACGTTTCAGCGAGGACAGCGGCACGAAGTTCGTCGGGCCAGGCTGCGGAGACGCTTCCTTCGGATCGGCGGCGGCCTCGGGCGACTCGAGACGGGTGATGCCGGCGCGCAGCTCAGTGTATTCGTACCGCAGCTCCCAGTACGACTCGGTGAGCCGATCGAGGCGCCGGGAGGCCCGCCGGGCGCGCACGAGCGCGACGAAGGCGAGCACAAAGGCGGCGACGGCGATCCCTCCCTGAACGGTAAACACGCCGAAGTACGTTAGCGAACGACTTGCAACAGTGTCAACCGCCTGCGACAATACCGCCGGACCTCAAGGATCTCCCCCAACCTGATGACCCACAAGCCGAAAACCGTCCTCGTCGTCGACGACGACGAGGGCATGCGGGACACGCTGACGGCGATCCTCAAGCGCGACTATCGCGTGCTGAAGGTGGCCAGCGGCGAAGCGGCCTTGCCCGTCCTCAGCCGCGAAGACGTCGACCTGATGCTGCTGGACGTGCGGCTGCCGGGCATCAGCGGTTTCGAGGTCCTGCGCATCGTCAAAGAGAACTACAGCCTCGTCGAGGTCATCATGATCTCGGCGATCAATGAAATCGAAACCGCCGTGCAGGCCATGAAGCACGGCGCCTACCACTACATCACCAAGGATTTCGACTACGACCAGCTCCGCTCGCTCGTGCGCCATGCGGGCGAGCGTCAGGATCTCAACCGTCAGGTGCTGACGCTGTCGGCCCAGGTCGCCGATCAAGGCGAACGCGAGTTCGTCGTCGGCCCGAGCAAGATCACGCGCGAGACCATCGACCTGGTCAACAAGGTCGCCAAACTGTCGGCGACGGTGCTCATTCTTGGAGAGAGCGGGACCGGCAAGGAGCTGCTGGCACGGATGATTCATCGGGAATCGGGCGACCCCGACGCGCCGTTCATTGCGGTGAACCTCGCCGCCATCCCGCGCGAACTGACCGAGAGCACGCTCTTCGGGCACGAGCGCGGCGCGTTTACCGGTGCACACCGCCAGCAACTCGGCAAGTTCGAGTTGGCCTCAGGCGGCACACTGTTTCTCGACGAGATTGGCGACCTCCGGATCGAGCTTCAGGCCAAGCTGCTGCGGGCGATTCAGGAGGGCGAGATCGAGCGCGTCGGCGGCACCAAACCCATCAAGACGGAGTTCCGGCTGATCGCCGCCACGAATATTGATCTCGACAAGGCGGTCAAGGAAGGACGCTTCCGCGAGGACCTCTATTACCGGATCAACGTGATCCCCATCAAATTGCCTCCGCTCCGGGAGCGTCCCGAGGATATTCCGCCGCT
>JBGPHH010000076.1:0-15478 GCA_041484265.1 Vicinamibacteria bacterium
AACTCGGCGCGCCGGACCTTCGTGGGCGGGCTCGAGTCCTCGCTGAATCGTGCAGTTGGACTGGCTGAGTCTGCCCTCATGTACGACAATCCGAACGAAATCAATACGCGATACCAGCGGCTCGACAAACTGAATGCCGCCGACGTCCAGCGAGTGGCCCGGCAGTATCTCACCCCGGAAAATCGAACCGTCGTGATCACGCGACCGCAGGCGGCCGCGGGGCGAGGAGGACAGTAATGCACGCCAGACACTCCCTCGTCTCGGTCGCCGTCATCACGTTCGCACTCTCCGCGCTCGGCGTGGCGCACGTTCAATCGACGCCACAGCAGGAGTCCCCGACCCAAGGTGTCGTCAAGAAGGGGAGGATTCCGCTCTCCAGTCAGATCCCGAAGATTACGCTCCCGAAGCCGGCGGAAGCTGATCTCCCGAACGGCCTGCATCTGCTCGTGCTCGAAGATCATCGACTGCCGCAGATCAACTTTCAGATCTTCATTCCTGGCGCGGGTGGCTACTACGACCCGGCCGATCACGAGGGCCTGGCCCAGTTTACGGCTGCGGTGATGCGAGAAGGCACCGCCACGCGAACCTCCGATCAGCTCTCGCAGCAGCTCGAGGTCATGGCGGCCACACTGGTCATCGGGGCGGGCGCGGCGGGCCAGGAAGCGACGGTCAATGGTTCGTGCCTGAGCGATCAGATCGGCGACCTGCTCGGCCTGACCGCTGATGTTCTGCTCCATCCGTCATTCGCCGATCAAGAGCTGACGCGGTACAAACAGCGCACGCGGGCCGGCCTGATTCAGCAGCGGGCCAACCCCAATTTCCTCGCCCAGGAAATGTTTCAGCGGGTCATCTATGGGACTCACCCCGCGTCGCGCATCTCGCCGACGATCGCGACGCTCGACAAGACCACGCGCGACAACCTGGTGGAATTCCATCGCGCCCACTACATCCCCGATCGCGCAGCGATGGCCATCTCGGGTGACATTTCAATGGCGGACGCTCGAACGCTCGTGGAAGAGAAGCTGGCAGACTGGAAGAAGGCCGGTGTGCCGCCGGCAGCGATCGCCGATCCCGCGCCGATCAGCGGATCGCGGATCTACTTCATCGGGCGACCCAACTCGGCCCAGACGGTCCTCACCATTGGCGGCCAGGCTCTCGAGCGGGCCAATCCCGACTACGAAAAGGCCCAGGTGATGAACAGGATTCTCGGCGGCGGGCCGACCGGCCGTTTGTTCATCCACTTGCGTGAGGAAAAGGGGTACACCTACGGCATCGGGAGCGGGTTCACGGCGCCGATCTACCGCGGTGACTGGTCCGCCTCGACCAGCGTACGCACCGAAGTGACCGAACCGGCGCTCCACGATCTGCTTGCCGAGATCGCGCAAATGCGCGACTTGCCGGTGACCGACGCCGAGCTGGCCGACGCCAAGCGCGCGATGGTGGCCTCCTTTGCGCTCTCGCTTGAGTCACCGGCAACCCTCCTCAACTATCAGGTCACGCGGTGGCGGTTCAAGCTGCCAGCCGACTACTGGGACCGATACGCGGAGCGGGTCAACGCCGTGACGAAGGCCGACGTCCAAGCCATGGCGAAGAAGTATCTGGCAGCCGGGGCGCTCCAGATTGTGGCGGTCGGCGACCCGACGAAAGTCGCCGACGTGCTCAAGAAGCTGGGCGAGGTCGAAACGTACGACGCAGATGGGAAGCGCGTGAGCGCGCCCCAGTAGGCCGCCGTCGCTCCTCGAAGTGGCGCTTCTCGAAATCGACCACGTCAGCAAGCGGTTCGGCGGACTGCGCGCTATTAATAATGTTGCGTTCTCCATCGGGGAGCGCGAGGTCGTCTTTCTGGTCGGGCCGAACGGCGCGGGCAAGACGACCCTTTTCAACCTCATCACCGGCGTCGTCCATCCAGACGAAGGCCGGATCCGGTTCGACGGTCAGGACATCACCGGCACCACGCCGAATCGGGCCGCACGCCTCGGTCTCGGCCGCACGTTCCAGATCGTCAAGCCCCTCGGCAAGCTGACCGTCCTCGAGAACGTGATGCTCGGCGCCTTCATGCACACATCGAGCACGGCGAAAGCCGCCGACGAGGCGCTCGGGGTCCTCAAATATCTGCAAATGGACGCTGTCGCCTCTGTCACAGCCGGCGGGCTGCCGTTGGCGATGCTCAAGCGCCTCGAGATCGCGCGGGCGCTGGCCACCAAACCCAAACTCATCCTGCTCGACGAGGTCGTCGCCGGGCTGTCAACCGCCGAAGCGATGGGCCTTGCCGAGCTCCTCAAGAAACTGCCCGAGCGGGGCGTCTCTGCGGTCGGCGGCGTCGAGCACGTGATGCGCGTGGTCATGAGCCTCGCCGACCGTGTCGTCGTGCTGGATCACGGTACTCAGATCGCAGAAGGGAAACCGCAGGAGATCGTCCGCATGCCGGCGGTCATCGAGGCCTATCTCGGGACCAAGTACCGGGAGCTCGAGCTGTGAGCGAGCCGCTGCTCGTCCTCGACCATGTGCAGGCCGGGTACGGCGACCTCCTGGCCGTACGAGACATCACCCTCCATGTCGACGCTGGAGAGATCGTGACGCTCGTCGGCGCCAACGGCGCCGGCAAGTCGACGACGCTGCGCACGATTTCCGGTCTGATTCATCCGAGCCAGGGGACCGTCCGGTTCGGCGATCGGGATATCCCCCGGCTGCCGCCCCACGAGATCGTCGAGCTCGGCATCAGCCACGTGCCGGAAGGGCGTCAGCTCTTCCCTCATATGACCGTCGCCGAGAATCTCGCGCTCGGCGCGTACAGCCAACGCGCCCGGCCGCATCTCGCCCAGTCGATGGAGGAGCAACTGACATTCTTCCCTCGGCTGAAGGAGCGTCTCCATCAGCTCGCGGGCACGCTCTCTGGCGGTGAGCAGCAGATGGTGGCCATCGCCCGCGGCCTGATGACCCAGCCTCGACTGCTCCTCCTCGACGAGCCCTCGCTCGGCCTGGCGCCAAAGATCGCCGAAGAAGTGTTTGCCAACGTTGCGGCAATCGGCACGCGCGGGCTGACCGTCCTCATCGTCGAGCAGAACGTCGTGGAAGGCCTCAGTATCTCGACTCGTGGCTACGTCATCGAGAACGGGGAGGTCGATCGCAGCGTCGGCACGTCGCCGATGGAGCTGCTCGGCAACGAACGCCTGCGGGCAGCGTACTTCGGACTGTAGGTCCGCCTGGAGGCGGACACTACGACATTATGATTTACAGTATCTGACGTGCCGTCTCTCGTAGACCGACTTGCCGCACACGATCGGCTGGCGCAGGTCCCACGCGCGCAGCTCGAGTGGCTGGCGGCGAAGGGACACGTGCATGTCTACGGGAAGGACGAGGTGCTCTGGGCCAAAGGCTCGTCCATCCCCGGCGTCTACATCGTCCTGTCAGGCCAACTCTCGATACGTGTCGTACGCGGCGGGACGATGCGAAGAGTGAGGACGTGGAAGGCCGGAGACGTCAGCGGAAGGCTGCCGTACTCGAGGATGACCAACCCTCCCGGCGATGTCGTCGCCGACGAGCCGCTCGAGGTGCTCTTGATCCCCAGTGAGTACCTGCAAGAGATGACGCGCGACTGCTACGATTTCACGGCCATCTGCGTGCACGAGATGCTCGACCGGGCCCGGCTGTTTCGGTCTGAGGATCTCCAGTTCGAAAAGATGGTGTCGCTCGGCCGCTTGTCGGCTGGACTGTCGCACGAGCTCAATAATCCGTCGTCTGCCATCACCCGGAGCACGAAGGAGCTCGAGCAATGCCGTAACGAACTGGTCACGGCGGCTCTCGATCTGGGCGCCTCGGCGTTCGGCGCCGCGGAGCGGGCCGCGGTCGACGCGTTGACGGCGGCGACCGCAGGGACGCCCGCTGAGGCCGACTCTCCGGTCGCACGCGCCGATCGCCAGGACGAGATCGACGCGTGGCTCGAGCGACACAAACTGGATGCGTCCCTGGCCGATCGGCTGGCCGATTCGGCGGTGACCATCGCGGCGCTCGACGAGTTGGCCCGGACCCTGACCGGGCCGTCCCTCCGTGTCGCCCTCCGATACGTCGCGGCCGACGCCGCCGCCAGACGTCTTACGTCAGAGATCGAGCTGGCAGCGTCGCGGATTCACTCGCTCGTGAGGGCGGTCAAGACCTTTACTCACATGGATCGGGCGCCGGTGGCAGAGGCGGTCCACCTCGCGGACCACCTCCAGGACACACTGACGCTCTTGAAGGCCAAGGTCCGAAACAAAGAAATCGCGTTCACGCTCGACATCCCGCGCGATCTTCCAGACGTGCAGGCGTACGGTGGCGAGCTCAATCAAGTGTGGTTGAACCTGCTCGACAACGCCATCGATGCCGCGCCCCCATCGGGACACGTCATGGTGACGGCGACCCGCGACGGGTCGTCGGTAGTGGTCGCCGTTGTCGACGATGGCCGGGGAATCCCGGACGATATCAAGGACCGCATCTTCGAACCGTTCTTCACCACTAAACCGGTCGGCGAAGGCACCGGCCTCGGCCTCGACATTGCGCAGGCCGTCGTGGCACGCCACGGCGGCACGATCGAGGTCGAGTCACGGCCCGGGCGCACCGAGTTCCGCGTGCGTCTGCCGATCGTCCAGCCGACACCGTAACCCAGCCTCATCCGTGGAGCACGCAGTCTGTGAAGAAGCCAGTCATTCTGACCGTTGACGACGACCGGCAAGTGCTCGGCGCCATCGAGCGAGATCTCCGCAAACAGTATCGAGACCGGTACCGCATCCTTTCGGCCGCGTCACCGCAGGAGGCCCTCGAGGCTACGCGGCAGCTCAAGGCCCGCGGCACGCCGGTCGCGCTGTTTCTCGTTGACCAGCGCATGCCCGCGATGACGGGCACGGAACTGCTCAACGAGGTGCGCAAGCTTTACCCGGATGCGAAGAAGGTGCTCCTCACGGCGTACGCCGATACGCAGGCGGCCATCTCGGCCATCAACGAAGTGGGACTCAATCACTACCTGATGAAGCCCTGGGACCCGCCAGAGGAGAAGCTGTATCCGGTGCTGGACGATCTGCTGTCGGACTGGTCGGCACGTGCGCGGCCGCCATACGAAGGCGTGCGCGTGGCCGGGTCGCGCTGGTCTCCCCAGAGCTACACCGCGCGCGATTTTCTGGCGCGCAACCAGATTCCGTATCAATGGATTGACATCGACACCGACGCGCCCACGCGGGAGCTGGTCATGTCCACCGCCGGCGACCTGTCGCGCCTCCCCGTCGTACTGTTCCCGGACGGAAGCTATCTGATTGCGCCCAGCAATCCACAGCTGGCCGAAAAGGTCGGACTGCAGACGCAGGCGACTCGGCCCTTCTACGACCTCGTCATCATTGGCGGAGGGCCGGCCGGACTGGCCAGCGCCGTGTACGGCGCGTCCGAGGGACTGCGGACGCTGCTTATCGAGCAGAACGCCCCTGGCGGGCAGGCGGGCACGAGCTCGCTCATCGAAAATTATCTGGGGTTCCCGTCAGGCGTAACGGGCTCGGATCTCGCACAACGAGCCACCGCGCAGGCGAAGCGGTTTGGCACCGAGCTGCTCGTCGGCCACAGCGTCACCGAGGTCCGGCGTGAGGACCCGTACCGGATCGTGCGCCTCTCGAACGGCATGGAGGTCTCGTGCCACGCGCTCATCATTGCCACGGGCCTGGCCGTCCGCGAGCTGAGCGTTCAAGGCATCGAGCCCCTGCTCGGCGCGGGCGTCTACTACGGAGCCGCGCCAACGGAAGCCACGCTCTATCGCGGACAGGACGTGTGCGTGGTCGGCGGCGCCAATTCCGCCGGCCAGGCAGCGCTGTTTCTCTCGCGCCACGCGCGGATGGTGACGATGGCGATTCGGGCGGCGAGTCTGGAGGCCTCGATGTCGCAGTATCTGATCGACCGGATCAAGGCGACCTCGAACGTCGAAGTGCTCACGCAGGTCGAGGTGACCGCCGTCTGCGGCCAGCAGCATCTCGAGCGCATCGACCTGCATCGGCTCGACACCAACGAGACCGCGTCCCGCGAGATGGCAGCCTTGTTCATCTTCATCGGCGTGGCGCCACACACGAAGGCGTTCGGCACCTTCCTCAAGACCGATGACAAGGGTTTCATCTTCACGGGCGCCGATCTCCGTCAGGCGGGCCACCAGTGGCCGCTCGACCGCGATCCCTTGCTCTTTGAGACCAGCGTGCCAGGCGTGTTCGCCGTGGGCGACGTGCGCGCGGGCGCGAACCGGCGTATCGCCGCCGCGGTGGGCGAGGGATCGGCCGCGGTGTTCTCCGTTCATCAGTACTTGCGAACGGTCTGACCGCTACAGCCGCGGCCGCCGGGACACCGCGGCGCTCGTCACCAGCGCGTCGCCCGAACGGACCGATCCGCTGAGCACTTCGCTCCACTGCGCGTCGGCCAGGCCAAGTGTTACGGGGATGGGCGTGAATCGCCTGCCGTCAAACCGCCACACGTCGCGCGGCGTGGTGCGGGGATCCTTACCGGCCCCTTCCGGCGGCCGTCGCTGCGGCTCGGCCTGCCCGAGCACCCGCAGCACGTCGTCCGGCGGACGGAAGGACAGCGCGCTGTTCGGGATCCGGACCACGTGCGCCTTCCGCGATCCGGCGAGGGAAACCTCTGCGGTGAAGCCGGGCCGAAGCCGCGCATCAGGATTCGCCACGCGAACGATGGCGGTGTAGGTAACGACCGAGGCGGCCACCGTCGGTTGCAGCCGGACCTGCGTGAGCGTGCCCGAAAACTCCTCATCCGGATACGTTTCGACCGTGAAGGTCGCGGGCTCGCCGACCACGACGCCGCCGACGTCCGACTCGTCGATATCCACCTGCACCTGCATGCGCGCCAGATCGGCCATGCTGAAGAGCACCGGCGCCTGAAGCGAGGCCGACACCGTCTGCCCGACTTCGACGTTGCGAGCGAGGACCAATCCATCGATCGGCGACCGAATGACGGTGCGATCGAGATTGACCGACGCCTCCTTGACCGCCCCCTCTGCCCGCGCGACTCCCGCCGTGGCCTCGCCCACTTGACTTTCCCCGCTGCGCACGTCGGCGCTCGCCGCGTCCATCGCAATCTGGGCGGCGTCGAGGTCAGCCTGATCGATCAGCTGGTCGGCCGCCAGCTCCTTGGCGCGCACGAGTTCGCGCCTGGCCTCGTCTTCCGTCGCATGGAACCCCAGCAGATTCGCTTGCGCCTGCGCGACGGCGGCGTGCGCCTGGCCGAGATTGGCGCGGGCGGAATCGAGCGCTGCCTGAAAGAGACTCGGATCCAGCCGCGCAATCACCTGCTTGGCGTGGACGATCGAATTGAAGTCCACGCCAAGAGCCTGAACGATCCCCGTCACCTGGCTGCCCACGTCCACGGTGGTGACGGCTTGCAAGGTGCCGGTGGCGAGGATGCGCCGGACAATCGGCCCGTCGCTCGCGTCCGCATATTGAGCCTCGACGACGAGCGGCGTGCGCAACGTCCACGCCGTGGCGACGCCGACGGCGGCCCCGATCACCGTGATGCTGAGCCATTTCGAGTACCGCACGCGACACCTCCTCCACTTAGAAGCGGTAGCCGACGCCGAATGTCACGCTGTTGGCATTGAGCGGCGACGCGCTCAACGTCGAGTCGGCGGCCATGCGCGCGTAGCGATAGCCCGCATCAGCCACCCAGCGGGGCACGAGCGGAATCTGCACGCCGCCTCCGAGCATGAACATGAAGGCGTTACTGGCCGGCGGCGCGGTGAAGTCGCCGGCAGACGTAATGGCGCTCGTCACATCGTCGCCAACCGCTGGAGTCGATCCGTCCGGCATGGTCCCCGACGCGAAGGTCAACTGCGGCGTCGGATTGAGGCGCGCCACGCCGATTCCCCCGAGCACGTACGGCAACACGCGGCTCTGGTTCGGCACCTCGAGGCGCAGACCACCGACGCCGTACCAGGCGGGAAGCGTTCCGCCGCCGACCACGTTGAGACCCTGATTGGCCGAGAGCGCGGTCGTCGTACTGTCGAGCGTCGGCTGCAGATCGGCCTGCAGGTTGCCAAACCGTCCGCCGCTCGCAAACACCATCAGGTTCCGGGCAATCCGGACGCCACCCTCGACCACGACATCGCTCGTCGTGTTGTTCGTGGTGGCGCCGATCGATGTGGCAAAGCCGCCGAGTCCGCCGACGTAGCCGTTCATGTACTGGCTGCCGCGCTCCTGCGCGAAGAGCGGCGATCCCGCCGCCATCATCGTGATCGTCGTTAGCGCTGCTGCAATGATCGACGCTCGCATGATCTCCTCCTCCAGGTGTTGACAACATTCATAAGCAGTTCGAAAGCCTCAGAGGCGAGACGCTGCAGGCGTGGTGCCACGTCACTGTTCGTTCACAATCAACTGCTTTCTTACTTGTTGCTTAGAGCACGTTTGCGAAATCGGATCGCGCATGGGGCGGACCTGACAACGTCCGACCTCAGATCTCGAGATCTCGCGGCGATGTCATGGATAAATAAGGAGTCCGATCGCGCGGTGCGTCACCGCGCGAGGGCGACGTTGTCTACGGTGTCAGACAGGTGAAGACAGGAGATCGAAGGAAGGCGTAAGAAGGAAGGGATCGCGCAATCACCTGGCGGGCTTCCCTTCCACGGTCGCGGGGATGCCTTCGTCGACTGAGAACTGCCAGTCGACGTTCGACGATTGAACGACGGCGAAAAAGGGACGTGGGTCTTCGGTCACGTAGGTCGTATTGTGCCCGACGCCCCGGACATCAACGGCCGTCAGCAGCCGGCGGCCACTGATCGAACTCATGACCGTCAACTGAAACCTTCCGGCGCCCGTCGTGGTTTCGCGTTTCGTTTCCCACGTGATGCGCAGGAACCCCGTGTCGCTGGTGAAGGACTCGGTTTGCGCGTTGTCGCGACCCGACCACGAGCCGAGCGGGCGCCAGAGTGTGACCGCCTGCTTCGACGGAGGAGGCGTGCCGCCACAGGCGGATGAGGCCAGCCAGGCCACGCAGACGAGACGGATCAGGCGTTCGGCGTTCAGACGTTCGCCGTCAATCGGGCCTGCGTGGGTTTACCTATTTCGAGCGCGGTCAGGATGTGGTCGAGTGTGACCGGCGCGCGCACGTACACCTCATCGCCCACCGCAGCGGAAATCGCGTTCAGCACCGCCGAGCAACCAGCCGAGACGGGAGGCTCGCCGATGCCGCGGGCGCCAACCGGCGTTTCCGGGTCTGGAAGCCCGACCGCCGCCCAGTCCATGTGCGCCGGCACGTCGAGAATGGTCGGCGGCTTGTTGCTGTAGAAGCGCTTGGCGAGCCCCACGCCGTATCGCTGGTCGTACACCCACCGCTGGCCGATGGCGTGGCCGATACCCAAGAGCGAGCGGCCGAGCACCTGGCCGCCCAGGGAGGCCGGATGAATGACGGTCCCCACGTCTGCGACGCAGAGAAAGTCGAGAATGCGGTACCCGCCCGTTTCGACGTCCACCTCGACTTCGGCAAACGACGCCACGAAGGACAGCGACGTGCCGTCGCGCGGGTACGTGTCGCGTGCCACGCCCATCAGGCCCTGTCCCGCAAGGGCGGCGGCGGATCTCTTGGTAAACGCGTTGATGTCTTTGGGCACTTCGTGGCCGTCGTACATCCCTCCGAGCTCGACAGCCCGTTGCGCGGCGCGCGCGAGCGTCATGCCCGCACCGCCACCCTTGCGCGAGACACGCTCGTCGGCCACGAGGTAATCTTCAGGCCGGCCGCCGAGATCCTTTGCGGCGATCTGTTGCAGCTTCTTGATCGCGTCGCTCGCGGCCGCGTGCGCGGCGCGCGTCATCGCGTGGGTCGTTTGGCTGCCACCCGACACGCAGCTCCACGGCAGGTGCTTCGACGTGTTGCCCCAGGTGAGCTCGCATTTCTCCCATGGCACGCCCATCATTTCGGCGGCAACACGCTGACAATCAGAAAACGATTCGGTGCCGAGGTTGCCGATGCCCGTCTGGATGTACATCCGGCCATCCGGCTTGATGACGAAGAGGCCGTCGAAGCCGACCGAGCCGGCGTTGTAGGAACTAATCGCCACGCCGCTGCCACGCACCTTCGAGCCCTGCCGCTGCCCGTTTCGGGCTTTGCGCTCGTCCCACTTGAAGATCTGCGCGCCCTTATCGAGGGCCTCCTTGAGGAAGCAGCTGGTGGAATACGTCCGATTGCCCTGCGCGTTGGGCGGGCCGAACATGGCTTTGCCGGCGGGCGCGTTGATCTTGCGGATCTCGACCTGATCGATCCCGAGCTGGCGTGCCGCCTTAACCACGACCGATTCCATCAAGGTGATTCCTTGCATGCCGCCAGGCTGACTCTGCGCGCCACGAGGCGGAGTGTTGGTAATGGCCGTCACGCCGCGCCATCGCATGGCTTCGGGCTGAAACATCAGCGACGCGAAGCGGCCGGCCACGTTGCCGTCGCCCCCGGGGCCGTACGGTCCGCCATCGACCACGGTAAACATGTCGACCGCGGTGATGCGGCCTTCCTTGGTAAACCCGACCTTCATCCGGCCGTGCATGGCGGGACGCGCGCGACCGATGGCATGCTCTTCTTCGCGACTGATGCGCATCTGCACCGGCGTGCCCGTCTTCTTGGCAAGGAGCGCCGGGATGATGTCCGACACCGACCCTGTCCCCTTGCTCCCATAGCCGCCGCCGCAATACTCGCTGATGAGCACGATGTCTTCCGGCCTCAGACTCAACCAGCGGGCGACCGACATGACGGTCTGCGCGACGCTTTGCGTCGACAAGTGAATGTAGAGCTTGCCGTTCTGCCAGTACGCCATCGAGCTGCGACTCTCGAGGCACTGATGACTGGTGTTCGGCGTGATGAACGTCTCGTCGAGAACGAGCGACGCTCTCTTGAAGCCGGCATCGAGGTCGCCGTACGTCCACTCGGGGTCCGTCGCTCTGCCCATCGGCAGACGGCCCGCCCTGTACTCCGCGGCGTCTGCCTCCGTCCACTTCAGGTCCAGAACCTCCGAAAGCGGCGGCGGCTGGCCCGGCGTTGGCGCGGGCCGTGTCCAGACGTTCCCTTCCACACGGGGATTCCTCGCACCCGGCAGCAGCGACGCCACCGGATCCACACTGAACGGCAGCGGTTCCCACCGAATCTTGATCTGTTCGATGGCTTCGGCCGCGATCAACTCGTCGACGGCTGCCACGGCAAGAACGGGCTCGCCCTGATAGAGCGGCTCGTTGGTCAGCGCCATCTCGCTTTTCAGGTTGGCCTTGATGGTCTGGCCCGCATCGTTGACCTGATCCTTGGGGCCGGGCACTTCATCAGCCGTCAGGATGGCTTTCACGCCCGGCATCGCGAGCGCGGCGCTCGCGTCAATGCTCTTGACGCGCGCGTGCGCGTAAGGGCTGAGGAGCAGCTTTGTAAACAACATCCCCTGTGCGCGGAAGTCTTCGGCGTACTTCGAGCGGCCGGTCACTTTGGCCCGCAGATCCGGCGTGGTGTAGTTTTCTCCGACTAATTTCCTGGTGCCAGCCATCTCATACCTCCGAACGGGTTAGGGAGTCTGACCTTCGGGACGGACGATCTCGTCCATCAAAAACAGGTCGGTGAGGAGCGCTCGCAGGTGAATCGACGCGTTCAGGTTGTCGATGAGCTGCGAGCTGATTGAAGGCTGCGCCAGCACCAGACCCACCGCGGTGCGCGCGTCAGACGCATCCCTGTTCAACATGGCAACAAACGCCTGGTACTTCTCGGCCGGCTGCAGCCGCTCCGTGCGGACGATCTCGGTGAACACATCGCCAAGGCCATCGAGCGCCTCATCGCAGCCCGTCAGCAGCACGCGAACCTGGGAGCCGCCGCCCTGGCTCGGCTCGGCTCGAAGACCCTGCGCGGCATACGCCAGCATGAACTCATAGCATTCTTCGATCTTCCCGCAGCGTTCCCTGAGTTGGTCCCGCATGACTCCTATTGCTTGTCGACAACCCAGCGCTGCGGGTCGTGGTGCTCGAGAAATTCCTGGCGGGTGATCTCGCCGAAGACCATGCCCTTGGTAATCCAGAGCTTCTCGGGGCGAATGGCGAAATAGATGTGCGCGATCGTCAGTCCCACCAGTCCGATCCCCGCCAGACCATGGAGGACGTACATCACACCCCACGTCGCGTCGCTGAAGAGGTACGGATTGCGCACGTAGAAGGGCGTCTGGACACGCTTCATCATGAACAGCCCGGTCGGCACGGCGGCCAGCGCTGACAGCACGATGGCGGTGTGATACATCTTGTTGTCCCACGGATATTTGGCCGCTTTGCGGGGCGCCGGAGCATTCCCGCCCATGGCCCGCGTGAATCGCGCCATCGCCTCGGCCACATCTTCACGGTTCAGCCAGATCGACCAGAAATCCAGCCAGAAGCTGGCGTGGACGATGTGATATAGGAGCGAGATCGTCAGGGCGAGGCCCGCCATCCAGTGGAGCTCCACCCAGGCGAACTTCAAGCCGAGAATCGGCACGAACGCCGTCACGAGCAGCGTCAGCATGGACGCCGCCATGATCCAGTGGAACATCCGCGCGGCCAGCGAGTGCCGCTTCACCCGCGCAGGCGTGCGAGCGGCTGCCGCTTCATCCACTGGCGCGTGCGCCGGTCCCGCGGGCTTCGGCCAGAACTTCACAAACAACGCGTGCCCCACGATGAAGGACACGCCAAGCGCCAGCACCACATAGACCAGGCCCCACTGCGCGTGCGTCAGAATCTCTTCGCCCCAGGGATCGCGGCCCCACTGCACGACGTAGTTCATGACTATGCCTGTGCCTCTCCCCTGATGGCCCGCTTCACCAGGTTTCTCACCAACGGGATCTTGTATTCGTTGTGCGCCAACGGCTTCGCGCCCTGCACCGCCAGGTCGCCGGCGATCCTCGCCGTCTCCTCATTACGGGGCTTGCCGGCCACGGCGCCTTCCACCGACTTCAGACGCATGGGATGGGCCGCCACCGCGTTGACGACGATGCGTGAGTCCTGGATGCTGCCGTTGGTCACCTTGAGCATCGCGGCGACGTTGACAATCGGGAAGTCCCAGACCTGACGCTCACGAACCTTCTCGAAATAGAACGCCGCGCCCGCCCACGTGGCGGGAATCCGGATCGCGGTCAGTAGATCGCCCGGCTGCATCACGGTCATGCGGGTGATGTCGATGGCGGGACCGATGAAGAACGCTTCCGCGTCCACGACGCGCTCGCCGCGCTGGGCCGATCGAATGACCATCTTCGCGTCGAGCGCCACGAGCGCCGGCGCCGTGTCCGACGGGTTCACGGCCACGCAGCGGTTCGCGTCGAAGATCGCGTGCTCGCGGTTGATCGCGGTGGGGGTGTCGGCATAGCAGATGTTGCCGCCGGCCCGGTAGCAGGTCCAGCCGCTGCGGTAGTACCAGCAGCGCGTGTCCTGCGACACGTTGCCGCCGATGGTGCCCTGGTTGCGGATCTGCGGGGAGGCGACGAGCCCGGCGGCCTGGGTGAGGATCGGGAACTGTTCCTTCACCAGCGGATGCCGCACCACTTCAGTCAGGGTGGTCGCGGCGCCGATCTCCACACCACCGCCGGCGGCGGCTTTCACGCCCTTCAGTTCCTGGACGCCGCTGAGGTCCACCACGACCTTCGGGCGCTTATGGCGGTCCTTCAGCCAATCGAAGGAATCCAGTCCGCCGGCAATCACCCACGCATCTTTCCGATGCCTGTCGAGCAGCGCCAACGTGTCGTCGACACTCGTCGGCTGAAACAGCTCGAAGACAGGCATGCAATCGTGAATCGCGGCCATGGCTCAGTCCCCCTTAACTCAGCTTTCGCATGTTCTCGGCGCCACGCATCATCGAGTTGAGAATCTTGTGGTAGTCGCCGCACCGGCACAGGTTGCCGGAGATGCCGTGCGCCAGTTCGGCCCGCGTGGGGTTCGGGTTGGTCTTGAGATAGCCCACCGTCGCCATGATGAACCCCGACATGCAGAACGCGCACTGGAAGCCCTGGCCGTCCAACACGGCCTGCTGCACGGGGTGCAGCGTGCCGTCGGCCGCCTCGAGCCCTTCGACGGTCTGGACTTTCCGGCCGCGGACCGTGTGCGTGAGAATCGAACAGGCGTAATGCGGCACGTCGTCGATGAGCACGGTGCACGCGCCGCATTCGGATCGGTCGCAGCCCAGCTTCGTGCCGGTGAGGCCGAGCTTGTAGCGCAAGGTCGTCGCAAGCGTTTCCTGCTTCATCACGTCGACGCGTCGCATCTGGCCGTTCACGTTCAGCGTCATCAGGCGTTCCACCGAGCCGGGCAGTGAGCTCTGCCCGAGGAGCGCGGGGCCGCGGAAGAGATAGGCGGAGGCGGACACGGTCGCACCCGCGGCAATCACACCCTTGATGAACGCACGGCGTGAAACCACATTGCTGGATTCTTCGGGCGTGTGCATTTTGACTGTCATACGAGCTATACCCCTGTCATGAAACGCGCCGCGCAACGGAACTGCGCGACCAGGCTATTTCGCCAGTGGATTGGGCCGGATCTGGAACTGCGCGACCAGACTCGGCGTCCCCTTGCCACCCTCGGTGTGCCACATAACACGGTTGTTGTTGCCGGCCCACAACCCGCGGCCCTTCCATCCGGCATTCGGGTCGTCAACACGGCCGTCCATGGAGCGCGTGTAGAAACCCATGGGATAGGGCACGCGCATCGTGATGAACTGCTTGGTCGCCGGATCGAACGCGATCAACGAATCCGAGCCGGTGCCGTCGATGATCGGGACATCCTTGCCGAGACCGAGCGTATTCTCGCGATCGACCCAACTGAAATAGAAGTAGTCCGACCGCACGTCGGTGTTCTTGAAGGTCGGACCGGGCACTGGATACAGCGTCCAACCTTCCGGGCAATGCTGACCGGTCGCGGTCGGCCCTTTCGTGACCTTGCACTTGCTGCGATCGAAGCTGGCGAGATGCGCGCTGCCCCCGAGCGACACCCAGACGATGCCCTTGCTATCGACCTCGACACCCTGCGTCAGGTAGCCCTCCTGCCCGGGAGCCTTGGCGTTCTGGAAGGGCGGCTCGTACACCTCGGTCATGCACGTGGCCGGCGGATTGGCCCCTGGCACCATCCGAAGAATCTTGCCGGGTATCGCGGCCTTGGCCCCGCCGTTGACGCCCCCCACAATCCAGATGCTGCCGTCGATCGGGTTGAATCCGATGCCGTAGCTGTTCGATCCACTCATCGCGCGATCGAGCGTGGGATCGGGCGGCTCGTTGGCCAGCGTGTACGGGCCGGTCTTGCCGTCGCCGTTGTAATCAATGATGGCCGGGCACCAGCCCTGCGCCTTCTCCGCGTCGTGCGTCTCGTCCCACACACGGGTCTTGAACCAGCCGACCCCGCCGATGGGCAGGCTGCTGCCGAAGTACACCGTCTCGTCCTTGTCGTTGCCGAACACGTTGTGTCCGCCGCTGTAGCAGACGTCGATCGGCGTCGACTTCCCCGTCTTCGGG